>CAJTRG010000001.1 GCA_910578585.1 uncultured Mailhella sp.
GTGTCGTCAATTAACTTTTAATTTTTGCAAAACTCTGTTATCCTCCTAAAAAAGGTACACCCGCATGCGGCAGGCGCACATGGTGGAAATCAGGATATGGGCCGCTCAAAAGGGGGCTCAACTCAAAGATACATTTGGCCGTGGATGCGCATGGTATGCCGGTCAGAATGTTTATTACAGCAGGTACCATTGCAGATTGTTCTCAAGCTTGCACACTTGTTAAAGGAATAAATGCCGAAAACTTACTGGCGGACAAGGGATATGACAGCGATGAATTTGTGAAACACCTTGAGAAAGAGGGCATCAATCCTGTCATCCCTCCACGCAAAAATCGTAAGAAACTGCGATATTATGACAAGTATCTCTATCGGTTACGTCATTTCGTTGAAAATGCATTTCTCGAATTAAAACGTTGGCGAGGGATTGCCACTCGATATGCGAAAAATACTGCTTCGTTCTTGGCAGCGGTACATATAAGGTGTATCGCCATTTGGGCTAAAATCTATTGACGACACTATCTAGAAACATATTACGAAAATTAATGTAAAAAATTTTGAGAGGGTACAGGGAAAGAATTTTTACAGCCACAGAATAGCGGCAAAGCCGTTTGCGTTAGCGAAGAATGATCTTTACGCAAATGGGCAGCAGAGCTAAAGTTCTTCCCTGTGAAAATTATCAATTTTATATTGTTTATTTTTCTTCTTGTTTCTTTGCTTCTGCTTTTTGCAGTAAATAATCGCTTTCTTCCACAGCTTGAATGCCCAGCGCAACAAGGGTTGGCCCAAGAATAAGTCCAATGGGGCCAAAGGCAATAATACTGCAAATAATGGCAAAAAAAAGCACGATAATGGATGTTTTTATTCCTTTTTGCAGGCAGATGGGGCGCAATAAACTATCTGCACTGGCAACAATCAAAACTCCCCACAATATGATGCCCATGGCGCTGTAAAATGAGCCGCTTACCCATACGGTAATAGCAATAGGCACCCAAATAAGAGCCGTGCCTAAAATAGGGATAACTGCACAAATCATGGCAGCCAAGCCCCAGAAGGCAGCGTCTTTGACGCCGAAAATGAAAAAGCCAATTCCTGTTAAAATTCCCTGCACAAACGCTATAAAGAACACTCCAAAGAAAATGGAACGTGCCGTATTTTGCAGGGCAAGAATAAAGCGGTTAATACATTCCACAGGCAGCCCTGTCACCCGTACAGCCAGCTTATGGCAGGTTTTTGCATACACAACAGCTAGCCCGGATAAAAAGATAATCAGAAAGAGCTGCATGGCAATATTGATAGTGCTTCCTGCAAAACTGATACTGCCAGTCAAAAGAAGCTGTAAAAAGGAAGAAAGAGAGCGCTTGAGTGTGGCACTGATTTCTGCGGTAGAGCTTTGCAAATCTTGAAAGCCAGGGATAGTTTCCAGCCAGCCATAAATGGCGGTGATATGCTGTTCTATGGCTGGCGGCAGGTCTAAGCCCTTATCAATCCACAGCATGAGTGTTTTATAACCGTTGACAGCCTGCGGCGTTACCAGAACAGTAATTAAAATAATGGGAATAATTACCACAAGGGCAAGACAAAAATAATAAATACTCAAAGAAAACCAAACGTTATGTCTTTCAAGCAAACGCTGGAAAAAAGGATAGGTCAAAAAGGCTATGGCGCTTGCAATGATAATGATATTGGTTTGTGAATGGAAAAGCAGTATCCAACACAAAACCGCAAGGCAAGCTAAAATGCGAGATTGTTGAACAAAGTTCATTATTCATGTTCCCAGGGGAAAATAAACCATGTATCTTGACTGACGTCTGTGATATAGGTATCGACCAGTTCTTTATAATCGTCTTTGACATAAAGGCTTGCATAATGGGCATTTGGGAAAAGCCTGCGGACAGCTTTTGCCGTGCGGCCAGTATTGACAATATCATCAACAATTAAAAGATTTTTATCAGCCAGAGACGTTGTTTTTATCAGTTCTTCTTCGTTATTTTTTGTTTCAAAGCAAAGGGTATCAACAATGCGAATATCTAAAGCACGGGCAACAAGAGAAGCAGGCACAAGCCCGCCTCGGCAAACAGCGATAATTGTGTCAAATTTTTGGATATTTTTCAGTTTATCGGCAAGGCGTAATGCGTCACGGTGTACTTGTTCCCAGGTGATAGGGAATTTTTGAGTTTGGTTTTGCATAAAAACTCCTTACTTTTTAGGTTTTGAAACAATAGGCCTTGTGCTGTATAAATTTTCCATATAGGCATTGCGAAGGGCAATATACGGGTCAATTGCATTGGAGGTAATTGCTTCATAAGGCACGTACATTTTGTCTGTTTCGTTGAAGGCAAGGAAGGTTTCGGCTGGAATAAAGACATACCAGGGAACAAGATAGTCAAAAGCATTGGTAAAGAAATCAACCGTTGTGCCAATTGCTTCGCGTACAGAGGAAGGCCCAAATAAAGGATAAACAAAATAAGAACCTTCACCAAATCCCCAGGTTGCAAGGGTATAGCCAAAGTGAAGATTTTCAGGATGATAGGGCACAAGTTGTTTATTATTGACACTTGCCACGTCAGCAAAACCTAAACTTGTGGTTGTGTTGACAATAAATCTGCCCAGTTCAACAAAAAATTGTCCGATTTCGCCCTGCAATAATGCGTTGACCATACGTTTTGGGGTTTTGAGGTTTTCCCGAAAAGCTGAAAATCCAGAACGTATTTCCTGAGTGGTGATATTACTGTAGCCTTCGTGCAGAGGCTTTGCAACTTTGAGCAGCGCAAAATCATTGATTTCATGCCATGGTTTATTCCATACTCTAAAAATATCATTATGGGGCGTAAAAGAGCTTTCATCACTGTAATCGTCGTCAAAATAATCATCGGACGCAGCAGTGGTCGCTGCTGTTATTTCTTCTGCATGGGCAAAAGAAGATATTCCCATACTCAGCACGCAGGCTAAAGCAATATTAAAGATAATTTTTTTCATAGGTTATTTTTTATTATTTTTAAGGGTTTCTTCTTTTTTTTCTTTTGCTTTTTCGTTGATGCGAGTAATGAGTTCTTCAGGGTCTGCCTTGATCAGAATATCGTGGAATTGTTCACGATAATTTTTAATCATGCTGATGCCTTCAATAATCACATCATAAACATACCAGTTATCATTTTTGAACAACATACGGAAAGAAACAGGATAATCTTTTTCCTGTCCTTTAAACAGCGTGTGTACTTCAACTTTATTGCCGTCTTTAGAACGGATTTCTCCTACATAGGAAAGGGTTTCACCATTATAGGAATTAAGTGTGTTGATATAGGAGTTTCTGAGAAGTTCTGTAAAAGCTTCAGTAAAACGAGCTTTTTGGTCTGGGGTAAATTGACGCCATTTTGGGCCAACAGTACGGGTTGCAAATTCTTCAAAATCAAAGAAACTAATCAGTTCTGTTTCAATTTCTTTTAAAACTTCCGGGCGAGTTTGAGGATTTTGAAATTCTTCCTGCAAAAGAAGATTGAAAATTCGCGCGCTGCCGTCTTCAACCCGCTGTTTAGGGGTAACAGAAACAGCATATGCAGTACTTACAGAAAGGATTAGAACAAAGAGAAGTAATACAATTTTTTTAAACATTATAAGCTCCCGAAAACATATTTTGAAATAAGGGCAATAAGATCAACCGGAGGTTCAGTATCCGTAATAGAAGAACCTTCTGCCAAAAGATCATCAGAACCGCCGGGGGTAAGTTCAATGAATTTATCCCCAATCAGTCCGCTTGTTTTAATGGATGCCATGGTATCGTCGCTGAGTGCAATGTCTTTATTTATTTTCATGCTGATTTTGGCCACATAGGATTCCGGGTCAAGAGTAATTGCGCTGACACGACCTACCTGCACTCCTGCAATTTCAACATTCGCGCCATTTCTCAGGCCTTGAACAGAGGAAAACTGTGCTTCTATTGTATAGCTGTTACTGCCAAAAACTTCCATTTTTCCAAGTTTTATGGTTAAATATCCAATACAAAGTAAACCGATGAGAACAAATATTCCAACTGCACTTTGTTTTTTTATCATACGTACCTCAATATATTTCTATATTTTTATTTGTTTGTATTAACTTTGCAGCCAGGTATCTAGAGCCTTTCTCACTTCTGGATTATCAGGAAGCGTATGTTTTTGTTCATGTTTTTCCTGCTGTTCCAAAAAGTTTTGGATATAGGGATCAGAGGAATTTAAAAAGTCCTCTTTCGTACCGTTAAAATGCGCAACACCGTCTTTTACCAGCAAAATATAATCTGCAACCCTTTTCACGCTGTTCATATCATGGGTAATGAGTACTGTTGTCATATTTTTGTAACAGGCCTGCATGTCAAGAAGCAGCTGATCCATACGCATGCTGGTAATGGGGTCAAGTCCTGAGGTTGGTTCATCATAAAATAAAAGAGGAGGTTCCGTAATAATGGCGCGGGCAAGCCCTGCACGTTTGCGCATACCGCCGGAGAGTTCACTGGGATAGCGATAGGCAGCTTCTTTGAGCCCTACCAAATCAAGGGTTTCCAGCACAGCCTTTTTGATAATATTTTGAGAAAGTTTGGTATGCTCTTTGAGAGGCAAAGCGACATTATCCAGTAAATTCAAGGAACTAAGCAGTGCCCCGTCCTGGAACAGCACGCCGAAACGCCGGCGCATAAAGCGGAATGATTTTTCGCTGAGTTTGGTTATATCTGTATCCGCAATGGAAAATTTACCGCTTTGCACAGGAATAAGCCCCAGAAAAACTTTTAAAAGCGTAGTTTTTCCGCAGCCGGATTCTCCTAAAACCGCGGTAATCTGCTGGGCAGGAATATGGGCATTCATGCTTTTAATAACGGTTTTATCTTTATAACCGGCAGATAAATTTTCTATTTTGATATCCCAGGCTTTTTGTAATAAATCCATAATAAATCCTATAAAAGAAAAGAGCTGAGCACATAATCAGCAATTAAAATGAGTACACAGCTTGTGACAACAGCGGAAGTTGTTGCATTACCAACAGCAACAGGGCCTTTTGCGTCTCTTCTGGTATGTACAAAATAGCCTTGATAACAACAAATTAAAATAACAATAACAGCAAAAACAAGAGACTTGAGCATACAGCCATTGACGTCCTCAAGCATCACAGAAGATTCAACACCGGACATGTAGCGTCCCGCGTTGAGCCCAAGGAGCACACAGGCAGAAAGATAGCCGCCGATAAGTCCGATAATATTGAAAATAGCCGTCAGCAGCGGAAAAGAAATGAGCGCTGCCCAGAGTCTTGGGCTGACCAAATAACCGATTGGGTGGATATCCATAACAGTCAGGGCGTCAATTTGATCGCTGATACGCATAACGCCAATTTCAGCGGTCATGGCACTGCCGGCACGTGCGGCAACCATAATGGCTGTAAGAACCGGCCCCATTTCACGGATAAGAGTCAGCGAAATGAGGGAACCCAGCATGCCTTGTGCTTCGAACATGCTCATGGCGTAAAAGGCTTGCAAACCAAGAACAAGACCAGTAAAAAGTCCAATCAGCAAAATAACAAAAATGGATTGTGCCCCAATCACAAAAACTTGATTAAAAATTTTGTTGAAAAGGTGGCGAACATTTTTGGTGGCAAAAATTGCGTCAAAAAGAAAAAGCGCAACAGCACCAAGGAGATCCAGCATTTTTATAAAGGGATTTATCAATAAAATTTTTATCATAATTTCTTCCCGCGAATGTCTTTAATAGACTATTTTCTTATAATTGGCAATAAAAATAAATGTGAGAAAAGGCTTTTGCTTGTCAGAAAAAGCAAAAAGCAGTATAAGAAAGGCACTGAACTATTAAAGAGGTTTTAATATGTGCTTAGCTGTTCCTGTTTGTGTAACAGAAGTTTTAGAAGATAATAATGCAAGAGTTCGCGTTGGAGAAGGAGAAACCTATCTGATTGTTTCTACCATGCTTTTGGAAAAAGCCCCTAAAGTCGGGGATTATATGATAGTACACGCTGGTTTTGCCCTTCGGGTACTCGAAGAAAATGAAGCAAGGGAGGCTCTCACTTTGCTTCGGGAAGTGGCAGAAACAGGGCAGGTTGTCGAGTTCTAATTTTTGCCGAATTTGAATTTTTATACGATTTAGCTTTTATCATCTTGAATTTTTGAAAAAATACATTTTTTAGGTGCAAAATGAAAAAAAGTTATTTTGTTCTTATTCTTTGTGGTATTGGGTATTTGCTGAGTTTATTGTCAAGAAGCTGTCCTACGGTTCTTGTGGATTATATGGCCTTTGATTTTGCCTTTACCCCGCAAAATATTGGCTATGTGAGCGCGGCAACCATGTTTTCCTATGGTTTTATGCAGCTTCCTGCCGGTATTTTGGCAGATGCTTTTGGCCCTCGAAAAATTCTGATTATTTTTACATTAATTGCCGGCATTGCAACCCTTGGTTTTGCGTTTTCCCAAACCCAAACTCAGGTTATTATTTCCCGTTTCTTCATTGGGGTAGGGGTGTCTTTGTCTGTTATTTCCATTACCATGCTGAGTTTATGGTTTCCGCCCCAGAATTTTGCCCGGGCAAACAGTATTTTGTGCGGTATCAGTGAACTTGGCCCAGTACTTGCGGCAACGCCTTTGCTCTTTGTTGTTCAGCTTTTGACCTGGCGGGGTGCAATGCTGCTTATGGCTGTTGTTGTGCTGGGACTGACGCTGTGTTGGTTTTTCTTTATTCCTGAAATTTCTCCTTATCAAATTCCCAAAAAGCAAAAAGCTACGTTCAAAGGCGTATTTAATGGACTATTAATCGTTATTAAAAATAAACATTTCTGGCCCATGTGCTTATGGCAAATGGTGGCAACAGGCTCCATTTATATGATGATAAACCTTTGGTTTATTGAATATATGCAAAATACGTCTTCCTATGGAACCATGCAGCTGTCTTCTGTTATTTCCATTGGCGGAACATTCCTTATTTTTATCCAGTTTTCTGTAGGCTTTTTGTCAGATATGGTTTTCCACAGCCGGAAAAAAGTGCTGATATTAATCACTGTTATTTATGCAATCCCTTGTGCCTTGTTTGTTTTTGCCGCAGGACATTTAAATTATTTCATGTTTGTGGTTTTGGGCATTATGTTTATGTGCGGTGTTTCAGGCTCTAATATCTGCAATACCATGGTCAAGGAAATTTGCCCTAAAGAGCTGACAGGCACAGCCCTTGGACTTTTCAATATGTTTTATCCGCTTTGGACAGCGTTGACACAAATTTTGTTTGGCAAGATCCTGAATTACACCTCTCAAGCCGGCTATGATGTGATCAGTTCTTATCGCATGGCTTGCGGTCTGGTGCTTTTCAGTGCAGTTCTGGCGCTTATTTGCAGTTTTGTGGCAAAAGATACCTATGCGCTTTCCCATACTGCTGAACAAAAATAATATATAATAACACTATGAAAATACAGGAAATTCCTCTTTTTGCCATTCAAGGATTTAAAGCAGGGCATGCCCATAGTGCAGAAGCCGGCACGGGTATCAGTGTTTTTCTTTTTGATAAACTCTCTCCGCTGGGTGTTGATGTGCGCGGCGGAGGCCCGGCCAGCCGTGAAACACCGCTTCTTGATCCGCAAAAAGGTGCAGGCGGACTGCATGCTCTTGTGCTTTCCGGTGGTTCTGCCTTTGGGCTTGATGCCAGCGGGGGTGTGCTTGCCTGGTTGGAAGAACAGGGCATTGGCTTTGATGTGGGTGTGACAAAAGTACCGCTGGTCTGTCAATCCTGTATCTTTGATTTGACACTGGGCAGCTGCAAGGTTCGTCCAACCAAAGAAATGGCATATGAAGCCTGCAAAAATGCCGTTAATACGGAATTTATAGAAGGCTGTGTGGGAGCAGGCATGGGTGCCAGTGTAGGCAAGGTCTGTGGTATGGAATATGCCATGAAAAGCGGTATTGGTGCCTGTGCCATGGAGCTTGACGGCATACAGGCGGGTGCTGTGGTTGTCGTGAATGCTTTAGGCGATATTTTTGATTCTGAAACAGGGCAAAAAATTGCTGGTTTGCTTGCTGAAGATAAAAAATCCTTTGCCCATAATCGTACATCACAAACAGAATTATTAAAGATTTTAGCTCAGGAACAAAATCTCTTTGCCCAAGATAAGAGTGTCACCAATACAACGTTAGGTATTATTTTTACCAATGCGGGCTTTGACAAGGCAAGTCTCTCTAAAATTGCTTCAGTGACCCATAATGCTTTTGCGCGGACTATTTGCCCTGTGCATACCATGGCAGACGGCGATACTATTTATGCAGTGAGTCTGGGTGAGAAAAAAGCTGATATCAATGCTTTTGGGGTACTTGCGACTATGGTTATGGAAAAAGCTGTTGTACGGGCTGTCAAAACGGCAAATTCCATGTTTGGTTTACCCAGTTATTCTGATATTAGAAATAACATATAGAATTTCATTAGAATATTTTCGTTATTCTTCATAATATATTTTTTATAACTATTTAGAATTATATAATAATTTAAAAATAATAAGAAAATTATTTTAAAAATTTTTGTAAAGGGGTGCAGGGGCTTTTTCACGTATTGTTGGCATGGCGAAGCCATACAAAGCCTACAATACGTTATAAACGTTCTCGTTCTCGAAAAATCAAGCCCAAAAGGGATTGCTTGATTTTTTGGGGAAAGAAACTTTTTCAGCCACCGAAGGCGACGAAGTCGTTTGCGTTTGCGAAGAATGAGCAATTACGCAAATGGACAGCAGAGATAAAGTTTTTCCCCTGCAAAAATTCTCAATTTCTTATGCAAAAATTTGCTTTGTCTTGCGGAGTTTTAAATCCGCACTGGAACTGTTTTCCAGAATAAATTGACTAAAGGTAATGGGTGAAATATAGCCTTCTTCCCAAGACAGTGTTATTTCTACTGCAAAATCAGGGTGTTCTGACTGTTTATACTCAACCAGAACAGGACGGATATTGCGGGTTTTGAGCACGCCTTTCTTATTATTTTTGCTGTACAAAATTTCCTGCTTTCCGGCAAATGCTTTCACAGCCTGCCAGATTTGTTCTTTTGTATAGGTCTTGTGCCCTAAAAGAAATGTTTCTTTGACAGCATTGTGGATAGTGCCTGTTAGTGGCATTTCTTCAATAAAGGTGATTTCCATGCCGCGGAGCATATGGGGACTTAAGGCTTTGATAACGTCTTCCTTGCTCATGGGGCTGCGCAAAGTAATGGCAAACCATTCGGCTTCACTTTCAATGCTGGTGGTCAGTGCCATGCCAAAGGTGAGCAGGGGCATGGGGTGAAATCCTTGTGAAAAGGCAAGAGGGAGTTTAGCCCGGCGCATTGCCCGGTCAAAAAGTGCCTGTATTTCCAATTGACTCAAGAAGGCAGCTTGTCCGATTTTCTTATGCCAAATACGATAACGCACAGCCTTTTGCTTGAGTTTATCATCAATATGGGGTGCTTCTGCCTTTTGTCCAATTTTTGGAGCTGGAATTTCCCCAAATTCAATTTGGTCTCTATGGTCTTGGTTGAGCATGGTATGCAGGGGCGCGTCACCCTGTTCCCTGAGAAGAGAAGCTCCGGCCTTTGTATCACAGGCACCGCAGTTTCTGCAGGTATGATAGCGGCAGTCCTGGGTAATTTTTTCCTGCAGGGCGCGTTCCCGTTCTTTCAGGAGAAATTCTTTGCTCAGTCCTGCTTCTAAATGATCCCAGGGAAGCGGAGCGGAAAGATCTCGTGCGCCAATCCATTCGTCAATATTAATCTGGCATTCTCTGGCAGCTTCATACCAGGGGGCAAGGCTAAAGCCTTCAATCCATGTATCGAAAACCGCGCCTTTTTTGTAGGCACATTCAATAAAGGGAGCAAGACGTCTGTCACCGCGGGAAATAATCCCCTCAAGGTGGCTCATGGCAGGTTCATGCCAGCGCATGGTCAGGGCTTTTTGCTTCTTGAACTGGTCACGCAAATAGAAAATACGTTTTTTCATTTCCTCTAACGGAATTTGTGCTTCCCATTGGAAAGGCGTGTGCGTTTTGGGCACAAACGGTGAAAGGGCGGCGGTCACAGCAATGCGGGGACCTTCATAATAACCTTTTTCATTGGGCAGGCGGCAGCAATCGCGTACTTTTTTGCAAAGTTCAACAATGGCGTCTAAATCTTCATAGGTTTCAGTGGGAAGGCCCAGCATGAAATAGAGTTTTACCTGCTGCCAGCCATAGCCAACTAATTGACGCACGTGGTGGATAAGGGCTTCTTCTGTAATGCCTTTATTGATAACGTTGCGTAATCGCTGACTTCCTGCTTCCGGAGCAAGGGTTGCACCTGTGCGGCGAATGCCTGCCATGGCTTCCATAATATCGCCGTCCACAGAGCCAACACGCAGGGAAGGCAAGGAAATGGAAATTTGTTCTTCCTGACATTTTTTCGCAGAATCCAAAAATAAATGCTTGAGCATGGAGAAATCGCCACAGGAAAGCGCCAGAAAAGAAACATCATCAAAACCTGTTTTCGCAAGGCAGCTGCCTAAAATTCCTTTTATTTCTTCCACATTTCTTTCCCGTGAAGGGCGGAGCGTCATGCCCGCCTGACAAAAACGACAGCCCCGTGTGCAGCCCCTTGCAATTTCAAGGGAAAGTCTGTTATGCACAGCCCCAAAAGGTACAACTTGTTTTTCCGGATAGGGAGCGTCTTTTAAATCCGTCACAGCACGGCGTTTTATTTTTGTATAATCAGCGAATTGGGGCGTGAGTGTTCCGTCAGCATTCATGTCAAAGAAGCGTGGAACATAGATACCCGGAATATGGCGTGCTTCTTTCAAAAAATGTGTTTTTGTCCATTTTTCCCGACGGGCTTTCATCAAGAGTTCTGTGAGGGGAGGCAAAATACATTCACCTTCGCCAAGAGCCATCATATCCATAAAGGGTGCAACAGGTTCAGAACAAATGGTACAACCGCCGCCAGCCATGATGATAGGATAGGTAAATAAATCATCGCCCCGATCTTCTGCTCGCAAAGGAATACCCGCTAAATCAAGCATAAACAGAAGATTGGTAAAGCATAATTCTGTGGTAATGGTAAAGCCAATCAAATGCGTTTTGGCAAGAGGCGTGTCACTTTCAAGGGTTGCAAGGGGAACCTTGTGTTCGCGCATGATTTTCGCCGCGTCACGGCAAGGCGTAAACACGCGTTCAGCAGTGATTTTAGGGGTATTATTGAGCAAAGAGTATAAAATTTTATGCCCCAAATAAGACATACCCACTTCATACATATCAGGAAACGCCAAAACAGTATGGAGTTCTGTTTTGGATAAATCAACGTTGCAAGCTCCTTCTTCAATGCCTAAATAACGGCTTGGTTTTGGAAGCAAGGCTAAAATTTCACGCATGGCAGCCCTTTATAACAGGAAAGTGAGAGGAAAATCCCCTCACTTTCACAAAATATAGCAAGAATGAAAAATTTATAAAATAATACCGCTGGAAGGATTAGGATCCAATCCGCCAGATTTCAAGCTGATATTTGAGCTTGATTCAAGGTATTTATCAATCATTTCCTGAGGCACTTTTGAATATACATAGAGAAAATGTTTTTCTTCAATTTTTCCGCAAAAATCTTGTTCAAAAGGATAGCCGTAAGGAAGAAGCATAATTTGTACGCCGCCTTGTTGAGAAGGCACAGTCTGCATAATTGCAACATCGGTCAGAGCTTTTGCTTCTGCGTCATATTTTCCAATGGTGAGTTCACCGGTAACAATTTTTACTAAACGAATATCGTAAGCCATGAATAGCTCCTTAATTTAAATGTTTAAAAAGTATAGTTGGAATTTTGTAAAATGTAAAGGAAAGAGTTTTGCCGTGTGGTTGCAGTGTTTTGCCATTTTCTTGCAATTTTTGTGTAACTTGGTATCATTTATCTATTAATAAATGAGGATAACATGTATCATATTATTTTTAATGGAAATGAAAAATATATTCCGTATATTTGCGTGTGCATAACAAGCATTGTGCAAAATACAGATAAACATATTTCTTATCAGGAGCTTGAAAACAGGCTTTTGAAAGATTGTGGCGAAACTGAAAATAGAGAAGAAAAATACTGCTTTCATATTTTGACTGATACACTTTCAGATAAAATAATGCATAAAATCAATGAATTAGAAAAAGAGTTAAATGAGATTAATCCGGTTTCCATAGAAGTGCATTATCTTGATGATAAACTTTTTCTTGATTTTCCACGCTGGCGGAAAAGTTTTTCCGCATATTACCGGATTATGCTGACTGAATTTTTGCCAAAGGAAGTAAAACGTGCGCTGTATTTAGACGGTGATACGCTTGTTAATACGGATATTCGTGCTTTTATGGTGCAGGATTTAGAGGAGAAAAAACTTGCTGCTGTTCCTAATTTTCCGCAATTAAAACACACGCTTCAAAGCAGAACAGGGCAAGAAAATTATTCTTTTGGTACGCATCATTGTTATTTTAATTCTGGGGTAATGCTGATTGATGTTGAAAATTGGCGAAAGGAAAATATACAAGAAAAAGTAATGCATTTTCTTAATTGTTATCACGTGCTTTGCCCGGATCAAGACGCGCTCAATGCTGTGTTTAAAGACAGAGTGAAAATTTTGCCGTATCAGTGGAATTTAATGTGGAATAATTTGACAGATCCTAAAGAAACAAAGAAGGAATGGAAAGAACATCCTGATCCTTTTGCTGATGAAAGTTTTTATGAAAATCTGGATTGTCCTAAAATTATTCATTTTTCTGTCAAACCCTGGGCAAGCAATGGCTTTAGGATCAGCAAAGTTTTTACACCCTTTTATTATCCTAATATTGCCCTGTGGTGGGAACTGGCTGAAAAAACACCTGTTTTTGCAAAGGATTTATTGGCGATAAAAGGAAGTGAATCCTATAAGAAAATGCTCAGGAAAAACACAAAACAGGAATTTTTACTGCAATTTGTCTGGTATCGTTTCCTTTTGAAAATAAAAAGAGATACTCGCCCCTATATGCGAAAATTGGAAAAGCCCTTTAAAATAATACGTGACAAATGGATTAAATATAAAGCGACACATGCATAAAAGAAAAATCCCTCTTTACGAGGGATTTTTATAGCTTCTGACTGTTATCTTCTTTTATAACAAGGTATTATTCCAGTTAAATTCACTGGATTTTCTTTCCTGTTCATTGGGGCAGTTTTCTTCCAGTTTTACAAAGAAACTGTACCCGGCATGCTCAAGTTCTGCTTTATGAGCAGAGAAATCCACAGGCCATGCAGGATAAATCCAAAGATTTTGCCCATATTTGCGCGTCCAGAATTGTTCACCCTTGGGACTTTCAAAAGGAATATTGCTTTTGAGATAAAGAGGTTCATGGCGTGATAAGCCCATGGGCCAAAAACCTTCCAAGACAAAGCCCAGCGGAAGGGAAGACTGGCGGGGCAGAAGCAGAAAATCATCACGAGCAAGTTCCGGGCTGACAATCACATCATCATAACCCATGCGCTTGAGGAGGGCAATGGCAGACGCATTGGCAATATTACAAAATGGCCCTGCCGTCAGGTGGAAGCGATCACCAGCCTGATTGGTTTTTCCGCCGCGGGGAACTCTCATTTTACTGCTTGGGCTGTTTGGCTTCCCTTTATCTTCCTTGTTTTCCTGTCCAAAATTTTCAAAGCGGCAGGTAAAGGCAGGGTAGTTTTGGAAAAAGGCAATTTGCCAAGGCTCATTGCAGACAAAGTGCATAGCTCCGTTTCTAATGGCTTCAATAATTGCTTTTTGCCAAATATGTTCTTCATTTGTCCAAATAACAGGAGGAAGCCACCAGGAAATACGAGGGGCGAGCGTGCGGGAAACTGCCCTCACTGTGCTTGGGCTCAGCCACAGCCCGGTGAGTGAACTTCTGGCTGCTTTTGTTTCCTTTCCCTGAGGAAGAGAGACGCGTACATTGATATTGAGGCCCTTGCGTGCCTGACAGGGCTTTGGCAAACTGGGGGTAAATTCCACATTGGTGCTTTGCACAGCAGGCATTGATTGCAGTTTCTTTTCCCATACTGCCAATTCTGCCAGAAGTTCAGGTTCTTTTCTGTCAATCAGGAAAACAGGCGTTCCGGCTTTTGGCGTTTTGTGGCGTTCACCTTTTATGGTAAAGGTTCCAGCCTTTGGAATGGCACGGCTGACATTAATGGTTGCGTGCCATGGATCGTCTTCATAGCCAATACGGAGTAAATCTTTGGCAATAAGGGGGATATAGGGTTTGAAATAAGGCAGGGAAAGATTTTGCCGTGTTTGATGCTGTCCGCTTTTGCCTTTTGCTGCAGATTTCTTGTCTTTGCCTTTCTTTTCTTCCACCACATCAAATTGGATTTTGCCGACCAAAAGTCCAGATCCGGTACTTTCTTCCGGAGCAGTGACGGTTTGTTCATTTTGAGGAAGGAAAAGACTGTGTGTACTTGGTCTGCCAAGTGCCATGCCAAGCAGTTTTTCTGCTTCTTTCTTGGCAGCATTTCCTTCATCGCGCAGAAGTTTATAGGCTAAAACCGTATGGTATACGTAGTGTGGGCCTTTTTTCCTGCCTTCAATTTTCCAGCAGTTGATTTGCGGAATGGAAAGCAGTGTTTTAACCAGCACATCAAGGGAAAAGTCCTGACTGGAAAAATATCTGCCTTCACGGGATTTTTGTCTGTACACGCGGCGGCAGGGCTGTACGCAGCGTCCGCGAAGCCCGCTTTTGCCTCCCATGTAGCTTGACCAGTAACAGCGGCCGGAAACACAAAAACAAAGCGCGCCATGGATGAAAAGTTCCAGACTTAAATCTTTGGGGCAGCTTTCTGCAATTATTCTCAGTTCATCAATATTGGTTTCACGGGGCAGAATAACCCGGTTTGCTCCAAGATTATAAGCATTTTCAAGGGCTTTGGGGTGGGTGATATTGGCAAGGGTTGAAAGGTGTATTTCGCCTTCAAAGCCTGCCTGACGGGCAATATCAATGAGTCCAGCATCCTGAATAATCAAAGCATTTGGTTTTACATCGCGCGCCAAACGTTTGAAAAGTCTTCCGGCAGCAGGAATATCATTGGGCTTGATCAGGGAGTTGAAGGCAACATTGATTTTCTTTCCGTATTTTGCTGAAAGATTGACCATTTGGGAAAGTTCAGAAATGCTGAAGTTGTCAGCACCTGCGCGAGCTGAAAAGTTTTTTAAGCCCACATAGGTTGCATCAGCACCGGCTGCAAGTCCTGCCAGAAAGGAAGCCTGATCACCGGCAGGGGCAAGAATTTCAGGTTTAAATCCCGGAACAGGCTGCAATGAGCCTAAAATAACATTGCTTTTGGAGCTTGTTTCTTCCTCTACAGTATAATGAATAGGGTCAAGGGAAGCAGTAAAAGCAAGCTCTTCTATTTCCAGATTGGGAACACCAAAATTTTCATCTGATATGGATGCGTCAATTTTTTCAATCTTTTTATCGTATGCTTTTTCGGTTTTTTCCGTAAAATTTCTGTCAGATTTTCTTTCTGTATTTCTTGTATTTCTGGGAGCTCTTGTGTTTGCTGCTCGTGTATTTGTTTTTCTTCTGTTAGCAGTATCAGTTTTTCTTGCGGTAGTTTTAGTCTTGGCTTGGGTTTTCACGACGGCCTCTTTGGTAATGTGTTAATATATTAAAAGGATAAGAAGAGCATAATAAGCCTGAGGCAAAGTGTAAAGGAAAATATTTTAATCCCTTAGCTGGGAAAATTTTTCTTTAAGCTGAAATTTAAGGATAACTCAGGCAATTTTTTAATTTTTTTCTTAAGTCAAAAAACTGGATTAAGCTGGGAAATTTTTGCATACCATTAAAATATGTTTTTATAACTAATCGAAAATAATTGATATTTTTATTTTGGTATTGCCTTTGCATCATATGCGGCATACCTAAAAACTTAGGAGGGGTGAATTATGTCATTAGTTGTAAACCATAACATGATGGCAATGAACGTAGCGAGAAACTTGAATACTCACTATAACAGATTAGCTGACTCTACACGTAAACTTTCTTCAGGACTTCGTGTTGAAACAGCCGCAGACGACGCAGCAGGTCTTGCAATCCGCGAACTTATGCGTTCAGATATCGCTGCATTAAATCAAGGTATTCGTAACGCCAACGACGCAATTTCCTTGATTCAAACCGCTGATGGTGCGCTTCAAACCATCGATGAAAAGCTCATTCGTATGAAAGAGCTTGCAGAACAAGCTGCAACCGGTACGTATGATTCTGTTCAACGTGCAATCATTGATTCAGAATATCAACAAATGGCCTCAGAAATCACACGTATTTCCATGGCAACAGACTTCAACAATATTAAATTGCTTGATGGTACTTTGAGCTCATCTGATCCATTGAATCCACCTTACGGTCACGATGGTACTGGACTCAACTCCGTTGGTCCATTGAAGGTTCACTTTGGTTCAGGCAACGACTCAGACGAAGACTACTACTACATTACAATTGGCTGTACAACTGCATCAGCTCTTGGTGTTGGTAACAGTGCAGACCCCAGCATGGCTGCTCACAACATTTCTACTCAGGCAAATGCTCAAAAAGCTCTTGAAGGTATTAGAGATGCTATTGTGTCAAAGGATAATATCCGTGCTCACCTTGGTGCAATGCAAAACCGCTTGGAAAACACCATTGCAAACCTCAGCATTCAGGCTGAAAACCTGCAAGCTTCAGAATCTCGAATTTCTGACGTTGACGTAGCAACAGAAATGACGGAATTCGTCAGAAACCAGGTTTTGAGTAACTCCGCGGTTTCCATGCTGTCACAAGCAAACCAATTACCACAAATGGCTCTGCAGTTATTAGGATAATATTTTGGAAATTTACTAAGCTAAGACTGTCCGTTTCAGGAATGTCCTTAGTGTTAGTTCTCCACCTAGGTATAAGGTATATCAGAGATTTTCTTCTGCCTCCAAAGGCAGAGGCAGAAGAATTCCCTGTGTGATAGCTTATAGTGAAATTATCCTTATAAACCTTATATGCTCTTATATGGAGGGAGTAAGGATGTGCATAGTCGTCAAAAAAACTTGAAAAGTCTATTCATAGGATGTGAATAGACTTTTTTTTTGGTTAAATATTTTGTGAGCGTTTTTAATTATTTTGTTTGGCGAGAATTGTCCGGTATTTTTCAAGAGCCATTCTTGCGGCTTCATGTTCCGCTTTTTTGATACTGCTGCTCGCTGCAGTCACAGAAAAACCCTGCGGAGACGCATAGCGAACAGTAAAGGTTTTATTGTGTTCGGGGCCTTCCTGGGAAAGAAGTTCGTATTTGGGCGTATAGCCAAAATGAGCCTGAGTACATTCCTGTAAAAGCGTTTTATAACTTTTCTTTTGGATGATAGTGTCTTGTTTAGGAAATTTTTTATCAAAGAGGGCAAGAACAATTTTCTTGGAAACAGCAAAATCACTGTCTAAATAAATAGCTCCTAAAATTGCTTCCACTGCATCGGCAATAAGGGCAGGGCGGTGTCTTCCGCCTTGGTTTTCCTCGCCAATGCCAAGGAGCAGATAGTCGGGAATATTGAGCTGCCTTGCGGTTTCAGCTAAAGATTTTTCATTGACAATTTGTGAGCGGAAAAAGGTCAGCGTTCCTTCGCGAGCTTTTGGAAAACGCTTGTAGAGCTCTTCAGAAATATGAATTTCTAAAATTGCATCCCCTAAAAATTCAAGGCGTTCATTGTGCATGGAGGAAGAATTTTCATTGATATAGGAACTATGGGTCAGGGCTGTCTTTAATAATGCAATATCTTTGAATTGATAGCCTAATTTCTTTTGTAATTCTTGCAGATTCGTGTTCATAGTATAAAAAAAGAGGGGGATTGCACCCCCTTTTTTAATTTTCTTCGGGATTTTGTACCCAATGTTGGAATTCCTGGTCAAAGCGCTCTTTAATGCTTGTCCATGATTCGCCTGTATGGAAATATTCATCAAGAGCATACAGGTGTGTGTCAATAAAATTCATAATGGTATCAGCGTTAATCAGCGCGTAATCCAAACCGGAACGGAAATTTTCCATGGCTTCAATAATATCCGGGTGATTGAAGTTTTCTTCCGGTGTATCGGCAACAATGGGTTGTCTGTATACTTTTTGATACAGGATTTTTAAGTTGTTATATTCAATGTTGTCAATATGTTGAGAACGAATATAATTCAATAAATCCTGATGCAGGGAGTTAAAATCTGTGACAGCCTTATAGGATTTTGTGTTTTTGAAAAACGGATCATAGGTGAACAGGGCAAAATATTCATCATATAAAAGCTTTTTAATTTTTATAAATGCATCCCTGTGATAAAGATATTTTTCAATATCCACATAGCTTTTACCGTCAATCACATCAATAAGACGCATTTTATGGTGCAAAAGCTCAGCATAAACACGTCCGGCACGGCGTTTTAACAAAATAATCAAAGTTTGCTGCGTGCTTCTGTACATAACAAAGCTGGCCACAAGACCAACAATACTGACAGAAAATACAGACACAGGTGCGCTTAAAAAGGCAAGATGGATATAGTCAATAGTTGCAAATGTGAAGTGCAGAATGCAAAAAGATGCAATAAAACAAATAGTTGCAAAATACACACAAAGGCTTTTATAAAGTTTCATTTTTCACCAGTAATACAAAGAAATTAAACACAAAAAGGCAGATCAAGTCTGCGCTTCTTATGTACGGTAAAGAATGTGCTTTGTAAAGGAAAATTATAAAAAAATTTTTAATTCCAGTATTTTTTAATAATTTCTTGTTCTTTATCAAGGAAACTGATCACATCATCATGCACAAGCCCTTTGATATTGCGTTTACGACTCCAGTGTTTGCGAATGGAGGTAGCGTCAATTTCAAGGGTGGGAATACTGATAAAGGTGCAAATACATTGATCTTCAAGAAAAAGTTTTACTTTTTTCTGTTTTGTAAGAGGCAGGGAGGAATTTTCTTCTGAAATGGTGCAGTGGCTCCAATAATCCTGCGCAATTTGATAAAAATCCTTGGCAGTTTTTCCAAGCCTTGCCACAACAATGAGATTGGCAAGTGTGTGCAGGGTCAGTCCATTATGCCAGGTGGGAAGATTTTTGAAATCTTCAATACCCATGAGAAAATAGGGAATGGCCTCGGGATGCATTTTTTTCCACTCTGTCAAAATTATGTCAGTATAAGAAAGACCGCAAATATTTTCTTCAATTCTGTTGATGTGAATAAAATCAAGATGTTGAATGGATTTTTCAATACATTGTATACGCAGTTCAAAAGGGAGTAGTCCCTCTTTTTGGGGATGGTTATAGGATACCAAAAGATCAATGGCATCAAGTTCCAATTCTTCGGCAATTTCAATGGCATGGCGTAAGTGCCCAATATGAAAGGGGTTAAATGCCCCTCCCATAATGCCGACTTTTTTATTTGCGAATTTGTCCATTTCCGTACACTACAAATTTGGTTGTGGTTAATTCTTCAACGCCCATGGGCCCGTAGGCATGCATTTTTGTTGTGCTGATGCCAATTTCCGCTCCAAGTCCCAGTTCTCCGCCATCATTAAAACGTGAAGAAGCATTCACTGCCACCATGGCAGCATCAGCTTCGCGCAGGAAGCGCTGGGCATGTTCATAATTGTTGGTGCAAATAACTTCGGTGTGATGAGAGCCGTATTTGTGAATATAATCAAGGGCTTCGTCCAGAGAATTGACTATAAGGCAAACCATTTGCAGGGCGCCGAATTCTTTGCCTTTATGTTCCTCCTGAATGGGTTTTGCCAGTTTTTTGAATAGAGGCAGACTTTTTTCACAGGCAAAAATTTCTACATTCTTTTCAGCAAGTTTTTCTTCTAAAAGAGGAATAAATTTTTCTGCAATGGCACTGTGGACAAGCACGCCTTCAAGGGCATTGCAAACACCTGTTCTTTGGGTTTTTGCATTAAAAATAATTTCCACTGTTTTTGCAAAATCAGCGCTTTCATCTGCAAAAAGATGCGGTACCCCCTTATCGTGTTTGAGCACGGGCATGGTGGCATGGCTGGCAATGGACTGCACCATTTTTTCGCCGCCGCGGGGTATCATTACATCAATAAATTGAGAAAGTTTGCAAAGTTCATAAATACTTTCGTGTTCTGTGTTTTCAATGCATTGAACAATTTCTTTGCAGAAGCCGTTCTTTGTGAGGGCTTCCTGAATAAGCTTTGTCAAAAGAATATTGGAATTGTATGCTTCAGAGCCTCCGCGCAAAATAACAGCATTGCCGGCTTTCAGGCATAAAATTGCCGCGTCAATGGTCACATTGGGGCGAGATTCATAGATCATGGCAATAACGCCAAGGGGCACACGCATTTTGCCGACTAAAAGGCCATTAGGGATCTGCCATTGCTTATCCATGGCCCCGATAGGGTCAGGCCGCTGTGCGATGAAAATGCATGCATCCGCCATGCCCTGAATAATTTTTTCTGTCAGAGTCAGCCTGTCAATTTTCGGCAAAGATAAATTATTTTCCTTTGCTTTTGCAATATCAAGAGCATTTGCAGCAAGAATTTCCTGTTTCTTTTCTATGAGAATTTGCGCAAGAGCAGTAAGGGCGGTATTTTTTAGTTCTGGGCTTGCTTTGGCAATTTCACGGGAAGCCTGTTTGGCGTTTTGTGCAATTTTGTAAATTTGTGTTGAGAGATTTTCCATTGTATTTTGCCTTTGTTACAAGTTTGTCAATTTAAATTTTTCTATATTATAAAGATGTTAGCCCTTTTTTGCAATACAAAAATAAAGAATTTCTAATTTTTAGCTTGTGCGTTTTCCAAAAAGGGGCTAAGTATAGTAATACAAAAAAGTTAATTACGTTTTGTGTAATATTCCTAAGGAGATACTATGGCCGAAAAGAAAAAAACATCTGAGGTAAAACAACCTGAACTTGTTAATGAAAAAGAGTATCAAAGCCCCTATACTGGTTCTGCAGAAGATTTATTGAAAGAAATGCAGCAGGAAATTTCTCCTGAAGCAACGCCGTTATGGCAATATATTAATGATAATGCTCCGAAAATTGCAGCTATTGTTATTTCACTGGTTGTGCTTATTGGTGGCTATACCTTTTACAGCGGATACCGTGAAGGAAAAATTGACGATGCAAAAACGCAATTGGCCCGCATTGTTTCTAAAAATGACAGCGCACAAATTTTGGCAGAACTGGAACAATTCAAAGCTGGGGCTCCTTCTGAACTTCGTCTTGCCACAGAACTTGAAATTGCTCGTTTTGCCAGTGAACAACGTGATTTCGCCAAAGCTGAAGAAGCATATCGCTATGTAATGCAGGAAGAAAAATATTCCGCCCTTGGCATTACTGCGGCGATGAATACAGCTGGAATTGCTGCACATCAGGGCAAATATGAAGATGCAATCAAAATTTATGAAGATATTGTTTCTCATTGTCCAAAAGATGTGCAATCTGTTGTGTATTTTCAAATTGGCGAAATGGCAGAACAAACAGGCAATGCTGATAAGGCCGTCAAAGCATATCAGGACGGTATCAATTTATTTGAAAATATCAATGCAACAGATGTTATTTTTTATCAAAACCGTATAAAAGAACTCTCTAAATAGGGCTTTTCAAGGCCAAGCAGGCTATTTTATGGCAAAAACTCCAGACAACTTTCGGGACTATCTTGAAACCCTAAGAATAATGGCGTCTTACCTTGGACCACAACGTTCTTTTCGTTCCAATTTAGAGTTTTTTTTACAACTCTTAACCAAACGACATAATTTTATGCGTGCCCACTTGGTTCTTTTTGAACCGGAAACAGGGCTCTTACGTTTACGCCATGCATATTCTTCCCAGGAAGTCAATGAAGTCACCTATTCCCCCGGGGTGGGTGTGACTGGGCAAGTTTTTGCAACAGGAAAACCAATTATTGTTGATAAACTTAAAGATGATAAACATTTTTTAAGTCTTCTCTTCAATCGCACTGATGAGGAAATGGAAAAACTCGCCTTTATTTCTGTGCCTGTTTTATCCCCGGTTGAAGCAAATCCCATGACCGCACGGGATATTTTAGGAACTCTCAATGTGGATACCATGGGCGGAGACAGAGATGATTTAGAGTGGCGCTGCCTGTTTCTGGAAGTGGTTGCATCCCTTATTGGTAATGGTTCTGCATACTTACAGGAAGAACTTTCCCGTTTGTGGCGTCTTGATTCAGCTTCAACGCTTATGCAGGAAGACGAGGGCGATTATTTTCTGTTTTCAAAGATTATGCGCCACCTGGTTGAGCAGGCAAGCCACTTGGCACAGGGCAGAGCTCCTATTTTACTCATTGGGGAGAATGGGGTTGGCAAGGAATTTTTAGCCAGACGCATTTATAAGGCAAGTTCAAGAAAAGAAATGCCCTTTGTCAGTTGTTATTTAGCCACACTTTCAGAAGAAAAAATGCTTGCCGAACTTGTGGGCTATCAAAAGGGCGCTTTTGCCGGAGCTGTGCAAACGCAAAAAGGCCTTTTTGAACAGGCACAATACGGCACAATTTTCCTTGACTGCGTGGAATATTTAACCAAAGAAGCACAGGAAGCACTTTTGCATTTATTGCAGGAACATGAACTTTGCCGCTTGGGCGGTACGCCTTTTAATTGTGATGTGCGGGTAGTTGCTTCAACCTGCGTCTCTTTGGAACAGCTTGTTCAGGAAGGAAAATTCTTAAAAGAACTCTATGTTCGTTTGAATTTGTATAATTTGTATGTTCCGCCCCTTCGGGAACGCCGTGAAGATATTATTCCGCTGGCTGAACATTTTCTTTCTCAAATTGCAGAACAGGAAAATTCTGCTGCGGGACAAAATTCAGGGCAGACAGAAAAGCTTGTTAAAAGAATATCTTATCCTGCTTTGCAATTGCTCACTCAATATTATTGGCCGGGCAATATTCCTGAACTGAAAAAATGTATGGAAGCAGCCGCGCAAAACTGTTCTGACCAGGTAATCAGGGCAGGGGATTTGCCTCCAAGTCTGCAAACAGCTGAAAGCACGGACACAGAAAATGAACTGTCACTTGGTGATGCAGTAGCCCGTTTTGAAAAAGAAATGATCGTGGACGCCCTTGTCAAAGCCAGCGGAAATGTGCTCAAGGCTGCAAAAATTCTAAAAAGCAGTTACCGTATTGTCAATTATAAGGTCAAAAAATATAATATTGACCCACGGCATTTTACCGTCAGAAAAGTATAATGTAACTTGTTTTATTAAATTTTCTTGGGGGGAATTATTCCCCCAAAACCCCCTTAACGCAAATCCGTTATGAGTTTACACTCTTAACGGATTTGTTTTATTCGTAATTTTAAAATATTTCCAAAAGATAAAAAAATTATTTTAAAAATTTTTGTAAAGGGGTGCAGGGGCTTTTTTACATATTGTTGGCATGGCGAAGCCATAAAAAGCCTACAATATGTTATAAAAGTTCTCGTCCTCGAAAAATCAAACCTAAAGGGGATTACTTGATTTTCGGGGGAAGAAACTTTTACAGTCACCGGAATGGCGGCGAAGCCGTTTCTGTTACGCCGGGTTTGCGAGGCTTACAGAAATGGACAGCAGAGCTAAAGTTTTTCCCCTGCAAAAATCTCAATAATTAATGGAAATGCTTTTATAATTTTGCAATAGGAAGATGATTGAGATCTTGCGGGTCATAAGGGGATTTATGTTCCTGCTTCATGTGCCAGGCAGCACTCGTTATGCCTTCAGCTCCAAATTTTATCGTCCGTTTTCCATAGCGTTTGTTGATTGTATCAAGGGCATGCATAAGCTGCTCCGTTTCCTGTTCTTCCTTTTCATGGAGCAGAGAAAAGAGGTTTTGCTGTACCTTGTGGGCAGGCAAAATCCCATAAAACATTATGCCGGCCTTCATATAAAAATACTGTTCCTTATAAATTTGCTGCAAGAGCTCTTTAGCTATGGGCAGCATGGCTTTGGTATCGTTTAAGGGGTAGGGGAAATTGGCATTTATGGTGTTTCGATACGGATTTTCCGCATGGGGAGAGGTGCGGATATGCACGCACATGCCGGACGCCGCAAGATTATTATGCCGCAGGCGTTCAGCGCCGCGCACAGTAAAGGAAGAAACAGCCTCTAGAAGTTCCTGAAAACTTTGGATGCGCTGCCCAAAGGAACGGGAACAAACAAGGCTTTTGGGCGTGTCGGAAAATTCTATGTCAATGCAGGAAACACCGTGCAGTTCGCGCAGGGTTTTGAGCCCTGAAATGGTGAAATTCTTTTGTATCCATTCTTCAGGAGTATTTTTATATTCATAGGCAGTTTTTATGGAATATTTGAGCAGTTTTTCATTTTGTCTTCTGCCTATGCCCCAAATTTCCTGTACAGGAATTTTTTTCAAAATTTCATCAAAATCTTCTTGTTCCGGATGCAGGATGCAAATGCCATTTTCCTTTTTCGCCATATGATTAGCGAGTTTTGCCAGTGTTTTGCTGGGGGCAATGCCAATGGAACAGGTAATGCCCACCCATTTTTGGATACGTTTACGCAAAAGCTTTGCAATTTCAAGGTGATTTTGGGAAAGACTGCCTTCCAGGAGGCAAAATGCCTCGTCAATGGAATAGGGTTCGCAGGGACAGGTTTCTTCAATAATTTGCATCACCCGCGCGGAAATATCGCCGTACAAAGCATAATTGGAGGAAAACACCGCAACATGATGGGCTTTCAAAAAGGAACGGATTTTATATTCCGGTTCGCCCATGGGAATGCCCAGCTCCTTGGCTCTTTTGGAACGAGCGACTATACAGCCGTCGTTGTTGGAAAGCACGACAATGGGTTTGTCTTTTAAATCAGGACGGAATAACTCTTCACAGGAAGCATAAAAATTATTGCAGTCCACAAGAGCCCAGAGCGTATCCGGCTTGATAAGATTTTTATATTTTTCTGAAATGGCTGGCATTTTGGGCAGTTATTGAACTTTATGGATAGCGTAGGTCACCACGCCCCAGATATAAACATGTTCTTTATGGGTAATGTCAAATTCCGGATAGTCAGGATTTTCAGGCGCAAGCACCACTTGATGCGGGCGGCGCAAAAGGCGTTTTACAGTGAGTTCTCCGTCGATAACTGCAATCACAATTTTATTATGGCTGGCTTCAATGGAACGATCAACAATGAGCAGATCTCCATCATAAATGCCCGCACCAAGCATGGATTCGCCGTGGGCTTTCAGGAAAAAGGTTGCACTTTTATTTCTGACTAAAAATTCATGCAAATTGATTTTTTTATCAATATAATCATCAGCAGGAGAGGGAAAACCTGCCTGCACGCTGGCAAGATACAGGGGCAGACAGTCCTCTTTGGCAGGAATTGCTGTATCGTTTGCCATGCCGATCAATTCTAACTTATGAGAAATTTTCATGTTCTTTTTATACAAAAGTGCCAAAAAATGGTCAAGAAATAAAAGGTTTTTGGGAAGAGGAAAACAGGGATAAAATTGCGTATTAATCAAGTTATTCTTAGGTTTAATTGCTGGACTTTTTCTGAAAAATGTATATACTCATTCCGTTGTATCTAAGTATAAAAATGAATGAGTTTAGCTTATTTTGTTAACATTTTGGAGAATAAAAAATGGTTTATAATTTAAAACGAGCATTAATTTGTGGCGCTGCACTCTTAGTATTAACCGCGTGCGGCGATTCAAATAATCAACAAACAGTGCAGCGCCCTGCGGCTTCTGTTGGGGTTGTGCGGGTAAAAGCCCGCCCCGTCATTTTATATAATGAAATGCCCGGACGTACCTTGGCTTTTGAAACAGCAGAAGTTCGCCCCGAAGTAACGGGCATTATCCGGCAAAGAGTCTATCAGGAAGGTTCTTACGTCAATAAAGGCGACGTGCTGTATCTGATTGATGATGAAGTATATAAGGCAAGTTATGAAAGTGCAAAAGCAACCCTTGCCAAGGCGGAAGCGTCCCTCAATGTCAATCATGTGAAAGAACGCAGAATGAGCGAACTGCGGAAAAGAAACGCAATCAGCCAGCAGGATTATGATGAAGTAAGAGCTGCGTATTTGCAGGCGGTTGCTGAAGTTCAGGCTGCCAAAGCCGCAGTGCAGACAGCAAAAATCAATCTTGACAGAACTGAAATTTCTGCACCCCTCAGCGGTTTGATCAGTAAATCCAGCGTATCAGTAGGTACACTTGTTTCCAATAACCAAATGGCAGCACTTACCACCATTTATCAAATTGACCCCATGAATGTTGATTTGACAGATTCTATTGAAAAACTGGTAAAATCCAAGAAAGAAAGTGAAAAAACGCATGGAAAAGCTTCTGCCCGAAATTTACAAAATTTAGATATTCCTGTTAAATTACTGCTTGATGACGGCATAGAATATTCTCATCTTGGTAAACTGGAGTTTGTGGACGTTGGTGTTGATACAAGTACTTCTACCATTACCTTGCGTGCTTCCTTTGCCAACCCTCAATACCACCTTATGCCCGGTATGTTTGTGCGTGCAAAAGTACAAATCGGTGTTGAAGCAAATGCGTTGTTAATCCCTCAAAAGGCTGTTCTTCGTGATAACCGCGGCCGTGCCTATGTTTTTGTGGCAGAAGGTTATACCCATAATCAGGAAGTAAGCAATGAGGCTCCAGCCAAGGCAAAATCTGTCCGTAAATTTATTACTCTGGGTGATACCTACGGGGAAAACTGGCTTGTGACTGAAGGCTTAAAAGACGGTGACAGTGTTATTTTAGAAGGCGTACAAAAAGTAACAGAAGACGGCGATATCAATATTATTAAAGCGAGTGATGCAAATATTCCTCCGGATGCTGATTATTTAGCTGAAAATGCGCCAAAAAATACTGTTGCAAATGATGACGCTGTTAATAACGCCGTCAATGAAGTTGCCGCTGCCAAGATAAAAGAAACTCATGGAGGCAATGCATAATGGCACGATTTTTTATTCACCACCCTATTTTTGCATGGGTGCTTGCCATTATCACCATGCTTGCAGGGGGATTAGCGTTATTTATGCTTCCTGTGTCCCAGTATCCTGAAGTTGCGCCTCCTTCTATCCGTATTTCTGCAACCTATTTAGGAGCTTCAGCAAGTACCACGGAAGAAGCTGTGACCCAGATTTTGGAACAAAATATTACAGGTGTTGACAATATGATTTACATGAAATCAACATCTGACTCTAACGGTATGGCAAATATTACAGTTTCTTTTTTACAGGGAACTGACTCCAATATTGCGCAGGTTCAAGTGCAGAATAAGATTCAGACAGCCATTAGCTCATTGCCTGAATCTGTACAGCGTCTTGGTGTTACCGTGGATAAGGGTAATTCCAATATGCTCATGGTTGTGGCTTTGGTCTGCACGGACGGAACTCTTGACTCTGTTGACCTTGCCGACTATATGGGCTCATACATTAAAGACCAGGTCAGCCGTCTTCCCGGTGTTGGCAGTGTGCAAGTTTTTGGTGACGAATATGCTATGCGTATTTGGCTTGATCCTCAAAAATTGTATGACTACAATATGACGGCTTCTGATATTGTAGCTGCAGTTTCAGCCCAAAACGCTCAGGTGACTGCCGGACAGTTAGGTTCACTTCCTGCTGAAAAAAATGCACAAATTAACGTAGTTATTAAAGGACAAAACCTTTTACAATCAGTTGAAGAATTTGAAAATATTCTTCTCCGTGTTGATACAGAAGGACGAAGTGTATTTTTAAAAGATGTCGGACGTGTTGAAATTGGCAGTGCAAGTTATAATACGACTTCACAAATTAGACTGCGCGGTTCCGGTGCTATGGGTATTTCTCTTGCCTCCGGTGCAAACGCACTTGATGTAAAAGAAGCTGTTAATGAAAAATTGGCTGAACTTCGCCAATTTCTGCCAAGTAACATGGAACTTCTCATCGCTTATGATACAACGCCTCCGATTAAAGCATCAGTAAACAACGTTGTGCATACGCTGTTTGAAGCTATTGTTCTCGTTTTCCTTATTATGTATTTGTTCCTGCAAAACATTCGGGCAACCATTATTCCTACTATTGCTGTTCCTGTTGTTTTGCTGGGTACTTTTGCAATTTTATTGGCACTTGGTTTTTCAATCAATACTTTGAGTTTGTTTGCCATGGTTCTGGCAATTGGGCTCTTGGTTGACGATGCTATTGTTGTTGTTGAAAACGTAGAGCGGCTCATGGCAACAGAAAAACTGGGCCCTGTTGAAGCAGCTGAAAAATCCATGGATCAGGTTTCAGGCGCACTGGTTGGTATTGTTGCTGTTTTGTGTGCCGTATTCTTGCCCATGGCATTTTTGAAAGGTTCAACTGGGGTTATTTACCGCCAATTTTCAGTCACCATTGTTACGGCTATGCTCATGTCACTCGCTGTTGCGCTTATTTTAACACCGGCGCTTTGTGCAACTATGTTAAAACAGCATGGTCATGACAAAAAAGTTGGCCGTTTCTTTGAATGGTTCAACGGAAAATTTGAACGATTTACTGTTTTTTACCATGAAAAGGTTGTGAGCTTGCTCCGTCAGGGCGGTAAAATGCTTACCCTCTATGCCATTATTATTGCTGTCCTTATTGGTATGTATTTGAAACTGCCTACCAGTTTCTTGCCTGACGAAGATGCCGGTCTTTGTATTGGCCTTGTTTCACTTCCTCCTAACAGCACAAGTTCCCAAACTCAAGCTGTTTTGGAAGATATTCAGCGTTATGCCATAGATGAAGAGGGGGTAATTCTTGACAATATTATTTCTGTTGCCGGTTATGGTATGGGCGCACAGGGGCAAAATGTTGGGGTTATCTTTATTTCCTTGAAAGACTGGTCTTTGCGTAAAGGAAAGGGCGATTCTGCCTTTGCTTTTGCAGATAGAATGAGAGCTCATTTTGCCAATGATATTCGTGGTTCTATTTACATTATGATTCCGCCTGCTATTATTGAACTGGGTACAAGTACCGGATTTACTATGGAATTGCAGGACAACGGCGGCTTGGGGCATGAACGGCTTATTGCTGCCCGAAATCAGCTTATGGCAGCTGCTTTCCAAAATCCAAAAATTTTGTATGTTCGTCCAACCGGCTTGGAAGATAACGTCCAATACGAAGTTTCTTTTGACTATCAAAAGGCTTCAAGCTTGGGACTTTCTGTCAGTGAAATCAGCAATAACCTTGCAATTATGCTTGGCGGTATGTACGTTAATGATTTTATCGACAGAGGACGTATCAAGAAAGTATATGTGCAGGGCGACAGTCCATTCAGAATGCGGCCTAATGATCTTTTGCTCTTGAGCTTTAGGAATAATCAGGGAAAAATGGTTCCTTTCTCTTCCATTGCCCATGTGGAATGGACACAAGGGCCTGCAATGCTGGAACGCTATAATGGTATTTCCAGCGTTGAGCTTCAAGGTGTGAGTGCTCCCGGCGTAACTTCCGGGGAAGCTATGAAAATAATGGAAGAGGAAGTGGCAAAACTTGGGCAGGGCTTTGGGCTTAGCTGGACAGGTATGAGTTATGAAGAAGTTCAGGCAGGCAACCAGACAACAATTGTGCTTGGTATTTCTGCCCTGATTGTTTTCCTTGCCCTTGCTGCTCTTTATGAAAGCTGGACCATTCCTTTCTCTGTTATTTTGATGATTCCTATCGGGGTACTGGGAGCTGTTCTTGGAACATTTATCTTAGGTCTTTCCAATGATATTTACTTTCAGGTTGGTCTGCTTGCAACCATGGGGCTTTCAGCCAAGAACGCCATTATGGTTGTTGAATTTGCGAAAGATTTAATGGAAAAAGAAGGCAAGAGTTATCGTGCCGCAGCAGCAGAAGCAGCCAGACTGCGTCTGCGTCCTATTTTGATGACATCCCTTGCTTTTGGTCTTGGGGTTATTCCGCTTCTCTTAGCTTCCGGTGCAGGTGCAGGCAGTCAGCTTGCTGTTGGCGGTGCCGTATTCTTTGGTACGGTTACAGCTACAATCCTTGGTATTTTCTTTATTCCAACATTCTTTGCCGTTGTGGCAATCGCCGTTGGCTTATTCTTCAAGAAAATATCTGTCCGCGAGCTTTTCAAAGATTAATTGAATTAAATAAATTAAACTCCCTCGTTCGTAACAGAAAGAGGGAGTTTTTTGTTTAGAGCATTTCCAATAAATCTTGCGACTTTTCTATGCAGGGGAAAAACTTTATCTCTGCTGTCCATTTCTCTAGAGCATTTCCCTATAATATTCGTAATTTTTATTTTTCTTGGGGGAAATGATTTCCCCCAATTCCCCTCATCTCCTGTTATGAATGTTGTCCATAACAGGGAATCAACATTCTTGATATTAACAGGAAATGCTCTAAGTCTCGTAAACTCGACATAAGAGAAACGACTTCGTCGCCTTCGGTGGCTGAAAAAGTTTCTTCCCCTGCACCCCTTTACAAAACTTTTTAAGCTTTATTATTAAAATTATTTGTAATTATTTTCGGAAATGCTCTAATTGTATAGAATTTTTATTTTGGGCAAATATTACCAAACAGTAGGAATACGGACTTTTTGCCCGGCTTTATTGGTAAAGAGAAGGTAGCTGTTTTCTCTGGCAAACTCAAAAAGCTCTTTTGTCAGACGCACATCTTGAGTGCAGTATTCTGTGATTTTATCAAGTTTTCCCTGCTTCCACCATTCAAGAGCTTTGAGTCCGTCAGCACTTTTTTGCATATTAAAAGTGGAACTTGCCAGATTATCCAGGCTGACGCGATAATTTAAGCGATTTTTGATTTCATGGAGCATGTCAAGGCTGGGCAAATCCCAAAGATTATAGGCGCAAAATGGCTGTAAAACCTTATAGTCAAAATTCAAAGTATTGAAGCCAACGACTAAATCTGCCTGCTTCATGAGCGCAAACATTTCATCCAATCTGTCCTGAGTAAAGTTCTGATACTCTTTTCCGTCAAATAACACTGCAATGCTCACACCCATTAAATGCGCGTTATGCCAGCCGCCCACTTCATCTGCGCTGTATCTGGTTTCTATGTCTAAAACCATAATAGTCTGAAATTCTTCACTATTAATCTTTGCGGGCACTGAAATATTTTGCTCACTGCTTTGGATTTTTGCAGGAGTTTGGATTTGCTTTGCTGATAAAGGAGTATTGATCGAAGTATTATTAATGAGGGTTTGCAAAAGAAGTTTTGCCCCGTCCTTGTCAATGGGTCTGTTGCCGGAGCCGCATTTTGGCGAAATCACACAGGAAGGACAGCCAATTTCGCAGGGGCAGCTTTCCAAACGGGAAAGGACTGCTTTAAGCAGAATTTCAAGCTTTGTAAATGCCTCTTTGCAAAGCCCGGCACCGCCCACACTGCCGTCATAAATGAACACAGCAGGACTGTTCAGGGCAGGGAAAAAGGGGATGGAAATGCCGCCAATATCGTTCCTGTCCGCCATAACCACAAGGGGCATAAGACCTATGGTGATATGCTCAAAAGCGTGGATTGATCCCATAAAATGATAGAATTTATCTTCCAGAAGTTTGATGCAATAATCGGGAATAATAAACCATAAGCCTTCTGTTTCAAAGGTCAGCGGGGGATAGTCAAGGCTTTCAATGCTCAGGAGCTTGAGCGTGCTGTTTCGCCGTCTTTCATAGCCGGTAAGATTTTCCGTGACTTTGAGTTTGCCAAAGCCCACTTCAAAACCAAAGACTTTGCAGGCTGCCAGAACTTCTAAAATTTCTGTATTTTTATTGGTTCTTGCCCGCGTGTGCCAAAGCACATTTTCCTTATGCACATAAATGGTTTTAGTTGCAAAATCGAGGCTGTCCACAAGATATTGCTGCTTGTTATGCAGATAAATCGCTCCCTCGTGGGTTTCCATATAGGCCTGGCGTAAATCCACTGTGCCAATAATTTGGCTTTTGCTGGCAAGGTTGACAAAAGCCTGTGCTTGGGGAGTTTCAGCTTGCAGGAGAGGGGTACTGTTTGAAGAAACGGGAATTTCTTCTTGTGGTTCAGATTGCGGTTCAGCAAGGGTATTCAGCCAAAAATTTTGCGGATTAATGGCAATACGCTCAATAATATTAAAGGTTGCGCCGCTTCCGCGTAAATCAATATTTAGGTGCGGGCGCTTGCGGGAAGCATAAAATTTTTCGCCTGCTTCATCCTGCAAAAGTAATCCCTGCATACAAAGTTCCTGCACCTCATCCTGTACAGTGTTTTCCTGCAGCCATGGCTCGCCCTTTTCCAGCACAAGTTCAGATGCGGCACATTCCAAATGTTTTTGCAAAATATAGGGATTTTCTGTGTTGATAATGGCATTTTCAGGAGGGCGGTTAAAAAATTCTTCTGGGTTTTGCATGAAATACTGATCAAGAGCATCTTCTCCAGCCAAAAGGAAAATTGCTGATTCCTGCCCCTTTCTGCCTACACGGCCAGAGCGCTGCAAAGCAGACATAATAGTTCCCGGATAGCCGACCAAAATACATAAATCCAAATTGCCAATATCAATGCCCAACTCAAGGGCGCTGGTGGAAACTATGCATCCTAGCTCGCCATTGCTCATTTTTTCTTCAATTTCACGGCGTTCTTCGGGTAAAAAACCTGCACGATACGCATTGATTTTGTGGCGGTATTGATTGTTCTTTTCCGTTGCCCAAAGGCTGATGAGTTCAGTCATTTTTCTGGAGCGGCAGTAGACAATGGTGCGCAAATTTCGCTTGAGGGCTGATTTGATAAGTGAAATAGCATAACTGGCAGGGCTTTCTTCGGGATTGACAAGCAGAATATGCTTTTTCCCTTGAGGAGCGCCGGATTTGGTAATCAGTTCTGCCTGTGTTGAGCCTAAAAGTTTTTGGGCTAATTCTTCGGGATTGCCGATAGTTGCAGTGCAGAGAATACGACGTGGTTTTGCTGCATAATGCTCACAAATTCTTTGTATTCTGCGAAAAATCTGAGCCATGTGTGAGCCAAAGACACCGCGGTAGGTATGGGCTTCATCAAGCACAATAAAACGCAAATTGGCAAAAAATTCCCGCCAGCTGGTGTGGCTTGGCATAATGCCCAGATTGAGCATATCAGGATTGGTGATCAGAATATTGGGCAGTTTTTTGCGGATTTTTTGCCGTTCATAGGGGGTGCAGTCGCCGTCGTACAGGGCAATACCGGGCTTCTTGTCCCAGTCCTTTATAAAGTTTTGCAGAAAAGAATACTGGTCGCGGGCAAGGGCTTTCAAAGGAAAAATATACAGAGCATGGATGTGGGGATTTTGCAAAAATGCCTCTAAAACAGGGAGGGTATAGACCATGCTTTTGCCGCTGGCTGTAGGGGAAGTCAGCACAATATCCTTGCCCTGCATAATTGCATGGATGGCCTTGGCCTGATGATCATAGAGCTTTTCTATGCCATAGGCGCGCAAAGTTTCTGTCAGCTTGGGGGAAAGGAGGTAAGGGGTGTAGTGTGCCTCTTTTTCATCAAAAATTTTATGGTAAACAACTTGCCTTTTGAGTTCTTGATGCTGATAAAAGGCTTGCAGATAATCATGAACGTGTGACATGGGATTTTTCGGTATTTGTTTCTAAAAAATGTTTGGCATTTTCAAGAGCAAGCTGATTGCGGTCTTTTTCCGTTTGTGCAGAAAGAGAAAGCTGTTTTAAAAATGCTGTGTACCAGTGAATGTGAATGGTTTCAGAAAAGAGCAGTTCAAAGGAAGGGAGAAAGCTTTGTTCGATAATGGTCTGATATTGTTTACAAAGTTCTTCCTGTTTTTCCTGTAAAACCTGTTCCAAGGCAAGGCGTATCTTTTTGGCCCATGCTTCAATTTTCTTTTGTTTCTTTTGTAAAATATTTTGCTTGTGTTTCTGAATATCCCCTTGAAAATGCAGGGTAATTGCGCCAATTCCTGTCAAAATAAGCCCGGAAATACTGATGGGGTCACCTAAGAAGGCAAGAGCAATACTGCCCACAGTCAGCAGATTGAAAAAAGAAGCAGAAAGCACAAAGCCGCTTCCAGCCCCAGCCAGAAAAAGGGATAGCTGTTTCATTTTGAGATTGCCCTGAATAAGGATATTGTTCAGAGCCGTGCTTTCAATATTGGTATTGCCCATGGCATTGACAGAAAGGGAGACAGCCTCCAGACATTCATGGGAGAGGGTGTGCATATCCTGATGAAAAATTTTGATTTTTTCTTCCCAGACCTGGAGCTGCGCCTCCTGACTTTGGATAAAATCCTGCACCAGATTTTGGGCGAGTTCCTTTGCTGTGATTTGGTCAAATTCTTTCCATTTTTCACTTTTGGCAATATCTTTTCCCAGCGTATCGGCAAATTCATGGGCTCTTAATTGAATATGCTGAATAAATTTTTGTTCAAAGAGATTGAGGGCTTCTTCCTGCTGTTGTTTCCAGGCAAAAATATCTTTTTCCACACTTTTTGTAAACTGGGTTGCCTGAGTGCGATATTTTTCAAGGGCAACAATCAGGGATTGTTCATGTTTTTCCAAAAGCTGCAAAAAGTTTGCTGGATAGCGGCTGTTCATTTCCTGTTCATCTTTTTTGAGTTTGTTTTGCAGAATTTGCAGGAAATTTTCGGCATTTTGAGTGATTTTTTGCTGATAGAAAATCAGTGTATCGTCTTTTTGAATGGCTTTTTCAAGAAGCATTAGGAATGTCTGCCAGTTTTCGCTTTGTGCTTTGGAAAGATGTTTTTGCAGACAAAAGTGCTCCATAAGCTCTTTGGCATTGAGGGGGCAAAGCCCCAGAAAATCAATATGGGGATTTGTTTGTTTAATTTCTTCAAAAAGAAGCCATGCCCGTTCTATGCTGTTTTGGCTTTTCTCCTGTTTATTGAGTCTGTCAATATTGGTGATCACGCCAATAAGGGTAATAACGCGTCCTTTTGTGGTAATTTCACGCAAGAAATTGAGTTCGCTGCCTGAATCAGGCTTTCTTGCATCCACCACAAAAATGAGACAGTCAGCCTGCAAGCTCTCCTTATGGGTCAAATAATCGTGGAAAGTATTGACGCAGTTGAAACCCGGTGTATCGCTGATGTGAAAGCCCTGAGCAAGGAGTGGATGATTGAGCCCAATAAAGACCTTTGCCACCTGCCCGGTAAATTTTCCGTCAATATGCATGTAATTGAAAAGCTCATGCTTCTTGATCTTGATTTTTTTGCCAAAAGGAAAGGCAGTATTGATATCGCGGGGCTGAAAAAGTCCCTGCCTGGCATAGAGTTCCTTTTGAATTTGTAAATCTTTTTCTTCAAGAAATTCAACATAATACTCTTCATTTTTATGAAAATAAAATTCAATGGGCACAGCGGTTTGCGGGATAGACTCTTCCACAGAACTGATTTCCTGTTTCAGGAGGGCATTGATAAGGGAACTCTTACCGCGTTTGCCTTCGCCTACAAGGGCAATATGGTATTCTTGCTTTTTGAGTGTACTCAGAAAATCGGAAAATTCCTGTTCCAGATTTTTATCAGAGGAAATAAGCGGGTAAAAAGGCACAAAGGAATTTTGCAAGTTTTGCTGAAAATCGGATAATGGATGCGTGAGTTCTTTGCCGGAATTTGTTTTTAACGGAATATGCTGCTTGATTTGTTTTGAGAGATCCGCAAATTGTTCTTTGGGAAGGGCAAGAATTTTTTGCAGGGAATTTTTTGTGTTGCTTGTATTGTCGCTTGTATTGCCTTGTAATACTTGCAAAATTTTTTGGTTGTCAGAACTTGTAAACAAGCCGCTTTGGGATAACTCCGCAAAAAGCGTTTGCCTTTCCTGTTCTGAAAATTTTTCCTGTAAAAGGGATACTGTTTTTTCTTGTTGTGCCGCTGTTTGTGTTGTTATGAGGCTAAAATGGAATTTGGCAATGGTATAGTTTTCAAGCCCCGGCAAAATTTTTTCTAAAAGGGAAAATAAGAAATTATAGGTTTCAACAGCATTGCTTTGTTGATTTTTATAGAGCAGAGCAAAAAAAAGGATAAGCACATTTTCCTTTTTATCAGGATTGAGCGATAAAAAACGTTCAGAATGGGCAATTTCTTCGGAAAATGCGGGAAGTTTGGGGAATATGCTTTTTTCTTTGCTTTTCATGGAAAAAATATAGCAAAAAAAAAGCGTTTTGCCTATCACGGAAAAACGCCTTTTTAATGTTTATTGTTTTGTTCTAATATAATGTTAATTTTATAACAACAAGATATAATTCAAAAATTTTTCTCTTTTATGGGGGAAATGATTTCCCCCCATACCCCCACATTACTTGTTTTTATTTCATAAAAACAAGAAGTTATGTTTTATATGGGAAAGAATTAATTTTTTATCCAAGTTTATATTAGCCGCAGCGGCTGTAGCCACAGTTTTGGCAAATATGGCAGCCTTCCTGGAAGGTCATTTCAGATCCGCATTCAGGGCAGGAAGGATTTTGCAAGTCCTGGTCTTTGGTGGCAGGAACAGGAGCTTCACCCTTTAAATATCTGTTTTCCAGTACCCAGGAAATAGCATCAGGAATGGAAAGCAAAATACCTTTCTTTTGGAAAACAGGGTGTTCACCGCCAATGCCTTTGAGCTGCTGGACAACATCACGTACAGGCACGCCAGAACGGAAGCAAAGGGATACAAGACGTCCAATGGCTTCTGCCTTTGCAGTAATAGAGCGGCCAGACTTACCAATAGTGGTGAAAACTTCAAAGGGCTGTCCATCCACTTCGTTCACAGTGAGGTATAAAACGCCCAAACCGGTTTTAACTTTTTGAGTAAATCCTTCAACAATATCAGGACGTTGACGAACAACACTTGGAGCTTGCTGAGGTGCCTGCGTTTTGTCTTCTTTCTTGCTGCCAATATTGAGTACTTGACCAGATTTGCTGCCGTCACGGTAAATCGTTACGCCCTTGCAGCCAAGGGTATAGGCAAGTCTGTAAATATGGTCAATATCCTGCACAGTGGCATTGTTAGGCAGGTTCACAGTTTTTGAAACAGCATTGTCTGTATATTTTTGGAAAGCAGCCTGCATTCTGAGATGCGCTTCGGCTGAAATATCCATGGCGGTCACAAATACATCACGAACAGCTTGCGGGAGAAAATCAAAGCTGGCAATAGAACCCACATTGGTGACGGCTTCCATGAGTTCAGAAGTGTACAAGTCACGGGATTTTATTGCATTTTCAAAATATGGGTTGACTTCGATCAGGCGTTCGCCGTCCATAACGTGGCGGGCAAAAGCAAGCGCGAAAATAGGTTCAACCCCGGAAGAGCAGCTGGCAATAATGGAAAGTGTACCAGTAGGAGCAATGGTGGTGATGGTTGCGTTACGAAGAGGCTTTCCATCCTTATAAATGGATTCAGCAAAGGCAGGGAATACGCCTCTTTCTTCTGCTAATTCATGGGAAGCATTGCGGCCTTCTGTTTGGATAAATTCCATAACTTTTTCAGCAAGTTTGAGCGCTTCTGCTGAATTATAAGGAAGTTCCAGAGCAAAGAGCATATCGGCAAAGCCCATAACACCTAAACCGATTTTACGGTTCATGTGCACTCTTTCAGCAATTTTTTCAAGAGGGAATTTGGAAGCATCAATAACGTTATCAAGGAAACGAACGGCTGTGTGAATAACTTCTTTGAGGTTGTTCCAGTCAATAGCTTCTTCTTTATTATCACTGATATTGCCGGGAATAACAAATTTTGAAAGGTTGATGGAACCTAAGTTGCATGCTTCATAAGGAAGAAGAGGCTGTTCGCCGCAGGGGTTGGTGGATTCCATGTCGCCTTGCGCGGGGGTTGGGTTGTCACGGTTGATTCTGTCGATGAAAACAATGCCGGGGTCACCGCTTATCCATGCTTTATTGACTAAAATATCGAAAACTTCTTTTGCGTTGAGTGTACCTTTGACGGCTTTGGAATGGGGGTCAATAAGTTCATAATCTTCCCCTTTTTCAACAGCTTCCATGAATTTTTCAGTCAGGGCAACAGAGAGATTGAAATTGATAAATTCTCCGTCTTGCTCTTTTGCGCGGATAAATTCTAAAATATCCGGATGGTCAACGCGCAAAATACCCATATTGGCGCCGCGGCGAGTGCCGCCTTGCTTGATTTGTTCTGTGGCTGTGTTGAAAATTTTGAGGAAAGAAATAGGCCCGGAAGCAACACCGCCGGTTGTGCCTACCCGGGAATCTTTAGAACGAATATTGGTGAAGGAAAAACCAGTGCCGCCGCCGGATTTATGGATCATGGCAGCATATTTTATCGCGTCAAAAATTTCTTCAATGGAGTCTCCAACAGGTAAAACAAAGCAAGCAGATAATTGTCCTAATTTTGAACCTGCATTCATAAGGGTTGGAGAGTTTGGCAAAAAATAGCCATTAGCCATAAGATTGTAGAATCTTTCAGCTAATTTCTCAGGCGCATAGCTTGATTTAGCGTATTTCTTTTCTTCTTCTGCAATGGAAGAAGCAACACGCCAGAAAAGGTCCGTTGCTGTTTCAAGAGGATTACCATTATCATCTTTATGATAATATCTTTTTGAAAGAACCAACTCTGCATTTTCAGAGAGATTTGCGGGAGCTAAATTTTTTGGTTTTTGTATCATAATTTTAACCTGCTGTAATTGTAATACTTTCTTAACTATAGCATAAAAAATTTTTTAATTCTATGCCACAAAATCCTTATTCGGTGGTTAATCTATTGAAAAGAAAGACTTAAAAACTTTAATTAAATTTAAAATTTAACAAATTAAAAATTAAAATAAATAAAAACAATATGTTAAATGTATTGCTAAAATTCTTTGGACAGGGTAAAAAAAAGTATGCGAAAAAAATTTCAAAAGCAGCGGCGTATATCTTCTCCTCTTGCCATAGGGGAGCTTTACCCGGAACTTATCAAAAAAATTTCCCCTCATCCCCATCAAGATATTTTGCGGGATTTGTGGGATAATTGGGATATGGTTTGCCCGGAAGAAATTATTCCATTCATTAAACCTTATTCCTACAAGGGCAGAGTTTTGTATCTTGGTGCTGAAAATCCTATGGATTTACAGGAAATTCGCATGTATTATGCAGAACTTTTAGAGCGGATCAATGTTTTTTTGGCTTCCTATGGCTTGGAAAATTGTTTTGAGCGTTTGGAGTTTTCTCTTATCCATGGGAAAAAGTCTTTGCTGGAAAGAGAAGCCATTCCCCAGCATATTACCAATGTATATCCCCCAAGACCGCAGAATTACGGCCAGGAAATTGACTTTCATGGCAATAAAAGTTTAGAGCGCTGTTATGAAGCTTTTTGTAACCGTTTGGATTTTGAAGAAAAAAGCAATAAATAAGTATAATTTATTGAAATTATTATAATAAAAATTTTTTGGAAAATTTTTTCCGCTAAACTGTTATTTTGATAAGGTAATTTTATATTTTTTAGAAAAACTAAGAAATTTTTAGGAATTCGAAGTAAAATTATTTTATTAATGTGGAAAAATAATTTTATTTTTTGTTGAAAAAATACCTTGACAGCCCTAAACCGTGTAATTATGTACCTTTTACAGAGCAAATCTTTTTCAAATAAAATAGAATAACACAGTGTATTTATTATATATTTTCAAAATTGTATTTGTGGATAAGTTTTTCCGAAAGGCTAAGCAATTTTAATTTTCTGTTGGTAGTTTTTTTAATGAAAAGTGTATTATAAGAGTTTTATGGAAACGCTATGGACACAAATTCAATCACGGTTGCGAGAAATATTGCCAGAAGCTGAGTATTTAGTATGGATAGCAACCTTAAAAGGGGAAGTTCAATATAAAAATGAAATCCCCTGCCTCACACTTTATGCGCGTAATTCGCATATTGCTAAATATTTGCGTAAATATAGCGTTTATTTTCAGGAAGCAGCAGCAAAAGTTCTGGATATGGAAAACAGTGCCCTGATTGATGTTGAATATGAAGCACTGAATACAACCGATACCACTCTGATTAAAACCTTTTCTGCTGAAGATGTGGCTAAAAGCATTGCCACCGCGCCCTCCATGCTTGCAACAGGCAAAAATTCACAGCTTCTTCTGCCTATTCGCTATACGTACGAACAGTCCATGGAATTTAAGCATTCCTTCGATGATTTTATTGTTGGGCCTTGCAATAAACTTGCCATGGCAGCAGCAGAAAACATTATTCAGGATAATGCCCTGACCAATATGCTTTTTCTTTCTTCCTGTTCCGGACTTGGCAAAACCCATTTGATGCAGGCTGTAGGTATGGCAATGCAGGAAAAAGCCAAAAAAATGCCTTTAAATGTTGCCTATGTCACGGCTGATACCTTTACTTCTCAATTTGTGCAGGCCAGCATGTCCAAAGATTACGACAAATTCAGACAGCGCTACAGCCTTTGTGATTTGCTTTTGCTGGAAGATGTGCATTTCTTCCATGGTAAAGACAAAACCCAGGAAATGCTTCTTTCCATTATTAAAGCTATTCATGCCCGCGGCGGAAAGGTTGTGCTGACAAGCTCCTTTGCTCCCAAGGATATTCAGGGGCTGGACAGTTATTTGACTTCACAGTTCCAATCCGGTTTTGTGGCAAGTATTGAAAAGCCTGAAATGGAAACTCGCTTCAATATCCTTGTGGAAAAATCAAAGAAACTCGGTATTATTTTGCCGGAAACTGTTGCCGAACTCATGGCAAAACGCATTGATGCCGATGTGCGTATGCTGGAATCCTGCCTGCAAAATGTTGTTTTCAGAGCAAAAGTTTTAGGCACAGAAATTACAGAAGATCTTGTGTACGATGTTATCCAGCAAGTTTCCCATACTGAGCCCACTTTTGATATCCCCAGCATTGTGGATATGGTTTGCCGGGGCTTTGGGGTAACAAAGCAGCAGCTGCAATCTAATTCCCGTCGCCAAGACTATGTGCTTGCCAGAAACTTGGCTTTTTATCTGCTCCGCCAGCATACGGATTTGACCTTGGAAGAAATAGGACAAGGCTTTAATCGTCGCCATTCCACAGTAATTAAAGGTATTTCTTCTCTTGAAGAAGAAATTTCAAAAGAAAGTCCTGTGGGCAGACAATTAAATGATATGATCCAAAAAATTGAAAAAAACTGCGGTAAAAAGAATAAATGATAAGAATATTTTTGTTATTTTTTGCAGGGGAAGAACTTTTCCAGCCGCCGAGGGCGACGAAATCGTTTGCGTTAGCGAAGAATGAGCGTAACGCAAATGGACAGCAGAGCTATAATTCCCCAAAAAAATAAAATATATTGCTTTGTTCTACTTTTAGGCTGACTTCATAAGCATCAGATATAATTATAAATTTTTTTTATGGGGAAAATGATTTCCCCTATACCCCTCATTACTTGTTTTTATTTAATAAAAACAAGAAGTTATGTTTGTATAAGGAAGAATTTAATTTCGTTCATCAATCTGGTACTAGAACATTTCCGAAAATAATTACAAATAATTTTAATAATAAAGCTTAAAAAGTTTTGTAAAGGGGTGCAGGGGAAGAAACTTTTTCAGCCACCGAAGGCGACTAAGTAGTTTGCGTTTGCGAAGAATGAGCAAGTACGCAACTGGACAGCAGAGCTAAAGTTTTTCCCCTGCAAAACTTATTTATACTTTAAATCAGGTTAGTGGCTGATTACAAAACTTCACAGCCGTCTTCGGTTATTCTGACCATATATTCCCAGCGGATGCCGCCATAGTCTCCATAATAGAGCCCTGGCTCAACGGTGACAATCATATTAGGCTTGAGCAATCTTTTGCTGCGTATGCTGAGGCGTGGTTCTTCATGCGTATCAAGCCCAACGCCATGGCCAAGGGAATGATTAAAGGCTTTTTCAACACCGTATTTTTCAAAAACTTTGAAAGCAGTTAAATGAGCGTCCTGACATACTATATCAGGCGCAAGCATTTTTATTGCTTCGCTTTGAGCTTCCTGCACTTGACTGAGCATGCTTTGAAAACGCGGGTCAATTTTCTCGCCAAACCAAAATGTTTTGGTCTGGTCAGAGCAATAATCATGATATCTTGCTCCCACATCAATGAGAATATGGCAATTTTCCGTGAGTTTTGCCTCAGGATTTGGGATGTGGTGAGGACGGGCAGCATGTTCATTGATTGCTACAATAGGGGGGAAACTGTTTTCTGTTGCGCCGTGCTTTCTGAAAAACATTTCAATTTCAAGGGCCAGTTCAGTTTCACTTTTGCCTGCTTGAAAAATGCTGGGCAGCCATGTAAAAAGCTTGTGATTGAGAGCAATGGATTCTTTGAGGGCTTTGATTTCTGCTTCATCTTTGATCAGGCGCAGCTCTTCCACAAGCCCGTCAGCTGCTTCCAGGTCAACGCCCTGGGAAATATGTTCGTAGAAATGGTGGCTGACAATTTTGCTTTCAAAACCAATTTTCCCCTGCACATGATCTTTTAAATAGGCACGAATATCTTCCATTTGATTGGAATAAATAACAATATTTTCTTCTTCCCACAAAGATTTTGCCACTTCATAGAAGCGGGAATCAGTAAATAAAATATCCTTGCCATTTTTTTGAATAAGAATATGCCCGGAACTTTCATTGCATTGCCCGTCGTGGAGTTCAAAACCAGAAAGATAAAATCTGTTGGTGGGATAGCTCACAAAGAGAGCCACAAGTTTTTCATCACTTAGTTTTTGCCGAACTTTTTCACGGCGTTGTTCATAGCATGTGTTCATAATTATTTATTGGGTAATTGTTTGTGTTCTTTGATAATTTTATAGCCATTTTGCATAAGGTTTTTGGCAAGATATTCGACCATGGCAACAGAACGGTGATAGCCACCAGTGCAGCCAATGGCAATGCACAGCCTGTATCTTCCTTCATTATCATAGGCAGGCAGGGTGGCAAGCAAATATTCCAGCAGCTTTTTGCGGAAAATTTGGGCTGGTTCGTCTTTAAAAATATAATCAACAATTTTTTGCTGCAGTCCGGTAAACTCGCGAAGTTCCGGCTCAAAAAATGGATTGGGCAGGCAGCGCATGTCAAAAACAAGGTCAGCATCCTTGGGAATACCGTATTTATAGCCAAAACTCATAATCGTTACCCACATGGAAGGGGCATTTTCTACAGTTTTAGAAAAAAGTTTTTGGATATAACGGCGTAAATCGTGGATAGAAAAGCCTGTGGTATTGATAATATGGTCGGCAATGCTGCGGATTTTTGCCAGACGATTTTTTTCTTCGATAAGAGCATTTTCAAGGGAATAGCCTTCTTGCTCCAAGGGGTGAGGGCGTCTTGTGGAAGCATAGCGCTTGATAATGCTGTCGTCGTCGGCTTCAAGATAAATCAGGCTTGTTTTTCTGTTTTGTTTGCGATTTTTGGTGAAAATGGGCAGGAGTTCAGCAAGAGGATCATTGAGGTATTTTCGTTTTAAATCAATACCGATAACAATGCCCCGAAAATGCTGCATATCTGGCTTGTAGGCAAGATTAATCAGCTCAGGAGCAATGGAGGCCGGAATACCGTCCGTTGTAAAAAAGTTCATGTCCTCAAAAACTTGCAGGGCAGTACTGATACCAGATCCAGAAAGGCCTGTAATAATAATGATTTCTATTTCGTTATTCTTTGTATCTTCTTCTTTGTTTTGTATTTCGTGCCTATCCATAGTCTTCACCAAAGAAAAAAGGGAGTAAGCAGTTTACTCCCTTATTAGTTTAGCTTTGTGTACTAGATAATTGGGTCAATAACGCCAAAATCACCATTGCGTTTACGGTAAATAACATTGATACGTTCAAGGTCGGCATTGATAAACACAAGAACTTCATTATCATTTTGCTGCAATTGGGCAATGGCTTCATCCATATGCAATGGTTTTGGAGCGAAGTTTTCTTCACCGTTCACAACTTGAATACCGTCTTCTTCGAACACATCATAGCTGTAGATATCAACGTTGACATCGCGGCTCTTTTGACGGCTGTGCAGTTTTTCAGATGAACGGCGAACCTGTGAGCTGATCTTATCACTAATCATATCAATAGTTGCATACATATCTTTTGAAGATTCTGTAGCATTAATATTTAATCCTTCGCCAGTCAGAGAAATTTCTACTTTTTGGTGATACTTATCAACGCTGAGTAAAACCTGCATTTGCAATGCTGGTGATTTTCCTAAAAAGCGTGCGATTTTTTCAAAACGGCGACGGGCATATTTCTTTAAGTGTTCAGAAGGCTCAAAGTTTTTGAAAGTAAATTCAATATTCATACTGCCTCCTCCTTAGTAATTATTTGCAGAAATACTCTTTCTGCTATTAAATGTACTATAGCAAGTATTTTCCTGTCTGTCGACAGGAAATTTAAAATAAAAAAAGCTTGTTGATTTAACAAGCTTTTATATTTAGGTTATTTTTGTAATTTTGCCTTGAAGTTGTCGTATTCTGTTTGCAGGCTTTCCATGAGTTCCTTGACGGAAATAATGGATTGTATCCTGCTGACATTGGTGCCGCAAAAGGCAAAGCCCTTTTCCAGGTTTCCATGCATGGCAGCAATAAGAGCTGAAGCAATGCAATAGGGCGTTTTCTCCTGCTGGCAGGTGCTGACGCAGTGGAACGCACAGTTAACAGGACGTTTCTTGCCCTCACGCACAGCCTGAATAAAATTATTGAATAAAGCCCGGCCAGGCATGCCTACAGGACTTTTGATAATGGTGATATCTTCTTCTTTTGCATTGACGAAAGCTTCTTTGAATTTGATATCAGCGTCGCATTCATTGGTTGCCACAAAGCGTGTTCCCATTTGCACGCCGGAAGCGCCCAGTTCCATGATATTGGCAATATCTTCACCGGAATAAATACCGCCGGCAGCAATCACAGGAATAGCCTCACCTTTTTGGTCTTCAAGATTTTTCACTGTTTCCACAACTTCAGGAACAATATGTTCGAGGGTGTGGTCTTTATCTGTGATTTCTTCGTATTTGTAGCCAAGATGCCCGCCTGCTTTTGGGCCTTCAACCACAAAGGCATCAGGAAGAAGTCCTGTTCTTGACTGCCATTTTTTCGCAATAACAGCAGCTGCCCGGGCAGAGGAAACAATGGGCACAAGCTTGGTTTTGAATTGTTCTTTCTTTTCTTCACAGGTATCTAAAAAGATTTTAGGCAAGTCCATGGGCAGACCTGCACCGGAAAAAATAATATTGGCACGGCTTTCAATGGCGGCTTTTACCATTTCTTTAAAAGTGGTCAGAGCAACCATAATATTGACGCCTAAAATTCCAGTAGGACTGAGTTCTCGAGCTTTCAAAATTTCAGTTTTCAGCGCACGAACATTGGCTTCAATGGGATTTTTTGCAATATCAGGTTCACGCATTCCAATCATTGCACCGGCAATAACGCCAATGCCGCCTTGATTTGCTACAGCAGAAGCAAGGCTGGAAAGAGAAATGCCAACGCCCATGCCGCCTTGGACAATGGGGAGTTTGGCAACAAGGTCACCAATAGTGAGAGTGGGAAAAGACATAGTCGTTCCTTTTGTTAATTGTTAATCAAATGATTAATTTGTACAATTAGTATAATCAATTTTGAAATGAATAGCAATATCTATTTGAAAAAACAAAAAGAACTTAAAATTTTGACTAATTAGTCTAAAACAGAAAATTCCCCTTTGAACATAGTGCCAAAATTGGTGGAGCAGGAAAGATAATCGCTTTCTAAATGGCTGACTAAAATGGTTTGCAAAGATGTTTCAGCAATTTTATATTCCAGAAATTCTTTGATTTCCTGTTTATTTCTGGGGTCAAGTCCGGAAAATGGTTCATCAAGCAAAAGGAGGGCCGGATCACCGATAATGGCACGAGCCAGAAGCACTTTGCGGGCCTGGCCTGTGGAAAGAGAGCGGAAAGGACGGGTTGCCAGATGCACAAGATTTAATTGGTGGAGCAATTCTTGGATTTTTTGAATTTCCTCTTCTGTTTTATCCCGATAAACGCCAATGTTTCCGTCAAATCCAGCAAAAATAACATCAGTCACTGTATCATTAAACGTATAGTGGGTTTGCAGGGTATCAGAAACAAAATGGATTTTTTCTTTGATATTGTCTAAAACCGTCAAAGGAACAGGCTGAGCCTGCAAATTCTGATACCAGTTGCGGGTGATTGAACCGCCGACAGCAATGGGCAAAAAGCCTAAAATACCATTGAGCAGCGTGGATTTTCCGGAACCATTATGCCCAATAAGAGTCCATTGTTCTTTGGGCTGAATATGCCAGTTGATATGTTTGACAATTTCCGTATGATCCAGATAAATACTTGCATTTTCAAGGATAATTTCCATTGCCTGATCTTGTTTCTTTTCGACGTGTTCTTTAGGAATTTGGCGGTATTGTTCAGCAATTTTGAGAAGTTCGCTTTGATTGTCGTTATCAATGAGGCTGAGCCTGCCTTGTTTCATTTCATAGCAATGCTTGATAAAGGGAGGCAAAGGAAAAAGGTGGGTGGTCAAAACAATGGTGGGCTTGTGGTCTAATTTACAGGCTGCAAGCTTTTCCAGTGTCTGCCAGAAAAGCTGCTGTGTTTTTTCATCCAGGCCATTGAGTGGTTCATCCAGCAAAATAACAGGACTTTTCTTCATAAGCGCCCGGGCAATAAGCATAATCCGAAGCTGCCCTTGAGAAAGTTTATTGATAGGCGTGTAGAGTAAATATTCTGCACCTAATTGTTTAGCAATTTCAACAGCCTGCAAAACTTCTTTTGTGCTTGGCTCACGATATAAAATATAATCATTGCTGCAGGCTGCCAAGACGATTTCCAGACAGTTGACGTTCCAATCCTGACGCGCATAATAATCCTGCTCTTTTGGAGAAATAATTGCGCACATTTCCCGGGCTGAGAGGGGAGCAACGCTTGGACTGCCGTTCTCATACCAATAAATTTTTCCGCCGTTTTTGGGGCTGGGATAAATTTCACCGCGCATAACCTGCAGAAATGTAGATTTTCCCGCGCCGTTTTCACCGATAATGGCAATATGTTCGCCTTGATTGAGGGTAAAATCAATATGGTCAAGAGCAAGAATTTCCTCTTTATTTTCAGTATAATAGGAAAAGGTCAAAGCGTGTGTTTCAATGAGTTTTGGCATAGGATAAGGCGGCTTAAAGGGCTGCTGTTTGTCTGGTTTCATTTTCAAAATAATGCTGGCTGGTGAAGCCGTATTCTTTTGCGTATTCGTGCAGTTTCTGCAAATCTTTGGCAATGGTATTGATGCAGTGTCCGTCAGACCCAAAGGTGAGCGGCATATCAATATCTTTGGCAATTTCCATGAGAGTTCTGCAAGGATAAATTTCCTGACAGGGTTTGCGCAGTCCAGCAGAAGAAACTTCCATGCACAGTCCGTTTTCTTTGCAGGCAATGAGGGCATCTTCGGCAAAGCCTTTATTCTCCTTGATCCATTCAGAAAAAGTTTCATTGCTGAAAATTTTGATCAAATCAGGATGAGCAACAATTTGGAATAATTTACTTTCTGCCATTTTAATCATGGTTTTGTAATAGGCTTCATAGTACTGGAGCTTTTCTTGTTTGAGCAAATTTTTCCAATGGCTTGCCTGATCATCAAAGCCCCATTTTTTGATAAAGTGTATGCCGGCAATGCGGTAATCATAGGGGAATTGATGAGCACATTCATCCAGAAATTCTCGTTCATCTTCAAGCCAGTCCAGCTCAAGGGCAAGCAGAACTTTTGGTTCTGTACTCTTTTGTTTGATTTCCGTGACTTCATTGATATAGTCTTGAAAATGTTTATTTAAATGTTCACGGTATTCATTGGTATAATCATAGCCAAGAGGACGGGGAGAATGTTCGCTGAAGCCGTGCACCGCAAGTCCAGCCTTTTTGCCAGCCTGGAACATTTCAAAAACAGTATTGCTTCCGTGTCCGTAATAGGTATGGGTATGTAAATCTATCAGCATAAAAACTCACTTTAAAAGGCAAGATGTTAAAGGAAATTGTTGTTCGTTAAAATAAAGAAAAATGGATGCGCAGGCTGCCGCGTCAGAAAGGGCATGGTGGTGATTTAAATCAATGTTGAGCGCGCTGCAAACGCAGTCCAGTGAATTTCTTTGCAAATGCAAAAATTTTCTTGCCCCTTTGAGCGTACAATAAAACGGAATTTCAGGGAGCTCTATATGGTACACTTCAGCAGTTCCATAGAGAACGCCTCGGTCAAAGGGGGCATTATGGGCAATAAAAGCATCAGTTCCCTGCAAAAATGCGGCAATATCCTGCCATTGTTCGGCAAAGGTGGGCTTATCCCTCAGCATATCCCAGGTAATGCCGTGGAAATCTGCATACTTTATCCAGGAACGAGGCGGACGGATTAAACGATAAAAGCTGTCAACAATACGCATATCTTGGATTTTGACCAGCCCCACGGCACAGGCACTGTCTCTGCCATTGTCGGCTGTTTCAAAATCAATAGCTGTATAAATCATTGTCTGCTCTTTTGTCTGCTTGTATCTGTTCGTTTTATTGCTTATTTATATTGGCTTGGCGCAGTTTTCGCACATTGCCAACCCGAATGGTTATACGCTCTTTGTCAAAATATTCAAGTACAGGGATAGCGTATTTTCTCGTAAGTCCTTGAGATATTGTTTTAAAATCACTTGGGCTCATGCTTTCATGTTTTTGGAAGAAAAGCAGCATATTTTGCTTGATTTGTGCTAGTTCAGATTGCAGAAAATACATGCCTTCCATAATTTTAACCAGCTTTTGCTCTTGAATAAGCAAAGTCAGTACATTCAGCACTTCTTTTTGCGGTAAATTGAATTTTTCCAGAAGTTCTTTTAACACGGGGGGATTGTGGGGATCTTGTGCAAACAGCGTATAAATTTCTGTTTTGAGGTTATTCTCCTGTGAATTTAAAGAAACAGTATGCTCAGCTGTACAAATTCCGTCCTCAGAACTCATCAGTGTCCCTTGTTTGAGTAAAGCATTAAGAATATATTGAGCGAGTTTTGCCGGCTCAAATTGCGCAAGGAGTGAAGCCTTTTGCATATATTGTTTGAGCGGCTCTTCCCGGTGGTATTCCTGCACTTTTTGGAGCATGGCCTGTTCATATTCTTTGGCATAGCAATCAGCCAGATAGATTTTATTTTCTTTGTCGTATAAAATGCAGCGCTTTTGGCTGAGTAACTGCTGCAGGGATTTTTCGATTGTTTTTTCGTCAAAAGGGCAAAGAAGCGCTAATTGTTTGCTGGAAAGTCCTTTATGATTTCCCAATTTGAGCTGCTCATACAGGGCTGTGCTGCATATCTGCGGGTCAAGAAAATTGTGTCCAAGATTCAGGAAAACATCTTCGGGAATTTCCTTGAGTTTGGGAAAATCAGGAAGAGGATTGATAATCGTTGCGCCTGCAATGGTTTGCAGCGGAGAAAAACTTCGAATAATGCATTTATCGCCAAAAACTCCGCACATGGGTTCAGAAAAGCGGATTTCACAAAGGCAGGTCTGGTTAGGTTCCAGTTTATCTTTATCCTTTAAATAAAGCTTTGCCATGAGTTCTTTGGTGCCGTGATGAAGATGTATTTCTGTGCGGTGTTTGATGGCTCTGGGGGCAGAAGAAAGGCAGTGCAGCTTCACAAGCCAGCGTGTGGAAGGCACAAGAGTTTGGGGATAGGATAGAACATCGCCTTTTTCAATGTCGCTGACATTGATATTTGCAAGATTGATTGAGGTTCTGTGCCCGGCAAAAGCTTTTTCCTGACTTTGCCCATGGTTTTGGATAGAGCGAATTTTGGTTGGAATATTTTTAGGCATAATGCACACTTCATCGCCGATCGCGGCAGTTCCTGAAATCAGTGTACCGGTAATTAGTGTACCATGTCCTTTGAGGCTGAAAACTCTGTCAATGGGCAGGCGAAATACATCATTTTTCCGCTTGGGCTGTAGCGTATAATTTTTATCAATAATGGCATTTTTCAGCGCATCAAGCCCTTCGCCCGTATGGGAAGAAACAGGGAAAATGGGGGCATGCTCCAAAAACGTTCCTTTCGTAAATTCCTGAATATCGTTTTTGGCTAGTTCCACCATTTCAGGGTCAACCGTATCAATTTTTGTGAGTGCAATAATACCATCTTGGATGTTTAACAGGGAACAGATTTCAACATGTTCTCTTGTTTGGGGCATAACACCTTCATCAGCAGCAATAACAAGCAGAACAAAATCAATGCCTTGAGCACCAGCTACCATGTTTTTGATAAATTTCTCATGGCCGGGCACATCAATAATGCTCATACGAACAGGCTGACCGTTTTTGTCCTGCAAATCAAACCAGGCAAAGCCCAGTTCAATGGTAATTCCGCGTTTTTGTTCTTCTGCAAGTCTGTCGCACTCTATGCCGGTAAGGGCGTGAATGAGCGTTGTTTTCCCATGGTCAATATGCCCGGCTGTGCCCATTACAATAGCCATACGCACCTGCTACCGAACATATTGGGGAAGATTGATGAGCAAATTCGTGGTAAAGGAGGAAATTCTTTCTAAAATCCAGGGAAAAGCATAAATCAGCATGCCAAAGATAACACAAAGTTTGGGGATAAAGGTAAGAGTTTGTTCCTGGATTTGTGTTGCAGCCTGAATAATACTGACAATAACCCCAACGGCAAGCCCGGCAAGAAGCATGGGCAAGGCAAGGGAGAGGGTAAGTTCAATGGCGCTGCGCATAAAACCGATAACAAATTCTGGACTCATAGCATAACCTTATATTTTAGAAGAGAAAACTGTTTACAAGAGAACCAATAATCAAGTTCCAGCCATCAACAATAACAAAGAGGAGCAGCTTAAACGGCATGGAAACCATCATTGGCGGCAACATCATCATACCCATGGCAAGCAGGGTACTGGAAACAACCATATCCACAATCAGGAAAGGAATATAGATCAAAAAGCCTATGCTGAAAGCCGTCTTTAATTCGCTGATAACATAGGCAGCGGCAAGCATAATAGTGGGAACTTCGTCCTTGTTTTGCGGGGCATCCATTTTGGCAATGGAGTAGAAAAGGGAGAGATCTTTTTCTCTTGTGTGTTTAAACATGAAATTTCGAAGCGGAATTTCAGCTCTTTGCAAAGCTTCATCAAAGCCAATCATTTCCTGCAAATAGGGCTGAATGGCGTTGTCGTTCATTTCCTTTCCCACAGGATACATAATAACAACGGTCATAAAAATTGCCAAACTTGCCAAAATTTGGGTCGGCGGGATTTGCTGTATACCCATGGCCTGACGGATGAAGTGGAACACAATAATAATACGGGTAAAACTGGTCACTGTCATGGCAATGGCAGGCGCAAGGGAAAGGATCGTGAACAGGAATAAAATTTCGAGACTGAGCGCAACAGCAGAGGGTTCAACCTCACCACCTGCAAGACTCATGGTAAAGGTTGGAATTGCTGCAAAAACATGTGAGGGAATAAGAATAAAACTAAGCGTGAGGAGTGTTTTTAAAGGGAACTTGCTCCATAAGCTCTTCAAAAGTTTCTGCATGATTTGTTCCTGTTTTTGAAAGCAAATTAATATTTTTTTCTGTAACGCCAAGGACGAGTCTATCACCTAACACATTGACAATAACAATGCTTTTTCCCTGCCCTAAAGGAAGCTGTCCTTCCAGATACAAACTGTCACGAGGCAGAAGTTTTTGATTAGGTAAAAATCTCCCGTTGCCGTATTTGCGCATTAATTTGAGGATATACCAAAAAGCAAATAAAAGCAAAAGCATTATGCCAATGCCCTGGAAATAGTTTCCCCAGCCAAAACTTGGCACGGGTTCCTGAGAGACGGGGAAAAGGGGGGCTTTTTTCGTTTGTTCTTTTGCGGTAAGGTCAGGGGAATTTGTTTCTTTTGTATCTTGTGCAAATTGATTTTGTGGAATTTGTTTTTCAGAATTTTGGTTTATGTCAGGAGTACTTGCTTTTTTATTCTGATTTTCAACAATTGTTTGTGCTTTTGGCTCTTCGGCAAAAGCAATGTGCGTGCAAAGGCACGTGGTAAAAAGCAGGGTACTCAGTATAAAAAAAGTATGTATTGTTTTCATACCATTTTTTTAACCTAAAAAAAAAGAGATAACAAGTATCTCTTTTTGAAAAAATTAACTTAATTGAGTTATTCGTTCAATCGGGCTGATAATATCAGTGAGACGGACACCAAATTTTTCGTTAACAACAACAGCTTCGCCACGGGCAACCAGTTTTCCGTTAACAAAAATTTCTAAAGGTTCGCCTGCTAATTTATTGAGCTCAATAACAGAACCTTGCCCTAATTGGAGCAAATCTTTAATCAGTAAGCGTGTTTTGCCAAGTTCAGCTGAAACATCAAGAGGAATATCAAGAATAAAGTCAAGTTCTCTTTTTTGGCTGTCCTGCGGAGTAATTTTTGCTACATCGGTCAAGTTCTTGTAGGCAGGTTCAGTTACTTCAGCCGCAAGTTGTTTATGTTTTTTCTTTACTTCTTCCTGTTCGTCAGAAGCTAAGGCAGCAGCCCATTCTTCTGCTAATTTTGCATCATCAGAAGGGGCATTTTCTCCAAAGTTTTGTTCATCTAAATCCGTATTATTTTCAGCTTCAGCTTCTAAACTGGCAGCCCATTCAGCAGCAAGTTTTTCATCTTCAGACATTTCTTCTTGGCTCATAGCTCAATCCTTTAATTAATAACAAATTCATTAAAGTATATTTGCACAACACGAGGAACACCGAGGATTTGGTTAAGGCGTGTTGAGATTTCATTTTTTACTTTCAGTTTTCCTTCTGTGGTTGAGAGTTCGGAATACGTTTTGCTGGAAAGTAAAATAATGATGGAATCGCGTATACGTGCTTTTTGGTCTTCAAGAGATTTTGCAGCGTCTTCAGTGCTTACCTCAATGTCAAAACCCACTTTTAAATAACGTATAATGTCTTTATCGGCTAAGTTTATGGTTACAGTAGGGATAGTAACAATATTTAATAAAGTTTTTTGCGGGGACATAATTTGTTCCCGGATATTGGAAATATTTTCTGCAAGCGTTTTTCCCTGAGGAGCTTCGGCAGCTGGTGCTGTTGCCTGTGGAGCAGCTGTTTCTGTTTGCTGTGGTGTCTCAGTTTTTACTGGTGCATCCGGCATACGAAGATTTAACCACCAATAAACTCCAAGCCCGCCAAGGATGAGCATGAGTAAAATAAAAAGAATAATAAAAAGTTTTAATTTACTTTTCTTTTTAGGTTGTTCTTGGACTTGTTCGTCAGCAGGTTGTTCTTTAGGCATTTTGTTTCTCCATTTTCTGTAACTATATAGAAATTCTATATAAAAGCAATATATTTATATTGTGCGCCGTTATGGGAAAAATATTTTTAATGCTGCGGGTGGCGGGAACCAAAAATATCAGTGCCCACACGAATAATGGTTGCACCTTCTTCAATGGCAACAGGAAAATCAGCACTCATTCCCATGGATAAATGAGGAAGTGTGACGCCCAGTTCCTTTTCCAGTTTTTCTTTCAGTTCTCGAAGCTCTATAAAATAAGGGCGTGTGTGTTCCGGATTTTCGTCAAGAGGCGGCAAACACATAAGTCCGCACAGCTTGAGCGTTGGAGCAGCAAGAACTTTTTGGGCAAAAGGAATAAGCTCTTCAGGGAGCAGGCCTGATTTTTGTTCTTCTCTGCCAATATTGACTTGTATAAGCACGTCTTGTGTGCAGTTTGCAGCCTGTGTTCTCTTTATGAGTTCGTGCAAAAAAGAATCTGAGGCAAGACTTTCAATAAGGCTGAATTTTCCAATAATTTCTTTGGTCTTTTTGCTTTGCACAGGCCCAATGGCATGCCAGTTTAAATCAGGACGAACGGCAATCTTTTCCAGTGCTTCCTGAATATAGTTTTCACCAAATTCTTTTTGTCCAAGCTCTGCAACTTCAATAATATTTTCAATGGGATGAAATTTTGAAACAGCAACAAGTTTAACACTTTGTTCATCTCGTCCAGCTTTTCTGCAGGCTTCGTGTACACGGTCTTTCACTTTTAAATAGCGTTCAGATAATTCACTCATGCTATTTCCCTCTTGTTCTTATAACATTTCATCAGAATATAAATTGATTTCTTCAAGCCAGTTTTCTTTGACTTTTACCCAAAGTTCCAAATGGACTTTGCCGCCGATGAGTTCTTGAATATCCTTTCTGGCAGCTATGCCAATTTCTTTGATGGTTGCGCCTGCCCGTCCAATCACCATTGCTTTATGGGAAGATCGCGCCACATAGATAACGCCATTGATAATGGTTTGATCTTTTTCAGGAATTTCTTCCCAATGCTCAATGTCAACAGCTGTGGTATAGGGCACTTCCTGACGCAGATGTTCAAAAACTTTTTCGCGGATAATTTCTGCACATAAGAAACGGGTTGGCGCGGTGGAAAGCTGATCTTTAGGAAATTGCGGTTCCCCTTCGGGCATTGCGTCAATAAGCAGCTGTTTAAGCTCAGCAACGCCGTCTTTTTGGGAAGCTGACATGGGGAAGATAACAGCTTTTGGCAAATCCTCATGCAATTTTTCCAAAAGCGGCAGCATTTTTGATTTATCGCTGAATAAATCAACTTTGTTCACAACAATGAAAACAGGACGTTCTTCATTGGCAAAGGCAAGCTTGAAAGAGGCAATATCCCGTTCTAAAAATTCAGGTTTGCGAATATATAAATCACAGTCAAGCACCATCATAATGGCATGGGCAGTAGAAAGGCTTTGCCATGCCGCCTGCACCATTTGTTTGCCTAAGGGGCCGCGCATTTGGTTTTTGTCGTGGTGCAGCCCCGGGGTATCCATAAAAATAATTTGTGCATTTTCTTCTGAACAAATACCGATGATGCGATTTCTGGTTGTTTGTGGTTTACTGGTTACAATGCTGACTTTTTGTCCAATAAGCGCATTGGTAAGTGTTGATTTCCCTGCGTTTGGCGGGCCCATAAGAACCACCCAGCCGCAACGATGTGATTTAGCCATGTGTAAAACTCCAAAGCGGGGTCAGTGTGTATAACTGCTCTTGTGTTGAAAGAGAATTTTCTAAAAAATCCGTCAATTCCCACATGTCTTCGCCGTGGTCATAGCCCAGCAAATGGGCAAGTCCGTGGGCAAGAAGCCTGATTGCGTGTGTGTGGGGATTTTGTCCATATACATATGCTTCACGCAAAAGCGTATCAATACTTAAAATCAGTGTACCCAATCGGGTACGATTTTTTTTGATGGCAACTTCCTTTGTGCCAAGGAAAATGGCATTGCTGTCATCTTCCGGAAAACTGAGAACATTGGTAGGCCCATAGACCTGCATTTGTTCTTTGTTGTAAAAAATCATATCGTTATCTTTGATAACTAGCAAGGTTAATGTACAGTTTTCAAAAGAAAAATTTTTTTCTGTCTCTAAAAGATGAAGAAAAGAGGTCAGGATTTCTTCCCACATTCTTTCAGGATAGGGAATAATGGTTTCAATATTGATGGTATACCTATTTTTCTTCATTGATATTATTTGTATTATCTGTTTGATTTTTTTGTTTTTCTTCTTTTTGCTCTATTTTAATTTCTGCTTTTGCATCTGTTTTGTGTTCAGCTTTTTTCTCATCTTCTTTTCCGGGTGCGGGTTCAGCTGTTTTTGCCGCGTTGGGATCGCCCACTTTGATATTTTGGTAGTTAATGCGCTGGTGGTTGAGGGCAATGAGCATCTTGGTAAAGCCGTCTATCAGTTTATTGAGGTCGTTAAAGGTTAAATCCGCTTCATCCAGCTGTCCTTCTGCATAAATATTTTTTACCAGCGTTTCAACCGTGGTGCTGATTCTTGCAGAACTTGGGTCTGGCAGGGAACGAATAGCAGCTTCCAGGGTATCAGCCATCATCAAAATGGCAGCTTCCTTGGTTTGAGGGCGGGGGCCGGCATAGCGAAAATCTGCTTCTTTTGGATTTTCACCTAATTTCATGGCCTTATTATAAAAATACATGGGCATTCTTGTGCCGTGGTGCTGGCAAATCATATCAGTAATTTCTTTGCCCAATTTATGGATTTCCGCGAGCTCAAGGCCGTATTTGACATGTGAGAAAATAATTAAGCAGCTCATGCGCGGAGAAAGTTTATCGTGGGGATTGGTTCCGTCAAATTGGTTTTCAATAAAATAATGAGGATGGCCAAGTTTGCCGATGTCATGGTATAACGCGCCCACTTTGGCAAGAAGGCTGTTGGCGCCAATGGCTTTTGCCCCTGTTTCCACCAGATTGGAAACAACAAGACTGTGGTGATAAGTGCCGGGAGTTTCCATCATCAGCTTCTGCAAAAGCGGGTGGTCAAGATTCATAAGCTCCATGAGACGGAAACGGGTGGTATAGCCAAACATCATTTCCAGAATTGGGCTGAGCGTAAACAGAATAACAATGGATAAAATAGCATTGGCAGCCAAAAGATAAGCAAGTGTAAGGTATTGGGTTATATTTAATCCCATTATGAGGGCAGAGGAAAAACCGCAAAGGAGCAGGGCAATGAAAAGGGGCAGAACACTCCAGACAACATCCTGACGAGATTGTGAACGCAGAATAAGCCAGGTGTTGACCATGGAACTGGTAAAATAAAAGAGAAATAAAGCAACGTCCCCCTGAAAGAACAGGCTGGAGTAAAAAGCCACAAGAAAACCAATCACACAATAGCGTCTGGCTGCAAAAATAAGCACGGCAAGCCCGGCAAAGCCAGAAATAGGAAAAGCGTAGGCAAGCAGACTTAATGAAATTTCAGAAGAAAATGTTTTAGCGGCAAAGGCAAGTCCGCCGGCACTCAGTCCAACAAATGCCAAAATAAGGGCAATAAAAATTTGGTCTTTGGTATGGAGAACACGTCCTTTTTGCCCGGAGGGAGTCATAAAAAGTCCCAGCAAAATAATCAGACTTAAAAGGAATGTTCCGCCGGATTTGTGGAAATTGAAATTTGCACTGGCGCTGTTGAAAATAGCCTGCATTTTGAGCTGTGCTTCACGGGTAACAATTTCACCTTCGCGGATAATCACTTCACCCTTATGTATTTGGAAATAAATAGGTTTTATGGTATCCAGCACGGCTTGTGTTTTCTCGTTGGTTGCTTCCTGGTTGAGTGAAAGCGTTGGAGCAAGAAAATGAGGGAAGATTTTTAAGAGAGCCTGTTTGGTGTCTTCCGAAATATCCATATTGGCTCTTATTTGATTACCCATGGCAACAGTGAGGGAAGGCAAATCAATAAGCCCTGTACCGGTGGGGCGCAAACGTTCCAAAAGTGTTTGGGAATCACGGATTAAAATAGAATTAGGGGTATTATATAAAATTCTGCTGTCGGCTAAAATACCGTCAGAAAGGCGGGAATCAATCCAAGGCAAAAGTGTTTCAAAAGCAAAGTCCTGAGCTTTGGCTGTTGCGAGGGTTTTAAATTCATCAAGAGTAATTCCTGTGTGATACGTGGAATTAAATTGTTTTTGAATTTTTTCTAACCCGATGATATCATTGTAAATAGAAAAAGTATTAATGGAGTGCAGTAAATTGAGGATATTTTCGCGAACATGGGTGGCAACTTCACGGTTATAGTTAAACACGAGAGGTTGAATGGCTCTTATTTTATCACGGCGATTTTTTGTTCCTTCTTCATCTTCAACCAAAAAATCTCGTTTTGCCACAACTGTTTTATCGGCAATTTCGCCGGCAACAAAGAGTGCGGGATTTTCTGAGTAAGGAACACCAACTAAAAATGCAAGCAGCAGGGCAGTGCCGACCAAAGCAAGGATACCATAGCCATGGTCATGGTAGAGAAGCATGCCTTTGATGTGCTCATAGAGTTTTGTTAAACTTAATGGATTAGTTTTCATAATTTTTTTGGCTGTCGTCGTAAATGTCGTAAGCGTCAACAATTTGCCCCACAAGAGGGTGGCGTACAACATCGCTTTTTTTGAAATGGATAAATCCGATTTCAGGGATATTTTTGAGAAGTTTCAGGGCATGCACAAGGCCTGATCGGGTTTCACCTTTTTTCTCACCTTCCTGCAGCTGGCTGACATGGATAGGAGGAAGGTCAATTTGGGTTAAATCGCCTGTAATAATGGCGCGTGAACCATAGCCCATGCGGGTAAGAAACATTTTCATTTGTTCACGGGTTGTATTTTGTGCTTCGTCAAGGATGAGGAAGGCTTCATTCAGTGTTCTGCCGCGCATAAAGGCAAGCGGTGCAACCTCAATTTGTCCGCTTTCCTGTTTGGCAATAAGCTGAGCAGTGCCAAGCATGTCGCCTAAAGCATCATAAAGAGGGCGCAAATAAGGATTGATTTTTTCTTCCATATCACCAGGCAAAAAACCGAGTTTTTCGCCGGCTTCCACAGCAGGACGGGTTAAAATAATTTTTTTGACGCGTTTGGATTGGAGCATGGAAACAGCAGCGGCAACAGCTAAATAACTTTTGCCGGTTCCGGCTGGGCCTGTGGCAAAAATCATTTCTTTTTCACGGATTAACTCTAAAAATTTTCGTTGGGAATTATTGCGGGCTGTGATGGTTTTTCTGGGGGTAATCAGAGAATTTGCCTGAGGAAAGAGATCTTTTTCAGAAGAATTTGCTTTTAATTGGATATAGGCATCAATAAGGGCATGAGAATCAAGGCTTTGACCTCTTTGCAGGCTTTCATAAGATTTTGCAAAAAGATAGGCGAGTTGTTCCTGTTCTTCAGAAGAGCGAGCCTCAATAAAGAGTTCTGTGCCCTTTGTGCTGAAATTTGCCCCGGAATATTGGCTAAGCTCTTTTAAATGGAGTTCCAAAGGGCCAAAAAGTTCTTGGGCTATGCTTGGATCATCAAAAGTGAGCGTTGTGGTAAAAGAATTTTTTGTATTCATAATGGAATTTTTTATCATTTTAGAGTGTTACCTTACGCTAAATAAGACTTTGAGTAAAGTAAATTAAAAGATTGTTAATGCAATATGTTATATTCATATTTGAGGGAAATTTTGTGGCGAAAAGAAAATCCCCATTTTCTGGATTTATTTGGCCAAAAAATGGGGCTGCTGTAAAAAGGGAATTTTTGTATTGTATCGTATTGAGTTAACTCATTTAGATAACTTTATTGAGGGCGTATTCCAAAATGCCTTCTGCTCCTTTTTCACGAAGCTGAGGGATTAAATCTCTAACAAGATTTTTATCCACAACAGTTTCCAGAGAAAGCCAATTACTGTCCTTTAAGCCTGCCACGGTAGGAGAGTTCAGGGCAGGAAGCAGGGCAAGAATGGCATCCAGTTTTGCAGCAGGAGCGTTTATTTTCAAGCCAACGAGAGATTCCGCCTTCAACGCGCCCTGCAAAAGCAGGCTGATTTGATCAATCTTTTTGCGTTTAACAGGATTATTATAGGCTTTACGATTGGCAATAAGCACAGTATTGGTCACAAAAACTTCATCAATAACGCGCAGGTTGTGGGTTTTGATGGTAGTTTCTGTTTCGGTCACTTCCACAATGGCGTCAGCGAGGCCTTCCACAACTTTTGCTTCTGTAGCTCCCCATGAATAATTGATTTGCACGGAAATGCCGAGTTTATCAAAATATTTTTGGGTAACACCTTTGAGTTCAGTGGAAATGCGTTTGCCTTTCAAATCTTCTGGTTTTTGGTAAGGAGAATCGCCTGCAACAGCAAGAACCCAGCGGGCAGGTCTGTTGGAAACTTTGGAATACACAAGGTCAGCAATGCGAACAACAGGGGAATTTTCACTTACCATATCCACGCCCATTTCTTCAATCCAGTCTTTGCCGGTGAGGGCAAGATCAAGCACACCGTCTTGAATATAATGAGGAATTTCCTGAACACGGCAAAGGCGGGCAGTGATTTCCGGATCGTCAATATCAGGGAAATAGTTGCGGGTATGTTTATGAATTTTCCAACCGGCACGGTCAAAAAGTGAAATAGTGGAATCTTCCAGAGAACCTTTGGGAATACCAAGTTTGAGCTGATTAGGCATAATTTCCTCTTTATTTTTTATATATTTCTGCGGGATCTTTTAATTGTTCAAAACAGTAAGAAACAGTGCCATTTTTCCATTCGCGGAAAAAGCATGAATGATAGCCTTCATGGCAGGCGATATTGCCAATTTGTTCCACTTTCAATAACAGCGCGTCACTGTCACAATCAAGGCGAATGGAATGGACTTTTTGCACATGCCCGGAACTTTCACCCTTATGCCAAAGACTTTTTCTGCTGCGGCTGTAATAATGGGCTTCACCTGTTTCAAGGGTTTTTTCAAAGGCTTCTTCATTCATGTAGGCAAGCATAATTACTTCTTGAGAATGAATATCCTGCACCACAACCACAATAAGTCCGTTGCCTTTTGCAAAGTCTGGTTTAAATGCAATTTCCATACATGTTCCTTATAAAAATACCCTGCCCCAGAAAAATCTATTGGACAGGGTAAAAATTTTACCGGGCAAAAGAAACAGCTCGGCGTTCTCTGATCACCGTGACGCGAATTTGTCCCGGATAGGTGAGTGTTTCTTCAATCTTCGCTACAATATCTTTACAGAGTAAGTAAGCTCTGTCATCGTCAATATTATCAGAATTAACCATAACGCGAAGTTCTCGTCCGGCTTGAATGGCATAGGCTTTTGATACGCCGTCAAAATCTGTGGCAATGCTTTCCAGTTCTTCAAGACGTTTGACGTAGCTTTCCATGAGTTCTTTACGAGCGCCTGGACGGGCAGCAGATAAGGAGTCAGCAGCCTGTACCAGCACGGCAAGAGCGGTTTCAGGATGAACATCTTCATGGTGGGCTGCAATTGCATGGATAATTTCTTTGCTTTCGCCGTATTTCTTTGCAATATCAGCACCGATCAAGGCGTGAGAGCCTTCCACTTCATGGTCAACAGCCTTGCCAATATCATGGAGAAGACCTGCACGTTTGGCCTTTTTGACATCCATGCCAAGTTCAGCAGCCATCATTCCGCAAAGGGCAGAAACTTCCAGGGAATGCTGCAAAACATTTTGGGTAAAGCTGGTTCTGTATTTGAGTTGTCCTAAAAGACGCACAATTTCAGCATGAATGCCGTGCACGCCGGCATCGAAGGTGGCTTGTTCACCCACTTCACGAACTTGGATGTCCAGCTCTTCTTCACATTTCAAAACAATATCTTCAATGCGGGCAGGGTGGATTCTGCCGTCTTGAATAAGGCGTTCCAGAGCCATGCGTGCAACTTGACGGCGCATGGGGCTGTAGGCTGATAAAATAACGGTTTCAGGGGTATCATCAATAATAAGATCAACGCCTGTAGCAGCTTCAATGGCGCGAATATTTCTGCCTTCACGGCCAATAATTCGGCCTTTCATATCTTCGCTGGGAAGAGGCACAGCTGTAACAGTTTGTTCGCCGACATAATCACCTGCATAGCGCTGAATTGCACCTGCAATGATTTCTTTTGCTTTTCTGTCAGCATTTTCTTTTGCTTCTGTTTCAATAACACGGATGATATGTGCTGCTTCGTGACGGGTTCTTGCTTCAATTTCCTGAAATAAACGAGCTTTGGCTTCTTCAACAGTCAGTCCGCAAACTTCCTGCAGCTTGCGTTCCTGTTCATCCATAAGGGATTGTAATTCTGCTTCTTTTTCAGCTAATTGTTTTTCTTTGATAGCCTGTTCTTTTTCAGCGGCTATAACTTCGTCTTCTTTCTTGGTAACGCGTTCAATCTTTTCATCAAGTCTTTCGGTAAGATCCTGAACTTTGCGTTCACGGTTCTTTATATCACGTTCCTGTTCACGATATTCAATTTCCATTGCCTTTTTTTGCTGTAAAATTTCATCTTGGCACTGGACTAATAATTCTTTCTTTTGGGCTGAAGCTTCCTTTCTTGCTTCATTGATAATACGTGTAGCCAAATCTTTTGCATCGCCTAAACGTTTGCTTGTTATTCTGTTTTGTACAAAACAGCCAAGCACAATTCCGACAATGGCAGTAAGAACAATGCTCACGGACAATGATAAAATGTACATTTTTCCCTCTTTATAAAAAAGCCTTTAAAAAATAAAATCAAGCGGTAACACTTGATTATAAGCAGATTGCAGGTATGTGCAGACGAGGAAAAAGATGTTTTTAACTAAAGACCCCAAGATGCCGTGACCAATAAGGGCACGTGACCTGGCTTGCCAGGGTGGGAATATCAGCAAAACTTTAGGCTTCCTTATACAAAGGCATGCACACCATTTTGTCTCTCAACTCCCTAAAATCGCTTGTACGGCCGGCACCATTGAATTGCAACACGTACACCTCAGGGGATATATTTCAAATAATCCTACTTGGGATTATCAGGAATACAGTCATCTATTTTTTTCAGCAAAGAGCGCATGGAAGCGTTTAAATCTTCAATTGTTCCCTTTTGCTGTAATAAATCATCAGTAATACCTAAGAGCAAAATTGCTAATAATCTGTCACGGGTGAGATTACCGCCATGTACTTTTAGTTCTTCATAAAGGCTTTGAGCGTATTCATGGGCTTTTCGAACCCGATCATCACCTGCTTCAGTTCTGAATGATACATTCACGAGGTCAAAAGCATTGAGGATATATTCTTGCATAAAATTGTCTTATTTAGTTAAAACAGTTTCAATTTTTTGCATCAATATTTCAAGACGTTCTTTTACAAGCTGCGTATTCTGCTGTTCAGTCTTGAGTGTATCAATATATTGAGAACTTTCATTAATTTTTTGCTCACAAGATAAAACTTTATCTTGTAAAACAGAATTTTCTGTTCTTAATCTTTCAATTTCTGCAAGCAATGCATCGATACGGTTTTCTAAAAGTTCTAAAAGTTCCATGGCTTTTTATTAACACAGGGATAAACAAAAAGCAAGTCTTGAGCAGTGATTTTTGCGAATTTTTCAAGAAATAATTTATAATTGATAGAAAAGAACAAGTGAGATAAATCCGGCCAGTTCCCAGAGAAGACAGTTTGCTCCCAGAAAATCGCCATTAAACCCATTCTCTCTTTGTGCAATTTTATACAGAGGAAAGGTGAAAAGAAAAGAAAAGCTTGTACACATAATGATTAATGATGTGTTAAAGCAAAGGGTTGAAGAAAAAAAGAGAAATACAAACCAGTAAAAGAAATATTCCTTCTTGAAATTTGCAAAAAGAATTTTTGCCAGAGAAATCTTTTGATTGCCTGGTTCGTATAATTCACTGACAACGGGAAATGCCAGTAAGCCCAGTCTGCTCCATAAGCCGACAAAAAGCATTTGCAGGAGAAAGAAACAGGTATTGTTATTTGCAGCATTCATTTCAAGAAGCTGACTCAATAAACTTGCGGCAAAAAGAAAATAAAAAATAAGGGCTAAAACGCCAAAAGAACCAATCCGACTGTCTTTTAAAATAATCCTGAATTCTTCCTTTCGTTTACCGCTTCCCATGGCATCAACAATATCTGCCAAGCCGTCGTGGTGGAGTCCGCGAATAAGAATACAGTCACTCAAAAGAAAAATCAGAGCTGAAAAAAAATAATTATTGATTAAAGCAAGAAATAAAAGAGAAAGACATGCTGAGATGAAAAAAATAACAGCGCCAACCAGCGGATAGTAATAGACACTTTTTTGCATGGTGCTGTTCGTGTATTCTTTTCCCTGCAAAAGAATGGTAAGAAAAGAAAATGCAGCATGAAGATTTTGTTTCATAGCAGTGAAGGGAGAAGATTTAAAATAAAAAGTACTTCCGAAGAAGTACCCATTATTTTAGTTCTTGGTTGAAATATTGAATGTGAGGGAATAAATCTGGTGGAAAAAGTCCACATATTCAATATTAACATGGCTTGGAGCAGTAATTCTTGAGGAACTGAAGTTTAGTATTCCTTTAACCCCTGCTTCAATGAGCTGATCGGCAGCACGCTGTGCCCGTTCCGGCGGGGTGGTGATAATGCCAAGCTCAATGCCAAGTTCAGGTACTTTTTCTTGTAAACGTTTGGAACAGAAAATTTCCAATCCGTAAGCAACTTCACCGATTTTAAAGGGGTCACAGTCAAAGGCTCCCACAATTCTAATGCCGCGACGGTTAAATTCCTGGTGATTTAAAAGTGCACGGCCCAGGTTTCCAACCCCGATAAGTGCAGTACGCCATTCCCTGTTTGCATGCAGACAATCCTTGATTGCGTCCAAAAGGTATTCAACATAATAGCCAACACCTCGCACGCCAAATTCCCCAAAATATGCTAAGTCTTTACGCACTTGAGAAGCATTGACATCGCATGCTGTGGCAAGAGGTTCAGAAGAAGTAATTTTGATATTGTCTTTTTTCATGATTTCCAAAACCTGCATATAGGTTGCAAGTCTTTGGATGGTTGCTCTGGGAATGTGATCGTATTTTTGCATAGGAAAAACCAGTGAGTTGAGTTAAGTACAAAAGGACTTTCGTCCTTTTGTACTATAGCGAATTACAGTTTATTTTACGAAGAGTAAGATAAGGTCGATTAAGAGAGCATAAATACAAAGAGATTCGATAAATGCAAGACCTAAGATGAGAGATTGAGAGATTTTACCACTTGCTTCTGGGTTACGTGCAGTACCTTCACAAGCAGCTTTAACTGCAAGACCTTGACCAATACCACAGCCAGCAGCTGCAAGACCGATACCAACAGCGGTACCAATAGCAAGAAGTCCCAAACCGGCAGCAGCATCTCCGTCAGCAGCGAAAGCAACTGTTGCAAAAGAAAGCATCATAAGAGTGTTAAGTACGGTAAGAAGTGTTTTACGCATTTCTAAGTCCTTTATTTTGTTATATTGTTTTGGTCAGTTGACCATTCCCCACTATTAATGAGCGTGCTCAATAGCTCCCTTGATATAAATCATGGAAAGAACAAATAAAATGAATGCCTGCAATGTTTTACCCAAGAGGAAAAGGAAATACAATGGCACAGTACCAACTAAAGCGCCAATATAAATACTTGCGCCAAAGCTGAAGAAGATAAGCAAGGTCATTTCTTCCCCGAAAATATTACCAAAAAGACGTAAAGACATGGAAAGCGGACGTGCTAAATGGGAAATAATTTCAATAGGGAACATGAGAGGCATCAGTGCTTTGCTTGGGCCTGTGAAGTGTCCGATATAATGAGCGCCCCAAGTTTTGAGACCAAGAATATTATAAAATACAAACACGAAAATAGCCACGGAAGCAGTGGTATTGAGGTTTGCTGTAGGAGCGTCAAAGCCAGGAATAAGTCCCAGTAAATTCATGGCAAAGATATAAATAAAAATACCAATTAAAAGAGAAACATAACAGCGGCCTTTTTCGCCCAGAGAATCCATAATGAAGTCTTCCAGATTCCCTATCAGAGCTTCAAAAATGGTTTGTGTTTTTCCGGGGATAAGGGAAATTTTTGATTTGACATATAAGCCAATCAAGAGAAGCGCAATCATGCCACACCATGTAAAAAATACATAAGTTGTGAGAACTTCTTCTCCACCAATATTCATGGTATCCATATTCATCACAGTGGATAATAAAAGTGGATGTGCTAAACCTTCAGCCATAGGTGTCCTCTCATATTTTTTTATTGCATATCAATAAGATAGGTATAGTTGCCACGGGAATAGAGACCCCGATTAATAAAGCTATGGGGGGAGCATTCCAGTGTGTTAAAAATATATATAATAAAAATCCAGTAATGAAAAGTCTTAAATTTGAGATTAAAATCTGCCCAAAGGGTAAAAATTTGTCTGTATTTGTCCCTAACAATCTGGAATTAAAGTATTTTTGAATAAAAACTGCCACGAAAAAAAAGTTCCAAAAGGTTAAAATTCCTCCCAGAAAAATCCAGAGGAAAAAAGTACTTTTGGGTAATATGCAAAGGCTGACAAGGAAAATCAGACCAAGGAGCAGAATATCAAAAAAAACTATTTTTTGAATGAATGGATTGGTGATGTGTTTTTTTATATAGTCACGAACTGCAAGAAAAATATTCATGTATTCATTACACTTTATTATTTGATATTGTTAGCTTTATTTTCTTCATCAAGCCGTTTTTCTTCACGCTGTAAATACTTTGCGTCAAGATAAATATTGCGAAAGCCTGCAAAAACACCCAGGACAACGCCAATGCAAAGGCCTATTGGATAGGAATCGAAGATATACTCATCGCAAAGATAGCCAAGTCCGCCGCCCACAAGAGGGCCTGATATCATATGCATACCCATGGTTGAGGCAGTGCCCAGCATACCAAAAAGGGGATTGCCGTTTTCACTGTATTTTTTTTGTGTGCTCATTGTTTTCTCTCTTTTTTCTGCTGATATTCTTGAGCTTTCTTGATGAAATTTTGGGCAAAATGAGGAACAGCAGGAGCATAGAGGTGCGTATAGGAAGCAAAGCAATTTTTATAGAGAAGTCCGTCAAAACAAGTTTTTTTCTTTTGTTCCTTATCTTGTGTTTCTTTTTCAACCATGCCGCGGCCTTTTGTCAGTTCAAATAAAAATTTCTGTTTGTCACTAAAGTTGATGGCTGTTGAAAAATGGAATTCATGTCCTTTCCATGTACTTCCCTGAGGGTGATAGGGATTAGGCAGAAGTGTTTGCATTTCAGTGTAGCCCAGTCCTTGTGGGGTATTGAAAAATTTTGTTTCAATATCGAAAATTCCTGCCATGGGATAGGTCTTGTATTCATCTCCCTCAAGAAAATGGAGCTGCTTTGCTAAAAGCATAAAACCGCCGCATTCCGCATAGACTGGCATATTTTGTTCTGCCCAGTTCTTTATGTCGGTAAGTTTGGAGGAGACACTGATTTCTTTTGCAAAAAGTTCTGGGTAGCCTCCGCCGATATAGAGCCCGTCAATATCTTCTTCTGTGAGGTTATGGGTTTGCAGCTGCTCAGCAAAAGACTGAGGAGAAAGGATAGAAAGGGGAATAAGCACAGCTCCCAATTTTTTGAAAGCATCAAAATTTTCCTGATAATAAAACCAAAACGCATCGTCATATAAATAGGCAATATGAAGAGGTTTGCCTAGTATTGTCAGGTGTTCCTGATCTTTTTTTTGAGTAATTTCAAATGACTGCATACTGGCAAGGATTTTATCTGTGTCTGTGTTTTCAGCAATAAGTTTTGCCATTTCGTTTAAAATTATTTCTCTGTCTTTTGTTTTATCAAGACACAGTCCAAGATGCCGTTCAGGAATGGGATTGATTTTTTGCCGGGGAATAATGCCAAGAACGGGAATATCCGTGTATTCTTCAATGGATTTTTGAATAATGGAACCATGGCGCGTGGAGGCAATATTATTCAAGATAACGCCGGCAAATTTGAGTTTTGGATCAAAATGCTGCATACCAAGCACCAAAGCGGCTGTTGTTCTGGTAATTTTGGTGCAGTTGACAGTCAGTAAAACCGGGCAGTCCAAAGTGTGGGCAAGCTGGGCGGATGAACAGGAGCCAAGATAATCTTTGCCGTCGTATAGTCCGCGGTTTCCTTCAATAACAGCAATGCTGGAATCTGGGGCATTTTGCAGGGTATGGAAAAAATGTTCTGCAAGCTCCTGCTCATTCATGAAAAATGGGTCAAGGCAATAACATGGCTTATGCGAAGCTTCGCCAAGCCATGTTGCATCAATATAATCAGGCCCTTTTTTAAAAGGATAGACTGGGTAATTCCTGTTAGTCCAAAATCGTGATAAACCAAGGCTGACAATGGTTTTTCCGCTTCCACCGCTAAGACCTGAAATAAGAATTTTTTGCATAGTAACCTTTATTTTGAACCAGAATGGGCAGTATAGGCTTGTTCTAAAACAAGGTATTTTTTTATGCAAGCATTAACATCATCCATGCTGACCTTGAGCATTTTTTCCAGATATTCCTGGCTGTAATTGGGGTTTCTTCCAAAAAGCACAGCATTTGCAGCAGAAGAAGCCCGTGATTTTGCCGTTTGTTGGCCATTGATAAATTCCATTTGTACACTTGCTTTTGCACGGTCAAAGGCGGCTTTATCAATGCCATTTTTTTGCAAAGTCTTTGTTATGGCGACAAACTGTTCTTGTATGGTTTGCTTATGCTCAGGCGCCGCGATAATGCCATAGGCAAGAAAACCTGTGTGTTCACTTTGGGATAAAAGCGGGAAGGCTGAATAGCCAAGATTTCTCTTTTCACGCAGTTCCTGATATAGAATACCATTAAAACCATCAAGGGCAGTGCTCAAAATTTCAAGGGCAGGAGCATCTTCATGATACAAAGAAACTGTTGGGAAAATAAGCAGTGTTAAATCCTGATTTCTTCCTTCAACTGTATTCTCAAGAGCTTTTTCTGTTGTCCATGCAGGGGCAGTAACGCCAAGGTCTTGCGGAGCTGGTTCTGGCAAATCTTGTAATGCCAACAGCACTTCATCTCGATTGAAATCGCCTGCCACACTGATTACAACACGTTGATATTTTTGTATTTCCCAATATTTTTTGATGTCTTTTGTTGTTAAGGCATTTACGCTTTCTTCTGTACCTAACTTATTGTTTCCGTACACATGATGAGGGAAGAGGAAACCGGATAATTTTGTCATCATGCTGGAAATAACAGAATCGTTATTTTTTTGGATAGCAGCGATTTGTTCCAGTTTGATATTTTTCAGTTGCTTTTTGCTGAATGCAGGTTTTTTGATGGTTTCTGCAAGAAGAGCAATAATATCTTTTGTATAGCGTGTATGCCCGCCAGCAGAAACTTGGAAAGAGAGCGTACCGGAAGAGGCAGACAAATACAAATCTTTTTCAGAAAGATAACGTGTCAGCTCTTCATAATCCTTTTTACTGGTGCCCTTGGTCAAAAGCTGGGCTGTGAGGCTGGGCAGTGCTTCTTTATTTATTGTATCCACAAATGGCAAAAGACTTTCCCCGCCAAGATAACGAATATCCACGCTCATAAAAGGAATATGATTATCCTGAATGAGCACAACAGTTTTATTTTCTTGTTCGATTACTTCTATGTCTTTTTGCTCTTGGGTATCTTTTGCAGAAGTGTTTTCTGATGATTTCCAATTGTTTTGAATGGTTGTAATAATATTTTTCCGGCTGATTTCAGCTGCTTCCGGCAGAACGCAAGAAAGATTGAGGGCACGCGGCTGGATATAACGGCTTATCACTGTATTGATATTTTCTTTATTGGTTAAATAAATTTGCTGCAAAGCGTTCTCTGCCAGGGGATCTGTGGGGTTGCTGAAATAATTGTCGCCATAATTGGTGGCAATGCTTTGGATTGTTTCAGCTTTTTTCCAATAAAGATTTTCAAGCATGACACGTACTTGTTCATATTCTGAATCTTTGAAGGTGTCAGCAGAAAGCTTTGCCAGTGTTTTGCTTATTTTATCAATAAATTGGGGAATGTTTTTGTCTTCCAGTTCTGCATAGATATTGAATTGGCCAACTGTGCCGAAAAACATCGGATAGGCAGAAATAGTATCCACAAGATGTTCTTTATAAATAAATTCCTGCTGCAAAAGGGCATTATCATCAAAGCTGAGCAGCATGGAAAGCATGAGCAGGGCAGAGCTGTCCGGGCTTGCTTCGTGGCAGGCAGGAAAACTCAAATTGATATAACTTTTATTCCAATTTCCTTTTTCAATATTGATTTTAATGCCGCTTGCCAGATTCTGGATTTCTTCCAAGGAAAGCGGAATCTTATTTTGTGAAATGCTGGTATTTTTGTAGCTTCCAAAACGCTTTTTCACTTCTGCAAGGACGCTGTCTTTCTGGATATCCCCTGCCACAATAAGGAGCATATTGTTAGGATTATAATTTGCTTTGATATAGTCTTGGATGTCTTTGACCGTAATAGCATTTAGAGTTTCTACTGTACCAATCACAGGATTTGCATAGGGCGTCCCATGGAGTGTTGAGGATGTGGAAAGGTGCAAAAGTTTGGTTTGGGGCATATCGCCACGTTGGCGAAGTTCTGCAATAACCACCTGTCTTTCTTCATCTAACTGCTTTTGACGAAGCAGCGGATCAAAGGCAAGTCCCTGAATGGCTTCAAGACTTAATTTCCAGCTTTGAGAAGGCATATCATTATAATACACCGTTCTGTCGTATGTGGTATAGGCGTTTAAACTTCCGCCTGCATTTTCAACAATAAAATCAATGCCATGGGGATGTGTTTTCGTGCCTTTGAAAACCATGTGTTCAAGTACATGGGCAAGTCCCAAGGTTTTGGACTTTTCATTGCTGGAGCCAGTGCGCACATAGAGTCGGCTGGAAACAATGGGAAATCTGTGATCTTCTTTTATGAGAACAGTGAGGCCATTTTCCAACTGACTGATAAAAGGATATTCTTCATTTGCCTGTGCTGTCTGCAAATGAAGAACTAAAGTCAGAATAAGAGTATAAAGGCAGATATATTTTTTCATTTTTACTCCATAAATGATAAAGCCCTCAAAAGAGGGCTTCTGTTATTTTTTCAATTCTTTTTGAATATCAAACGCCACTTTATTAAATTCTTGCATAATATCATTGGTTATATCAATGTCTGGATTATAGCTTGCGGTGTCTGTGGCTTGCAGGATAACGTCGATATTATGATTTTTCCTATAGGTATCAATAGATTGCATAAGCTTTTCAGAAATACTGTTGAAAAGGATATCTTGCTGGTTTTGGATTTTGGTTTGCAATTCATAGGCAGTTGCCTGCATTTCTGATTCTAAATTTTGCAAAAGTTTTTCATCTTTTTTTTCTTCAGCTTTTTTCCTTTTAGCTTCCAGTTCATCAAGTTGTTTTATGCCGTCATTTTGTAATTTTTCAAAATATTTGATAATATTTTGTCCATGGACACTTTTTTCAAAAATAATATTGGTATCAACAATAGCAATGGGGCCTGCCAGGGCTGTATTTTGGAAAAATGCTGTGCTGAGAATAATTGCGCAGGTGAGAAGAAGTTTTTTCATAATTGTTCCTTTTGAGTTGTTTTGGTAAATATAATGTCAATAAGAAAACTTGGCAATAGGTTCTTAGCTTAAATTTTCAGTGACACGCCGTAAATAGGTTCTTGTTTCACTTGAACGATAGCTTTGAGTCAGGCTTCTGTAAACTTCTTCAGAGCTCATGGCATTGATCTTGCTTATAGCCTTTTCCTTGGTGGCGCCAAAGTGGCGAAGAATGGCTGCTGAGCCTGCATTGTAGGAGGCAATGAGCAAATAATTCATTGAATCGTTATCAGTTACGCCGTTCAAATGATAGCGCTTGATAAGGTATAAGTATGCAGTTCCATAGTAAATATTGTTTTCAGGGTGCATTAAATCCATGCTGGAAATTTCTTTCTTATGCTTGAAGAAGCGGTTTACTTCAGCAGCAGCTGTGTTTGGCACAACCTGCATCAGTCCATGGGCATTTTGCTTGCTGAGCGCATGGGTAATGAAATTGCTTTCCACTTGGATAATGCTCATAACCAAATTTCTATCCAAACCAAATTTGTCCGCATAACGGTTGACATAAGGGGCAATAGCCTTTTTGCGGGAGCTGAAATTTTTGCCGGTATTCTTGCCCAGTCTGTGCTTGTCACGAAGCAAATACGGTGAAAGAAGTGCTTGTGCATTATGGTTATTTGTCAGGATAAAGTTTGGATTTTCCTTGATACTCTTTTCAAGTACGCGGTACTTGGTGCTGACTTTATGAGCCTGCTGCTTATCTTCTATTTGTACGAGTTCTTTTTGTTCGAGCATTGCCGTCTTTTGGTAAATGGCGTCAATTTTATTATTCATGGCAATAACGCCGCTGTTTGGAAGACTTTCTGTTTTTCCTGATTCATTTTTGAGAGGCAAGAGTTCAAGGGCGTTCAAATTTAATACACCGGAGTAGGATTGTTCAGGTGTTTTTTCTATAAAACCCATAATCGGGATTAAAATCGCTGGAACGAGCAAAAGAGCCACAAGATGTTTAAATCTTGCATGCGTGAAGATTGTGCGCAGCGTTCTTGCAGCCATGTTTTCAATACATTGCATGGACTCATTGCTGGGCACTGTTATGGTATCGAGCGGACAATTGTTATTTTTGTATAAATTACTCATATTCTGTCCTTTAATGCATAAAGCTATGTTAAAGGCTTTGGTTTAATAGATTTATACAAAAGGAACCAGCAATTTCTATGCCATACTATTCAAAAAAATGCAACTACTAAATTTTATTGGAATTTTGCTGTGCTGTAGAGGGGGCGTTGTGAAATATATTTTTATACGTCAAAAATTTGAGTTGTGAAGCTTCTTGACAATGAGAATCATTACTGATAAGTGAAATAAAAAGGAGTTTGAAGGAGTTTATATGAAAACCTCGCAAAGCAGAATGACTCGTCAACGCCGAATTATTTTAGAAGAATTGTCAAAAACGTGTTCACACCCAACGGTAGACGAAATATATACAATGGTTAAAGAAAAGCTGCCTAATATCAGTTTGGGCACTGTGTATCGGAATTTGGATTTGCTTGCAGAAAACAATCAAATTATAAAGCTTGAAACTGCGGGCAGTATGCGCCGTTACGATGCTAATTTACATCCACATTCACATATTCGTTGCATTTGTTGCGGAAAAGTGTATGATATTCCCCATATAGATACTGCTAAACTGGATTTAAATGCTGAGTGTCTCCATGATTTTTCATGCTTGCAGGTAAGAGTGGAAATTGACGGGCTCTGTCCGCATTGTTCCCACAAAAAGCAATAAAGTTTAGTGGGATATAGTACGGTAAAGTAGTTTATAAATTAACAATGTCACAATAATAAGAGGTAAAAAATGAAATCATTGAAAGGTACCAAAACCGAAAAAAATCTTCTTACTGCGTTTGCTGGTGAATCCCAGGCACGTAATCGTTACACATTCTTTGCTTCTGCAGCAAAAAATGAAGGTTATGTTGAAATGCAGCGCGCATTTGAAGAAATTGCCAACCAAGAAAAAGAACATGCAAAACGTTTATTCAAATTTCTTGAAGGCGGCGATGTTGAAATTACAGCTTCATTTCCTGCCGGTGTAATCGGTAAAACTCTTGATAATCTCCTTGCTTCAGCTGCCGGCGAAAACCATGAACATACAGATATGTATCCAAGTTTTGCAAAAATCGCTGATGAAGAAGGTTTTACAGAAATTGCCGCTGTAATGCGCAATATTGCTGTTGCTGAAAAAGCTCACGAAGAACGCTTCCTTGAATTTGCTGAAAATATCAAGAAAGGCACAGTATTCAAAGGTGCTAAAAAATGGCGCTGTCTCAACTGCGGCTATGTACATGAAGGCGATGAAGCTCCTGAATCTTGTCCTGCATGTAAACATCCTCAAGCATATTTCACAACACGTATGGGGTAAGTAAGATGGCTGATGCAAAAGATATGTGGCAATGTCAGGTAAATAACTGCGGTTATATTTACAATCCTGATAAAGGTGACAGAAAAGGCAAAATTCCTGCTGGTACAAAATTTGAAGATTTGCCGGATGATTGGAGATGCCCTGTTTGCGGCGCTACCAAGAAAGCATTCAAATGCCTTGGTGCATAAGATAGAAGAAAATGTCAAAACGAAAAGTCCCTTTTGGAAGAGAGGGACTTTTTTGTATGCTTTAGAGCAGGCAGTGACGGCTAATACTAAGAATTATATTTTTTCAAGGGGAAAACTTTTTAAGTTTTTAGAAGTATTAATCATAAATAACAAAACTGTTGTGGGCTTTGCCCATAACGGTTTTGCTTTTGGGGGGCTTGGGGGGAATAATTTCCCCCAAGAAAAAAGCTAATAAAAAAGTTGGCTGGAAATATTCTTAAGCGTGCAGTTTTTCCAAAAGCCATGCCATGTTTTTGCCAAGATTGGTCATGGTTCTGATGCCTTCTTCATCGTTTTGGACTTCGCCAATATTGCGTCCAATGCCTAAATTCCAATAACTGCTCATGGGCACAATCATATTGTTTATGCCGAAAAATGCCATGAGGGTATTGTAGGTATTCATAGCTCCGCCGCGGCGTGCAGCCACAACAGGAGCACCCACTTTGCGGGCTAAAATGCCTGTAGGGCCTAAGATATAGCCGGATCTGTCAATAAAGGCTTTCATTTCAGAAGTCATATTGGCATAATAGGTTGGGGAGGCAAGAATAATTGCGTCGGCAGTTTTGATTTTTTCTACCCATTCATTGACAGGATCGTCGCTGAAAACGCAATGTCCGGTTTGCCGGCAGGAACAGCAGCCGTTACAGCCGTGCAAAAGTGTTCCGCCTACTTGGATCACTTCGGTTTCATAGCCTTTTTCCTGCAAAGGGGCAAAGCATGTATCAATAAGTTGTCTTGTGTTACCGTTTTTTCTAGGGCTTCCATTAAATGCTATAATTTTCATAGCAACCTCACCGTGTTAAAATTATTTTTATACAGCATACGTTCTTTGTCAATTAAATCAAGTGGGAAAAGTATAGATTTTGTATTTGTCTAATTTAATAAAATACGCTATACGTCGAAAAACAATAAGGAATTTGTATGGATTCATATTTTATAGCAGTCATTATGGGAATTGTCGAAGGATTGACAGAGTTTTTGCCTGTATCTTCAACAGGGCATTTGATCCTTACGGGTGAACTTTTGGGTCTTCATGGCGTTTCAACAGAAACCTTTGAGGTTGTGATCCAGGTAGGGGCAATGCTCGCGGTTATTTTATGCTATTTTAATCGCTTTTGGGGACTTCTCTTTCCTTCTAAAGAATATAAGAAAAGCTTTAGCGGAATGCGGGGAATTTCGCTTTTAGCGGTTACCACCATTCCAGGGGCTTTGCTTGGTTTGGTACTGCATTCCTTTATTAAAACATTGTTCATGCCCCTTTATGTCGCAATGGCTCTTTTTGTGGGCGCAATTCTCATGCTTTTGGTAGAAAAAATAAATTTTCCTGTGAAATATCAAAGCGTTGATGAAATTGATTATAAAGCGGCACTGGGGGTTGGACTTTTTCAATGCTGTGCCTTGTGGCCAGGATTTTCCCGTTCAGCTTCAACAATTTGCGGAGCCATGATTTTAGGCCTCAAGCGTGAAGTTGCGGCGGAATATTCATTCCTCGCTGCTGTGCCCATTATAGTGGGGGCAGGGGCGTATGATTTGTATAAATCCTATATGTTCATAACTCCGGCGGATATTCCGTTTTTTGTGGTGGGAACGCTTGTTTCCTTTATTTCTGCCTGGCTTGCGATTAAAGGCTTTATTGTGCTCTTATCTAAAATCGGCTTGGTGCCTTTTGCCCTTTATCGCCTTCTTTTGGTGCCGTTCGTCTATTATTTTATGGTATGATAATCAACTGAAATAAAAGGTATTTTTGTTGTTTTCAAAAAAATATTGAAATTTTGCAAAAAAATGCTTGCCTTTTTTCTTGTTTCCATATACATATTTCTTCACGTTAAAATACATGTGGCAAGGTAGCTCAGTTGGTCAGAGCACTCGGTTCATACCCGAGTTGTCGAGGGTTCGAATCCCCCCCTTGCTACCAACAAAGAATTTCATAAAGTCCCGTAAAGCCTAAAAAGCCTTGCGGGACTTAGTTTTTTAATGTCTTATTATTCTTTGAACGTTCCGCATGCTTCCCTTTACATACCGTTAAAATTACGGTATTCAGAATAAAGCTTATTTTAAATATAATAATTCATACGAAAATAGAAAAGAGGAGTAAGAGAGTATGTCACAAGATACCAATGAATTAGTTATGCCGGTTAGCCCTAAAGAAAGGTAAGTCGCAATTTTGCTTTGTGCATTTTTTGGTTTTTTTGAGGCTCATCGTTTTTATGCAGGGCGTATTGTGACTGCAATCATCATGTTGATTTTAGTTATTTTAGGCTGGCTTACATCTTTTTTAGGGATTGGACTGGTCTTGATAGGTAAATTTAGAGATAGCAATGGTTGTGCCATTGCAAACTGGATAAGACCTCCCAGATAAAATATTGATAAAACGAAAGCCCCTTTTGGGGCTTTTATTTTATCAATAATTTTTTCTATTATTTACAACATCTTGCATAAAAGCGTATGATGTTGTCAAGGGCTTGCAGATCAAGGATTTTGTGATTGGCGACGTGTTTCTTTGTGGCTTTGAGGACATTGCCAAGGCGTATGCCCTGGGGGAGTCCTGTCACTTCCATTATGCGTTTGCCGGTGATATTTTTTGAGAAAAGAAAAGTTGTATTTTTAAATTCTTCTAAGTATTTCAATAAATTATTCCATTCGATTTGGCTGAAGCGTTCGCCTCGGGATTTGCTGTCACAATAGGATGTTTCCACTAAATATGCAAAATAGTGATTCTCCATAAGTGTAAGCAAGGTATAGCCTTTGAGGTTTGGGGCTTCATGCAGAATCATATGCTTTTGGGCGCAAAAAAGGACAATGTCTTTTAATTGATGGGCCCATTTGAGTCTGGCGGCAACAGTATTGATCAAGGGGGCTGAGGCGGCATCGTGTTTATAATAGGTATGCACGAATTTGCCGTGTTTTTCGCGTAATTGATAGGTTGTGCCTTTGCCAATATCATGGAAAAGAAGGGCAAATAATTGAAAACTATCTTTCGAACTGCAAACTCTCAATGTTTCTAAAACGTGTTTGCCAACGGAATTAAAGCTATGCTTACAATTTTTGCAGTACGCGTTATTTTTTGTATATTCTTTATAGCATTCGCAGTGATCGTTCTTGCAAAGCCCTTCCGGGTGGTGCTTATTGGAATGGGGCAACGTAAACAACACCGCAATTTCCGGCAAAATATGGTGTAAAATATTGAGCTCCTGCATGAGTTCAATAGCATGGGCAAAGCATTTTCCGCCCTCACTTGCCATTTTTTCAAGTTCTGCTTGTATCCGTTCTGGTGCGACGTGCAGTAAACATTCGCCGCAAAGGGAAATTGCATCCTTTGTGGCTTCATCAAGGCTGAACTGATAGCGGGCAGTAAAGCGAACAGCCCGTAAAATGCGGATAAAATCTTCGTCAAACCTATCGAAGGCATAGCCCACAGTGCGGATACTTTTCTTTTGTATGTCGTCTCTTCCTCCAAAAAAATCGATAATATTACCTTGATAATCCATGCCCATAGCATTGATGGTAAAATCTCGCTGGGAGGCGTCTTCTTTGAACGTGCTGGCTAAATTTATTTGTTCTGGCTGGTTTTTGGCAAGACTATGGGAACGAAAATGGGTAATTTCGTATTTAAATCCATTCTTTTCAATAAGATAAACGCCTACATTCATATTTTTGGAAATGTCCTGCAAAAAATGAAAATTTTCTTTGAGCACGTCAAGAGGTGCATTGGTGGCAATATCAATATCATGAATGGGATTGTGCATGATGAAATCACGAACAGCACCGCCAACAATATAGGCTTCATAGTCGAGGGCGTGTATTTCTTTGAGAATTTCTTGTGCGGTCGTGAACATTTTTATAAGTACAGGTAGTTATAGGTAAATTTAGTTTTGCAAACTGCTGAAAAAGGCTTGCCCAAGGCTGACAGCAGCATCGCCGGCAGGTGCTTCCTGCGGGAAAAGCAGGGTAAATTCAGGAGAAAGTTCGTGATACAGGGCACGGACTAAAAGTTCATTATTAAATACGCCGCCGCCTAAAATAAGTTGAGGCAGCGATACAGGCAGAGAAAATTCCTTTTTGAGAACACAAAGGCAATTGCTCAGGGCATGGGCAAGGCTTGCGTGGAAAATTCGGGCAATATCGGCAATACTGGTATTTTTTTGCAAAAGCTTAAAAAGTTCCGCATAGAGATAGACCGTATCAATTTCAATATAGGGCTCATAGGAATGTGCGGGAGTATTTTCCTGCATTTCCAATAAAATTTGTTCTTTATTTTTTTGATTAAACTGGAGAGGAATTTCAATAACAGTATCAAGTTGTGAGGAAAAAGCTTCATTTTCAAGCTTGATGGCAGCCTGTCCTTCATAGCTGGTATGGGTGCAAATTTCCAAGAGCGCAGAAATGGCGTCAAAGAGCCGCCCACAGCCGCTGCTTTTGGGGCAGTTGATATTTTTAACCAGCATGAGTTCGCATTGTTTGAGTTTTTCCTGATATTCACTTTTCTGAGAAAATGGAAAAATATCATTTTCAGCTAAATAGTCTTTTTCCTGAGCTTTTTTGTGATACGCAAAGGCAATGCGCCAAGGTTCAAAATTGGCTGTATCACCGCCAATGAGGGCAATGGGGGAGAGACTTGCAAGGCGATAATGGCGTTTTTCCTGAGCAAAAAGATAAAAAATTTCACCGCCCCAAATGGCCTTATCATAGCCTAAGCCCGTTCCGTCCAAAATGAGAGCAAAATAAGGATTTTTTGAAAGCTCCTTTTGTTCAGCCAGCACGGCATAGGCATGGGAAATATGGTGCTGTATTTTTTCTAAAGGAACGGTATTCTTTTCGCTGTATTCTTCTGCCATATGGGTGCCGGGAAAGTCCGGGTGCAGGTCTGTGGCAGCCTTGACGGGTTTGACTTCCAATAGCTTTTGCAAATGTTTGGCTGTATCTTCAAAAAAATCCAGTACTTCTAAATTGTCTAAATCGCCGATATGCTGGCTTTGATAGGCTTCGTTCTCTTTGGTGAAGGTGAAGGTATTTTTTAAAAATGTGCCTGTGGCAAAAACAGAGGAAAGATAGTTTGCGTTTTTGGGAAAACGGACAGGTGTGGGCACATAGCCCCTTGCACGGCGGAAAAATATGGTTTTGGGCAAAGCATTATTATTTTCAAGAGGGGTATTTTTTGCTTCTTCAAGGCTAAGGCATACAGAATCGTCCACTCGAATAAGGATATCCCGGTCGTGGAAAAGATAGTAATCAGCAATGTTTTCTAAATCTTGCAGGGCTTGTCTGTTTTGTATGCAAATGGGCTTGCCCCCTTGATTGGCAGAAGTCATAATAAGGGCTTGCGGTGGTTGCAAAGTGGAATTTTCTGCTAAAATTTCCGGGCTGAAAAGGAGTAAATGCAAAGGCGTATAAGCAAGCATAATTCCAATTCTGTGCGTATCCGGGGCAATGCTTTTAGGCAGGCAGGATTGTCTTGTAGGGCAGAGCACAATGGGGGCGGAGGGAGATGTGAGCAGTTTTTCTGCATTGCTGTCAATATGAGCAAGTTTTTTGGCTGTTTCAAGGTCTTTGACCATAATGGCAAAGGCTTTATCAGGTCTGTTTTTTCGTTTTCTTAATGTTAAAACAGCCTGTTCATCGAAAGCATTGCAGGCAAGCTGAAAACCTCCCAGACCTTTGACTGCAACAATTTTTCCCTGATTTAAATATTGAATGGTGCGGTAGACAGCCTCATTATTTTCAGCCAGAATATTTTGGTTCTTGGGAAGATAAGGGGGATTTTCTGTGTCGCAATTTTCCCCGTCCGTGAGCCAAATATGCGGCCCGCAGTCAGCACAGGCATTGGGCTGGGCATGAAAGCGCCTGTCGAGTGGATTGGTGTATTCTGTATGGCACGTTTCGCAAAGCTCAAAACAGCCCATGGTGGTGACGGCTCTATCATAAGGGATTGATTTTGTTATTGTATATCTCGGGCCACACGCTGTGCAGTTGGTAAAGGCATAGGCATGGCGGCGATTGTTTTTGCTGAACATGTCCGCTTTACAGTCTGCACATATTGCCACATCAGGGCTCACCAGCACGCTGTGACCTTCGTGGGTGCCCTGTTCGGAAAGGATAATTTGGAATTCTTTTTCGCCTGCAACAGGGGAAATTTCTTGTTTTTTATGATCAGATATTCTGGCAAGGGGAGGCAGTTTTTTGTCAAAATCAAGGTCGAACTGCACAATTTTTTGTTCACTTCCTTGAATTTCAATCAAAACCCCCTGGGGGGTATTTTGCACAAAACCGGTTAATGCATGCTCCAAAGCGAGTTTAAAAATAAAAGGACGAAATCCAACTCCTTGAACTTGTCCTTTTACAATATGTTGTTCACGCTTTTGCATACTAAATATCTAGTTTAAAATTGAATTTAGGTTTTTCATCACCTTTTTGTTCTGAGGTTTGACTATTGAGTTTTTCAATAAATGCTTCATCTTTTTCTTCGTCGGTCATGGCAACATAGTCAGCATCATCATTAAGGTTTAATTTGATACGTCTTTTATTTTTCAAAAGATCATCAAATTTTCCCAGAACATATTCGTCATCGTCAACAGCTTCATAGTTTTCTTCATCGACCATGGTATAGCCGTATTCGTCGGTTTTATATTTTGCCTCCAAGCCCTCATATTCTTCTTTTCTTTTCTTGGCTTTTTGCATGAGCTCAAAAACAAGTTCAGGGGGCAGTTCTGAAGAAAATTCATAATAGTTGTCAAAGGCAGCGTCTTTATCAACAGGCTGCTTGGTTTGATTGGACAAATTATAGTCGTATTCGTTGGTTTTATCAATATTTGCCATGAAATCAGGCATACTCATTTCTTCAATGAGATTTGAAGGCAGGAAATTCGCAACATCATCTGCACCAGGCTGAACACGCCGTTTCAATTCTTTAATTTTTCTCTTTTTGCGGTCAGATTTAGTATTTCCCATGGCATGGTCTGTGCCGTCACCCATAAATTCATTTATATTGACTTCGTTAGGATCAAGCTGTGCTTCTTCGATTTTTTTGGTCTCTTCTGGATAGGCGTCAGGAAGATTGTCAAGTACAAATTTGTTGATGATGGAATAACGAAGCAGGGCTAAAGGATGGAAATTAGACAGCAAACGAGAAGCAGGACTTGTTTCTTCTTCCTCTTCTTTGTATTCTTCCTGCTCTTCCTGTTCATCAGAAATAGTATGTGCATCATCAAAAAGCTTGGAAAGGTCAACTTGCTGATAATTATAGGTAGATTTTGGAATATTGGTTATTTGGCTGGCAGTGACATGCTCTTCTGTTCCCTTTGTTTCATTAGGAAGCATGGCAATAAGATTATTGAGGATAGGCGCAATATTTTCATCTGTGGGAATAAGCGGAGCAGCATTTTCGTCATGGTCAGCGTTTTTATTTTTCCGCACTGAATTATTTTTAATGCCAATTTCATTTTTTTGGATTTCAAGAATGATTTTGTCAACAAGGATTTGCTCATTATTGACAAACAAAGGAATTTGGCACAAACATTCAGAATCATTGATATAAAAAATCGTTACACGAAGCTCAAAAGGCTTTTCTTTTTCTTCGGCAATATTGAGAATTTGGATTTTAATATTTTGCCCGGCGTGAAGAGAAAGTGTTTCAGGTTCACTTGTGACATCAAGGGTTAAGCTTTGAGGTGAAATTTCAAGAAGCCGGCAGGGATTTTTAAAATTATTAATCTTTACCCAAGTATTTTTAGGTACAATTTTTAATGGCGTATCCGCTGCCTGGTCAAATGAAATTGAAAAGCTTTTCGCTGCCATAACTTGTGTCCTATTTCATCACTTGTCGTTCAAGGCAAAATTCAACACGTCTGTTCTTTGCACGGTTTTCAGGGGAGTCATTTGGAAAACGCGGGTTCAAATCTCCCATGCCCGTTGCTGTTATTCTTAATGGATCTATATCATGTTCAACAAGCCAACGCAAGACATTTACGGCACGCAGTGCTGATAATTCCCAGTTATTTTTAAACCGCGCGCCTTCAGGGATTGGGCTGTCGTCTGTATAGCCTTTGATATTAATCGTCATTTCTCGGTTTGACTGAATAACCTCAAGCACGGTCATAAGCTGTTCTTCTGCTTCCGGACCAAGCTCTTCTGAGCCTTCTTTGAATAAAAGGCTGTCGCCGATAGTCAGGGTAATAGTTCCTTCGTCAAGAACTGCGCCCACATCGCCTTCCACATTTTTTTTGGATAAATAGCTTTGGATAGCGTTAAAAACGTTTTCCTGATTTTTGAGTAATTCCTGACGGATACGCATTAAATCCTGTACGGATTGCTGCGCATTGTTATTAATATTTGCCATGGATTGCCCGCCGGCAACTTCACTGGCTGTAAGACCGCCAAAAGCCATACGCATAGAGCCGAAAACGCTTTGGAAACGTTTTACTTCAACCGTTGACATGGATACAAGCAGAACGAAGAATACGAGGAGCAGGGTAACCATGTCACCATATGTCGCCAGCCACGAGGTGTCTTCAGGTTCTTCTGGTTCTGGTTCTGGAATTTGACTCATTGTAACTGTTCCTATGCGTTATGTGAGAATTTACGTTATTGCTTATTATTTTGCATCATCGTGCTTTCTTACAGAAGGAGCAAGGAAGGATGATAACTTTTCATAAACCAAACGAGGGTTGTTGTTTTCAAGAATAGATTTAGCACCTTCAAATATGATGGATAAGTTCATACTTTCCTGGGTACTTCTGGATTTCAGTTTTGTGGCAAGAGGAGAGAAAATAAAGTTTGCGAGAATGGTACCATACAAGGTCGTAATCAACGCAACCGCCATAGCAGGACCAAGAGCGGATGGGTCGTTCAACTGGCTCAGCATTTGGATAAGACCAATCAGCGTACCAAGCATCCCCATGGCAGGAGCAAGCGCAGCCATTTTGTTAAATACACCAATATTAATACCATGCCGTTTCTGCATGGAGGAAATTTCGATAACCACGGTACTGTGAATAAGTTCTGGATCAGCGTTGTCGGCAATAAGCTGCATAGCTTTTTTCAAAAGCGGATTGTTTGTTTCAACACGTTCCAATGCCAAAATCCCTTCACGGCGGCTGATTTCAGCAATTTGAACCATAACATCAACAACTTCTTCAGGCATAGTTCTTTTACTGGTAAAGGTTTTGGATGCGGCTTTAAATGCTTGTAAAAATTCTTCAAAAGGGAAACAAATCAAGGTCGCAGCAAAAGTACCACCAAGAACGATAAGGATACTTGGAATATCTATAAATCCACTTGGATCGGGGCCCAGTGCAATGGTCGTTCCTACAAGTCCGAACCCGGCTAAAATACCTATTAGAGTGGCTAAATCCATATTTTTTTCACCAGTTAACTATTGATTAAAATGCAAATGATGAGTAAAATATTTGCAGTTAATTAATAAACGTAATAGTTAAAAATGTCTAGTGTTTTTAACTATCAAATAAGAGTATGTTCAGCATATTCTTTTACACAAGGAAGGTTTTGTGATTACAAGAAATAATGCCATTCGCAATATTGCTATTATTGCCCATGTTGACCACGGTAAAACTACGCTCGTTGACGGGCTGTTTCGCCAAAGTGGGTTGTTCCGCGCTGACCAGCAGGTTGATGACCGTATTATGGACAGTATGGAACTGGAACGTGAACGAGGAATTACCATTTCTGCAAAAAACTGCGCTGTTTTATGGAACGGTGTTCGTATCAATATTATCGATACCCCCGGCCACGCCGATTTTGGGGGTGAAGTTGAACGGGCTTTGTCCATGGTTGACGGGGTTGTGCTTTTGGTAGACTCCTCCGAAGGCCCACTTCCTCAAACTCGTTTTGTACTTCGTAAAGCTCTTGCGCTTAAGCTTCCTGTGATTGGCGTTATCAATAAAATTGACAGAAAAGACGCCCGCCCAGATGAAGTTTTGAACGAACTCTATGAGCTTTTCATCGACCTTGACGCCAGCGACGAGCAGTTGGAATTTCCTGTGCTTTACGCTATCGGGCGTGAAGGTGTTGCTATGTATAATATCGGTGATAAATCCGAAAACCTTAGCCCCTTATTTGAAACAATTTTAAAACATATTCCGGGCCCTGCCTATGATGATGAATTGCCTTTCCAAATGCTGGTAACTGACTTGGATTATTCAGATTATTTGGGAAGATTGGCAGTTGGTCGCATCAGAAACGGACATGTGCAGGGCAAAGACAGTTTGGTTTGCATAGGGGCTGACGGTGTGGCAAAGCCGCTTCGCGCAACAAAGCTTCAGGTTTACAAGGGCAAACAAATGGTTGACGTGGAAAGTGCTGAGCCGGGCGATATTATTGTTATGGCGGGCATTGAGGACGCAACTATCGGCGATACCATCTGCACCAAAGAAAATCCTGCTGTGCTTCCCCGCATTCATGTGGATGAACCCACTGTTGCCATGAATTTTTCCATCAATACTTCACCTCTTGCCGGACGCGAAGGAAAAATTGTGCAGTCTCGAAAAATCAAGGAACGTCTTGAAAAAGAAGCGCTGCGCAATGTGTCTATCCGTGTTGAAGATACGGCGGATAAAGACAGCTTTATTGTCAAAGGCCGCGGTGAATTTCAAATGGCGATTATTGTTGAAACCATGCGCCGTGAAGGCTTTGAACTGACGGTTGGACGACCGGAAGTTATTATGCATGAAAAAGACGGGGTGATGTACGAACCTATTGAAGAAGTGCATATTGACTGTGATGAAGTTTTCATGGGCGTTGTGACCGATAAGCTCGCCTTTAGAAAAGGACGCATGTCTAACTGCGTGAATCATGGAACGGGCCGTGTGCGTCTGACCTTCTCTGTACCGGCGCGCGGATTGATTGGCTACCGTGATGAATTTCTGACCGATACACGCGGAACAGGCATTATGAACGCTACTTTCAGCGGTTATGAAGAATACCGCGGAAACTTTGTCTCCCGTCTGACTGGTTCTCTTATTGCTGACCGTTCAGGCAATGCCGTTGCCTATGCACTGTATAACCTGGAACCACGCGGACGGCTTTTTGTTGTGCCGGGAAATCCTGTGTATGAAGGCATGGTTGTCGGGGAACACAATAAAGATAATGATATTGATGTAAACCCAACAAAAGAAAAGAAATTGACGAACCTGCGCGCATCAGGAAAAGATGAAAATATTATTCTGACCCCAGTTCGCCCCATGACTTTGGAACAGGCACTGCACTTTCTGCGTGAAGACGAAGTTCTGGAAGTAACCCCGGAATCACTTCGTATCCGTAAAATTGAGCTTAGCGCACAAAAACGCTATGCCATGGGTGGCGGCAGAAAGAGAATATAACTTATTGCAGTAATACAGGATAATAAAAAAACTTCTTGTTTCAGCAGGAAGTTTTTTTATATGCTATTTATAATACATTGCATTGATATTGTTTAGCTATTGTATTGTCTTTTATTAAAAGGAGCTAATATGGAACAAAGTACAATCAGTTTATTTTAAAACAAAAAAAGATGTCCTCAATGCTCAGTTAAAAGAGTTGAGAGAGGAAATTTCCAGTATTGAATGAGAAATAGGGAATAGTGTGGTTTTTCCTCAAGATAAAAAACATTATATTATGAACAAGATAATTTTATTGTTAAGGTTGTAAAAAAGGAAACTTTAAAATGGGATCAGGAAAAGCTTAATAAAGCAAGATTGTTTCTTGGAGATGAAACCTTTCTTAGTCTTTTTTATTTTGAATGGAAACATAAACATAGATCTGTTCTTGATTATTTTCTTAATAAAGAATATTAACGCAGAAATTATTGAAGATGCTTTAAGTATTAGTAATAAATTCGATGTAACTCTTAAACAGAAAACATAACATCTTTATACCAAAAAGCCCATTTTATACGAAGTGGGCTTTTTTATATGTAATTTTCTATATTGGCAAGAAAAGCTTAAAAAGTTTTGTGGGGAGAGTATGAGAGGGAGAACTTTTACAAAAGTTCCCCTCTCATAAAAATAAATTCTTACTTAATGCCGATTTCCTCGTCAGTGAGGTAGCAGGCGGGATCTTCAGCCCATTCATCACCGTAGACTGCTTCAGCGCGAGCGCGGAAGTTGCCGCCGCAAATATTGAGGAACTGGCATTTTGCACAGCGTCCTTTTACATGGGGACGCTTATCTTTGAGCTTGTGGAGAAGTTCAATATTGGGGTCAACCCAAATTTCAGAGAAAGGTCTTTCCAGCACATTTCCGAAAACATGGTGACGCCAGAACTGGTCAGCGCTGACTTTGCCGTCCCAAGAAATGCAGGCAAAACCGCGTCCTGAACTGTTGCCTTCGTTGAATTGAAGCAGCTCAAAAACTTCGGCAGCACGTTTTGGATCTTCTTTTTTTAAACGCATCCAAAGATAGGGACCGTCAGCGTGGTTGTCTACAGTGAGGACTTCTTTTTGGTAGCCTTGATTGTAGAGTTCACGGGTTTTATCCATGATGAGATCGAGCATATCGCGGGTTTCCTGGTGTGAGAGATCTTCTTTGATCAGTTCACTGCCGCGGCCGGAATAGACTAAATGATAGAAACAAACACGGGGAATGTCACGTTCTTTCATGAGTTCAAAAATCTTCGGCACTTCAATGGCATTGCGCTTGTTGATGGTAAAACGCAGACCCACTTTGATGCCTTCTTCGCGGCAGTAATCAAGCCCTTCCAAAGCTTTTTTGTAGGCACCTTTGACACCGCGGAACGCGTCGTGCACTTCTTCGCCGCCGTCAAGAGAAACGCCCACATAAGAAAGTCCAACTTCTTTCAAAACTTTTGCCATTTTTCTGTCAATGAGTGTGCCGTTGGTGGAAATGACAGCGCGCATGCCTTTGCCGGTGGCATATTTGGCAAGTTCCGGCAAGTCTTCACGTACAAGTGGTTCTCCGCCTGAAAAGAGCATAACAGGAGCGCCGAATTGTGCTAAATCATCAATCATTACTTTAGCTTGTTCAGTGGAAATAGGGTCAGTTCCTTTTTCAGTTGTTGCTTTTGCATAGCAGTGCACGCATTTTAAATTGCAGCGCTGGGTCATATTCCAGACAACAACGGGCTTTTTATCAGCAGAAAATTGCAGTAAATGGGAGGGGAGTTTGCCAGAGTGTCTGCCGTAGCGGAGCGCGTCAGAAGGTTCAACCTGGTCACAATATAATTTTGAAATACCGATCATATATAATCCTTTTTCTTATTTGAAAAATAAAAATCTGGAAGAAGAATAGCAGAAAATGATAATTTTGCAAGCAGTATTCTTTTCCTGTAATTGTTTATTTTAAATAACGTTTTTTTCCTAAATAATTAATAACCAAAGGGATGATTGCACCGATAATAATCAGTCCCACAAGAAGTACATTGTGGGAAAATGTTTGCTCTCCGCGGAATGGAAAGAGCATGGCCAGAGAGCCGGCTAAAATCCCTGAAAGAAAGGAAAGGGTGGTATGATAAAAGTTGTTGAGACAAGCGCTGATTACATGGGCGAAAACTAAAATTCCGGAGACACAGCCAAGGATGAAAAGTCCAATAACAGGCAGATTAAAGGTTGCCACAGCATTTAAAATTGTGTGGTACTGCCCAATTAAAACAAGAAGAAAGGCGCCGGAAATGCCAGGCAAAATCATGGCGCAAATGGCAAAGAAACCGGAGAAGAAAATAACAGGATAGCTGGAAGTAAGGGGGATAGGTTTGGTAAAACTTATCCATAAGGAAAAAATAATTCCCAGAACAAAGAAAATGAGAGAGGCAATTTTGTGGGAATTTTTATTTTTTATTTCCAAAAGGAGAATATGCAGAGAAGAAAGAATAAGTCCAAAAAAGAAAGCCCAAATACTGTCTGCATAATTTTCCAACAGCATAACCATAATTTTAGCAAGGGAAGCTATGGCAGTGCCTATGCCAAGTACAAGAGGAATGGCAAAGCCAAAGGGAATTTTGGCAAAGGCTTTCTTTATTTGCAGAGAAAAAAGAAGACAAAAAAATTCTTTGTCAACGGATTTTATGGTTTCAAGAAGTTTTCCGTATATGCCTGTAATAAATGCAATAGTTCCGCCAGAAACCCCGGGAATAGTATCGGCAATTCCCATGAGAAAGCCGCATAAGAAATAGTGAATTTTTTTGTTCATGTTTAACCTTGAAAATGGAGTCTTATAAAAGAAATACTGATGCAAAGCTCAGAAAAATAAAGAAACCTGCACCGTCAGTCAGAGCTGTTAAAAAGATGCTGGAAGCCTGAGCAGGGTCACGGCCCATGGCACGAAGGACAAGGGGGATGGAGCCTCCCGCAACCGCGCCAAGAAGCATATCCAAAAGGAGTGAACCACCCATAACCGCCCCTAAAAGTATATTATCCGTGAGATAGGTGATCACACAAATGGCAATAAAGGAAATGATAAATCCTGTGGCAAAGCCGATTTTCCCTTCACGGAACACAGCATTCCATGATTTTTTATTGTCAAATTTTTCTGTAGCCAGCTGTCTGATCATCACCGCAAGGGCTTGTTGTCCTGTATTTCCTGCCTGATTGGCAACCATAGGCATAAGCACGGCTAAAAATGCCATTTGAGCGATAGTTCCCTCAAATAAATACACAATATAAGCAGAAAGGGAGGAATTGAGCATATTGATAAAGAGCCAGGGCAGGCGGATTTTCACAGATTCATACCAGGGGGTGTTGATATCTTCATCTTGACCTGCCCCCATCATACCCAGCAAATCAGAACTCGCATCTTCTTGAATGATATCAATAACGTCGTCGTGGGTGACAGCGCCCATTAAATGCCCTTCTCTATCCACAACAGGCAAGGCAAGGAAGTTATAGTGAGAAAGAATTTGCGCAACTTCTGATTTATCTGTATCAAACTGCACAGTAATAGGTTCCCGCTGGTCAGAAATGAGATCCTTCATCCGCGTATGTGGTTTGGAAAGCATGAGTTCACGCAGAGAAATAATTCCTTCCAGCTTGTCCTGCTGGTCAACCACATAGACATAATAGGGCATGTCTTTGTCTTCCAGTTCAATGCGGATATGCTGGATAGCCTCATCAACATTGATATCAGAGGGAACAGTGATAATTTCAGTATTCATAACCCCGGCTGCCGTGTCCGGATCAAAAGAGAGCAGCGCACGCAGCTCCATAGCGTCTTCCGGGGTCAAATTATTCAAAAGAATGTCACGGTGGTCTTCGTCAACTTCGTCCAAAACGTCAACAGCGTCATCAGGATCCATGGCAGACAGAATACGGGCAGCATCTTCAGCATCCAGGTTTTCGATAACGTCTTTTGCCTGGGTTTCATCAAGTTCAGCAAGCGCTTCAGCAGCGTCTTCCGTTTCCATGTGGGTGATCATGCAAAGTTGTTTTTCAAGGGGGAGAGATTCCATGAACTCTGCACGGTCAGCAGGGTGAACAAGCTCGTTTTCCATAAAATTAGGATCGCAGGGGTCGTAGTCCACCACTTCATTATCATCTGTCAGATAAGAAACGTTTTCTTCGTGATTGTATTCTTCTATATCGTTTTCAGTATATTCTGCTGTATTTTCTATAGGCTGCGCAGTTGTTTGATTCTCTGAATTTTTCTGATTTTCTTCAGTTGTTTCATCAAGATTTTCTTCTGGATTGCTATTAAAGAATTGACTGATATTATCGTCTTCCATAGGAGTTGTCTGTTCAGTATTTTGTGAATTTATCATTGTATCATCATTTTTTGGTGACATACAGACCTCTTTATATAAGAAAAAAAGGATTTACTTGACGCTTAATCTAAAACAACGTATTTTACAAAATTAATGCATTCATGCACAAACTTGTTCTTATTTATCACTAAAACGTGATTGGGGCAAGTTTGAATTTTATTATCTATTTTTATGGAGTGTATTGTGTCAGAGCAATTATCCCAGATTTTTGGACAAAAAGGTGCAGATTTTGTTAGAAAAATTGTTAAGTTAGCTCTTGATGAAGATGAACAGGATTTAACTGCCAATGGTATTTTTGATAAAAACGACATGTCTTATGGCAAATTGATTGCCCGTCAAGATACGTTTGTGGTTGGTTTAGTGCTTATTCCTGTTATTTTAGAGGAACTTGGCGTCAAAGAACCTGAAAAATTATACAGCCTGAAAGTTTCCGAAGGAAGCTATTTAAAAGATATGGAGATTGCTGCTGAATTTGAAATGAATACAGCTCTTCTTTTGAAAGCAGAACGCATTATTTTGAATTTTATTACACGGTTAAGCGGCATTGCCAATAATACAAAACTCTTCTTAAAAGAACTTGAAGGAACCGGCGTAACCTTGCTTGATACCCGCAAAACTCTTCCCGGGCACAGATATTTGGATAAATATGCAGTGCGCGTTGCCGGAGCTAAAAATCACCGCATGAGCTTAGCTGATATGCTTATGGTGAAAAATAACCATGTGGACGCTGTGGGCTCTATTACAAAAGCGGTGGAAAAACTTCGTCAGACCTATGGAACATCCTGTCCGCCCATTACTGTGGAATGCCGTGATAAAAATGAAGTTTTGGAAGCTGTAAGCGTTGCACCTGAGCGGATTTTGCTGGATAATATGACTATTCCAGAGCTTTCTGAAAATTTACCTCTTATTCCTCGTACTATTGAAGCAGAAATCAGCGGCGGTGTGAATTTAAAAACTATTCGTGCTTTGGCGCTTTCCTCTCAAACCCGTCCGGCTGATTTTATTTCTGTTGGAAGTATCACCCATTCTGCACCTATTGCAGATTTTAGTTTACGGGTAAAACGTTTAAAATAATGGCATGGAGAAACTATGAAATCTTTATCTTTGTATACTGATAAGGTCAAAGCTTTAAAACAAAAATTAGGTTCTTCTCTTGTAATTATGGGACACCACTATCAACAGGATGAAATTATACAACATGTTGATTTGGCAGGGGATTCTTTGCAGCTTGCCCAAATGATTGACGGTATTGACGCAGAACATATTGTTTTCTGTGGTGTGCATTTTATGGCAGAATCTGCTTGTCTTTTGGCAAAACCAGGACAAAAAGTATATTTGCCGGATTGGAGCGCGTCTTGCCTTATGGCTGAAATGTCACCAGCGCAACTTCTTGATAGAATTATTGAAAAGATTTTGAAACATGGCAAAAAAGTTGTTCCTTTAGCCTATGTCAATACTTCTCTTGCGGTCAAAACCATTGTGGGCAAACACGGCGGGGCAGTTTGTACTTCTGCCAATGCCAGGAAAATGCTTGAATGGGCATATAGCCGGGGCGACAGTGTGCTCTTTTTGCCAGACAGAAATTTAGGCAATAATGTGGGAAATATGCTGGGCATTGACCAAGATAAGCGCCATACCTTAGATATTCGCAATAATGGCGAAAATCTGGATTATGATGCCATTGACAAGGCAAGTCTTATTTTCTGGGACGGCTGCTGTCCTATTCATGAAATGTTCAAACTGGAACATATTGAGGCTATGCGTCAAAAATATCCTCATGCAAAAATTTATGTTCATCCGGAATGCCCTCAGGAAATTGTGGCAAAATGCGACGGTGCCGGCTCTACCTCCTATTTAATCGATGTGGCGGAAAAGGCGCAAAAAGGTGATGTGCTGGTAATTGGTACAGAAGCAAATCTTGTCAATCGTCTGGCTAACGTTCATAAAGACCGCGGAGTCACTGTTATTCCTTTGTTGAATGATGCGCTTTGCCTTGATATGGCAAAAATTACCGAAGCTTTGCTTTGCAAGACATTGGAAGACATTGTGGCTGGTTCCGCAAAACCCATGCAGATAGACGGCTCTCTGGTGGAAGATGCCAAAAAATCTCTCGTCCGTATGCTTAATCATTGTGCGAAATAAGGGTGCAAAATAAGGGCGCAAAATAAAAATTTGGATTGAGGTACCTGATATGTATTATCGTTCTGAGGTTTTAGTTGTTGGAAGTGGTTTGGGTGCTTGTGCTGCTGCGTTAACCTTGGCAGATCGGGGTGTTCAAGTCAGTATGCTGTGCCCGACTGAAACTTTGGACGGCGGCAACTCAGATCTTGCACAGGGCGGTATTGTCTATGTACATGATAATCCTGAAGAATTTTATTCTTTAGAAAAAGATATGCTCAACGCCGGGCACAATTACAATTTTGTCAAAGCTGTGCGCTACCTGGCGGATCATGGGGGCGACGCTGTACAGCAAATTTTGATAGACCGTCTGCATGTTCCTTTTAACGTGCGAAGCGGCACTGTTGCTGATTGGGATTTGACCCTGGAAGGCGGCCATTCTGCTCCTCGAATTTTGCACTGTGCCGACTATACCGGACATTCCATTATTCAGGCTATCCATAAAGCTGTTTTAGAGCATAGAAATATCAATGCTCGTTATAAATGTTCTGCTGTGGATTTGATTACCACCGATCACCATTCCCATTTGGATATGTACCGCTATCAGCTGGAAAACCAGTGTGCGGGCGTCTATGCCTATAATGTGGAAACAGAACAGGTTGACCAGCATCTTGCCACCTTTACCATTTTGGCAACAGGCGGGGTGGGCAATGTTTTCCTGCATTCAACCAACAGTGATTGGGCAGTGGGGTCTGGTATTTCCATGGCACAGCGGGCAGGCGTGCGTCTTGCCAATATGGAATTTGTGCAGTTCCATCCTACTTCCTTGTATCATAAGAGTAAGCGCCATGCCCTGATTACCGAGGCACTTCGCGGTGAAGGCGCTGTTCTTGTGGATTTGGACGGCAAGGAATTTATGCAAAAATACGATGAGCGCAAAAGCCTCGCTCCTCGTGATATTGTTTCTCAGGCCATTGCTACAGAAATGCTCATGACTGGCGCTCAGCACGTTTTCCTGGATGCCACAAAAGTTGACTGCGATGTAACAGAACGCTTTCCTACAGTTTTCCAAAGCTGTATGAATATTGGCGTTGATATGCGCAAAGATTTTATTCCTGTTGTTCCTTCTGCTCACTATTTTTGCGGCGGCATTTTAGTGGATTTAAACGGCAGAACAACGCTCGGCAATCTCTATGCTGTGGGTGAATGCAGCTGTACCGGTATCCACGGGGCAAACCGTCTTGCCAGCACATCTTTGCTGGAAGCTCTTTTATGGGGTTTTAGCGCCGGAAAGGATATTGCTGAAAAATTGACTGTAGGAAACTGCATTGATGAACGTGTTTTTGATTCTATTGCTGAATGGGAAAACACAGGCAGTGAACACAACGACGACCCCGCGCTGATTGCTCAGGACTGGGCAAGCATACGCCATATCATGTGGAACTATGTAGGGATTATGCGTACAGAAAGCCGTTTGCGCCGTGCCTTTGGGGAACTTCGTGACTTATCCAGCAATTTGCACGATTTTTACCGCAATACGCCTCTTTCTCCTGAACTTGTGCGCTTGTTCCATGGCTGTAATTCTGCTTACCTGATTACACAGGCTGCTCTTAGAAATAAAAACAGTCTCGGCTGTCACCACAGAGCAGAGTAGTTTTTTATTCTTTTATTTTTTTGGGGGAAATCATTTCCCCCAATCCCCCTGTTCGCAAGCCCGTTATGGACTTTATCCATAACGGTTTTGTTTTTCGTGTAATTTTAGTGTGCTTTTTAAAAATATATTTTGAACAGCTGGACAATTTTGATTATACGTAATAATTATTATGGCATATTGTTTTTATTATTTGTTAAAAAAGTAACAAGAAATTGTCTGCTATTAATTCGCTTTTTATAAAGATAAATTATTTACTGAAAAATCTTGTTCTCCCATTGACTTTTGCTTTGAATACAGGTACAAGAAAATCATAAATACAGGTATAACTTTTACCTTGTGAAAAAGATTTTTTGGAGGTTTTCATGAGTGTTAGCAGACGTGATTGTTTGATGGGCTTTGGTGCATTGGTTGCTGGTGGTGCTGTTACTTCTTTGGTTGACGGTGGTTCACATTTGGTACACGCTGCTCCAACTAAACGTTTTGAACAAGTGAATGGTGAATTTGGCTGGACTCCGCATAAATTGGATCCATTTGAATGCGCAGAGGCTGCATACGAAGGATACTGGTATAAAGGGTATGCCTGCGGTTATGGCGTATTCTACGGTCTTATTGGTGTATTGGGTGAAAAATACGGTGCACCATATAACCAGTTCCCATTTACAATGCTTGAAGCAAACAAGGGAGGTATTTCTGACTGGGGTACAATCTGCGGTGCACTCTATGGTGCAGCAGCAGCCTATGCACTTTTCTGGGGCAGAGATGAACGTACTCCTATGGTTCATGAATTGTATCGCTGGTATGAAAAAACTGCTTTGCCAATTTATGATCCAAAAGATAAAGCACAAGGTGTTCCCGGTGAAATTCCTTCAAATATTGCCGGCTCTGTTCTTTGTCATATTTCTGTTTCCAAGTGGTGCTATGAAAACAAAATTGAAGCAACTGCAAAGAAAAGAAATGAACGCTGTGGCCGTTTGACTGCTGACGTTGCCATGAAAGCTGCTGAAATCTTTAATGCAAAAATTGAGCTTGGCAAGGATTTCAAGACAACCATGCCGGTACAAGATTCTGTAAAATACTGCAAGACCTGTCACCAAACCAAGGGCGAAGAAACCAACTGGGCAAAGGGTGTTATGGATTGTACTCCTTGCCACAGCGGTTCAGAAGCAACTGGTAATATGTTTAAAGATCACCCATAAGATTTAAATATAAATTTCAGGATGATATAAATTAAGCCCGCTTGTTTTGATATAGGCGGGCTTTTTTTGTAACTTTGAAATATTTATTTTTGGGGAAATGCTCTAACGCGTATCGTTTTATCCTTTTACATATATTTTACATTAATACTCCTTTTATTTTTACAATAGTATTTTATATCATTCTCAACCTCAAAAAAAAGGAGTTATTATGAAAATTAAATCAATGTTAACCTGTGGTTTGACAGCAAGCGTATTAACAGGCTTATTGTCATTTTCGTTTATTGGTTCTGCCTTTGCGGAATGGAAATCTTCTTCCCCTGTTACAGTGCTTTCACGGGAAGAGGGTTCAGGAACACGCGGTGCGTTTGTGGAACTTTTTGATGTTCTGGGGCTATTCCAGGGAAAGAAAGCAGACATGACAACAGCAGACGCCCAAATTACTAACAGTACATCTGTCATGCTAACAACAGTTGCTGGTGATGAATATGCTATAGGCTATATTTCACTTGGCGCTTTGAATGATAAAGTCAAAGCTGTTAAAATAGATAATATTTTGCCAAGTATTGAGAATATTCAAAATGGTACCTATACCATATCCCGTCCTTTCAATATTGCAGTAAACCCAAAAACACAAAATGCAGCGGCAGAAGATTTTATTGCGTTCATTTTGAGCGCTGAGGGGCAGAAACTTGTGGAAAAAGCAGGGTATATTCCTGCTGCCGGGCAAAAAGAATTTGTCTCAGCAAAGCCTAAAGGAAAAGCTGTTGTTGGAGGTTCTTCCTCTGTTTCACCTGTAATGGAAAAATTGCTTGAAGCGTATAAACTTGTCAATCCTGACGCAGACCTTGAACTGCAGGTTACAGATTCTACAACGGGTATGATTTCTGTAATCAACGGCAATTATGATATTGGTCTTGCCAGCCGTGAGCTTAAGGTCAAGGAATTGGAGCAGGGGTTGAAACCCATAGTTATCGCGATAGACGGGATAGCTGTTATAGTCAATAAAAATAACAGGGTAGAATCTCTCTCAAAGGAAGCGGTAAAGTCCATATATTCAGGTGACACCAAAACATGGGCAGAGGTTTTAAAATAAATGAGACCTCAGGCATGGAATGAAAAAATCATGCGAGGTGTGTTTTTTGCAGCGGCTTCAACTTCGGTTTTGGTCGTTGCATTTATCTGCATATATCTTTTTCATAACGGCGCACTCGCATTAACAAAAATTGGACTTTGGAATTTCCTTGCAGGCACAGTTTGGCGTCCGAACATTGAAATTTTTGGCATATTTCCCATGATACTGGGAAGTATTTATGTGACGCTCGGGGCAATTATTGTTGGGGTTCCAACAGGTATTTTAACTGCTGTTTTTATGGCATTTTACTGTCCGCAAAAATTGTATAGACCTTTGAAAATCGCCACAGATATTTTAGCTGGTATTCCGTCTGTAGTTTATGGATTTTTCGGTTTAGTTGTTATTGTGCCTTTGGTGCGTGATTTTGGGCAAGCTTTGGGATTTGGAGGTAATGGCAACAGTATTGTTACCGCTTCACTTTTACTTGGAATTATGATTTTGCCTACAATTATCAGTGTGACAGAATCCGCGCTGCGTGCTGTTCCAGCTCTTTATTATGAAGGAGCTGTGGCTCTTGGGGCAAGCCATGAGCAGAGCGTTTTTCATGTTGTTCTGCCTGCTGCGAAATCAGGTGTTCTTGCGGGCATTGTGCTTGGCATTGGACGTGCGGTCGGAGAAACCATGGCAGTCATCATGGTTGCAGGAAACCAGGCACGTATTCCAACAGATATTTTTCAAGGTGTGCGAACGCTGACGGCAAATGTGGTGATTGAAATGGGCTACGCGGCAGATTTGCACAGGGAAGCTCTTATTGCCACAGGCGTTGTGTTATTTTGTTTCATATTAATGATTAATCTTGGTCTTGCCTGTATCAACAGGAAAAGCATGACTAAAAAAGGAAAATGAGAGTTATTATGCGTTCTGTTTGGAAAATTTTTCAACGTTATAAAAATTCACCGGCATCTGTTTTCCTGTGCATAATGGTATTTGGCTCTGCTTTATTTACTTTTGGCGTGTTATTGTATCTCATTGCTCATATTGTTGTGCAGGGGCTTCCAGCTCTTACATTTTCAACATTTGCCTGGGAATACAGTTCAGAAAATGCTTCAGTAATGCCGGCTGTTTTTAATACCATTATTATCACAGTTCTTGCTCTTGTCTTTGCCGCGCCTGTTGGGATTTTTTCTGCCGTTTATCTGGTGGAATATGCTGAAAAAAACAGTAAATTTGTTGAAGCAGTCCGCATTACCACAGTGACACTGGCAGGTATACCTTCTATTATTTATGGCCTTTTTGGTATGCTTTTTTTTGTTATTCATTGCGGTTTGGGCTTTTCTCTTCTTTCCGGGGCATTGACATTGAGTATGATGATTTTGCCCCTGCTCATTCGCACGACGGAAGAGGCTCTGCTTGCAGTGCCTGATAGTTATCGGGAAGGAAGTTTTGGGCTTGGGGCAGGAAAACTGCGGACAATTTTTAAAATTATTTTGCCTGCGTCTGTCCCTGGAATTTTCGCTGGAATTATTCTTGCCATCGGCAGAATAGTGGGAGAAACCGCTGCGTTAATGTATACGGCGGGAACCGTGGCTCAGTTTCCTCATTCTATCATGAATTCAGGGCGTTCTTTGGCAATTCACATGTTTACCCTTGCCAATGAGGGACTGTATATGGATCAAGCCTATGCCGCAGCTGTTGTTTTGCTCCTGCTCGTGGTTATTATCAATAGTTTTTCGTATTACCTGGCAAAAAAACTTATTCGTATCTAAGGAACTTTTATGGATAAAATTACCATTAATTCTATTAATCTTTTTTATGATGATTTTCAGGCATTAAAAAATATTAATCTTTGTTTGCCGGCACAAAATATTACAGCTTTTATTGGTCCGTCAGGCTGTGGAAAGTCTACGCTTCTTAAATCGATAAACAGGATGAACGAGTTAATTCCAGACTGCAAAATTGAGGGAGAAATCCTGCTCGATAATAAAAATGTGTATACTGAATATGATGTCAATATTCTGCGGAAAAAAGTAGGTATGGTTTTTCAGAAGCCTAATCTTTTTCCCATGAGTATTTATGATAATATTGCCTATGGACCAAGAACGCATGGCGTGACAAAAAAAGCAGATTTAGAGGAAATTGTGGTTACTTCGCTGCAAAGAGCCGCTGTTTGGGAAGAAAGCAGGGACAGGCTGAAAAAAAATGCTTTAGGGCTTTCCGGCGGACAGCAGCAGCGGCTTTGTATTGCAAGGGCTTTGGCAGTTAATCCTGAAGTTTTGCTTATGGACGAACCAACATCTGCCCTTGATCCTGTTTCTACAGCTAAAATTGAAGATTTGCTGATAGAATTAAAAAAACAGTATACTATTGTTATTGTTACTCACAATATGCAGCAGGCAATGCGTATTTCTGATAATACAGCATTTTTCCTGCTTGGTGAGGTGATTGAATACAATACGACAGATAAACTCTTTTCTATTCCGCAGGATAAAAGAACAGAAGATTATATTACAGGGAGATTTGGATAATGCGCAATAAATTTGAACAGGAACTGAGTGAATTGCATGAACATCTTATTTATATGGGAGAACTTTGTGAAATTGCCATTTGCAAGGCAACGGCGATTTTGCTGAAAAATGAAAGCTGCAAGGCAAAAACTGTTTATGATGTGGAATCGGAAATTGATGCCGTTGAAAAAGAAATAGAAAATCTCTGTCTGCGGCTTTTACTTCAGCAGCAGCCTGTTGCCAAAGATTTACGGGAAGTTTCAGCAGCATTGAAAATCATTACAGATATGGAAAGGATTGGTGACCAGGCTGCTGATATTGCAGAAATTATCACGAATGATACGGCGTATAATCATTTTGAATTATCAAAAATTGGGGCAATGAGCAAATGCGTTATGGCAATGGTTTCTGATTGTGTCACAGCATATGTTAAACATGATTTAGCTTTGACACAGGCAATTATCAAAAAAGATGAGCATGTGGATGCATTATTTGAAGAGGTTAAACAAGAACTTATTTTATTTATTAACAAAAATATTGCTGAACAGGGCAAATTAGCTATTGATTTAATTATGGTTGCAAAATATCTTGAACGCATCGGCGACCATGCAACCAACATTGCAGAGTGGGTGGAATTTGCCCTCACGGGGAATCATAAATCATACAGCATTAAGGAATAGTCCATGATTTTTTGTGTGGAAGATGAAGACAATATTCGGGAATTAATCATATATTCTTTGCAGGCAACGGGTTTTGAGGCTTGCGGACTTGCAGGCGGAAAAGAACTTTTTCAAGCACTTGAGAATAGTTCTCCGGAATTAATTTTGCTTGATATCATGCTTCCGGATATTGATGGTTTGGAAATTTTATCAAAATTAAAGAATAATCCCAAAACAAAGCATATTCCTGTTATTTTGCTGACAGCCAAAGGCGCAGAATATGATAAAGTCAAAGGTTTGGATTTGGGAGCTGATGATTACATTACCAAGCCTTTTGGAATTATGGAGCTTGTGGCAAGAATTAAGGCAGTCCTTCGGCGTATCGGGCAGAAAGAGCAGGAACATGGTTTAAGCCTGGGAAATATTGTTCTTGATTTGGAAAAATATGAAGTGCGAAGCAATGGCGAACCGGTTATTCTTACGCTTAAAGAATTTGAATTATTAAAGAAGCTTATGTCTAATCCTGAATGTGTTATTTCCCGCAATACCTTGCTTGAGGAAGTTTGGGGCGCAAATTTTTATGGGGAAACACGAACCGTCGATGCGCATATTAAAACCCTTCGTCAAAAACTTGGGCAGAGTGGAAATCAAATAGAAACCATACGCGGAATAGGCTATAAAATGAGTAAATAGTATGAAACTGCAAACAAAAATCCATAAAGGCATGCTGCTTTTAATTACTGTAACGCTGCTTATCAGTTACAGTATGTTTACCTATATTATTTATCGTCAGACTGTGAATATGAGTATTCATGAAGTACGTCAGGAGGCACAGTATATAAAACGTCTTCTTGCCAGTATGGGCAGTGGCTTTTTGCATGCTATTGATATAGGGCTTTTTAATACACGTATCAGTCTTATTAACAAAGCAGGCAATGTTCTTTATGATTCTAACATGAATATTGATTTTGAAAATCACCTGCTGCGTCCGGAAGTGCAAAAGGCTCTTGAAGGAGAAATAGGCGAAGATATCAGAATTTCTGAAACTTTTGGAACAAAAATGTTTTATTATGCTGAAATGGTTGATAATAATATTTTACGTATTGCCAAAAAATTTGATACAGTGGGTCTGATTGCCTTGCGGATTTTGCCCGTTATTTTGAGTACTGCATGTATTATGTTTATTATTGCCTATATTTTGGTAAAAATCTTAGTAAATAAAATCATTGTGCCTATCAATCAAATTAATTTAATTCATCCTCTGGAAAGAAAAAATTATGACGAAATTATGCCTCTTTTAGTCCGTATTGAAAAACAAAACATGGAAAAAGAAAAAATTGATACCATACGCAAAGAATTTTCTGCCAATGTTTCCCATGAACTGAAAACTCCTCTCACTTCGATTTCCGGGTATGCAGAGCTTATCAAAGACGGCATTGTGCAAAAAGAAGATATAGAAAGTTTTGCAGGCCGTATTTATCATGAGGCACAGCGGCTTATTGTGCTTATTGATAAAATTATGCTTTTGTCAAAATTGGACGAAGAAAAACTTGTTTTAGATAAAGAAGAAGTGGATCTCTATCCTTTGCTTTTGGAAATTTGCAACAGATTAAATCCTTTTGCTCTTGAAAAAAATGTGCATATTGAACTTAGTGGTGAAAATATCCAAATTTCAGGCTTTCGGTATATTTTAGATGAAATGCTGTATAATCTTTGTGAAAATGCAATAAAATATAATAAAGAACATGGAACAGTAAAAATTTGGCTGGGAAAAGTTCTCACGACAAATAAAATTATTATTGAAGATACGGGAATTGGTATTGATAAACAAGATCAAGAGCGAATTTTTGAACGCTTTTATCGTGCGGACAAAAGCCACAACAGTAAAATAGGCGGTTCCGGCTTGGGGTTAAGCATTGTAAAATATGCTACTATACTGCATAATATTCAGATTAAGCTTGAAAGTGAACCTGAAAAAGGTACAAAATTTATTTTAGAATTTTAGATTGGTATGATATTTCGGTATTTTTTATTTATATATGATAATTATTGCAATTTTTTTGTAAATGTTCCGGCTTTTATTTTTTATTCAAACCAGATAATGCTGGCTTGGCGGCCTGTTTGGTTATTTTCCCTGTGGGAAAAATATTGCGGCATTGTTTTGGTACAAAAATCAATACGATAAATATTTTCCGGTAAAAGTCCTGCCTGCTGCAATTGAAATCTGGTCAGTTCCCACAAATTGAGGGTTTGTTTTTGTGTATTATACCATTTTTTGTAGGCATCACCCCATTCTGCGGCAAAATTGGTAAATTCTGCTTCGTTTGGCCCAAGGCTTGGGCCGCGGACAGCCAGTAAATCTTTTGCAGGGATTTTGTACGTATCGCAAAATTCTGCCACAGCCGTCAGAATAAAATCATTTCTGTTGCCGCGCCAGCCAACATGCAGAGCCATGATATGTTCACCTTTTGGGTCTGTAAAAAGAATGGGTTGGCAATCGGCAGTTTTTATAAGTAAAGCATGCTTTGCTTTATCTGTGGCAATGCCGTCGCCTTCAAGGCTTGCTTGTTCGGAATAATGTGTTTCTTTGGGATTAAAGTGTAAAATGTTTGAGTGGATTTGGTGAACTTCCAAAACAGGCATATTTAATTTTTCAAATAAATATCTTCTGTTTTCGCGGATAACAGCATTATTTTCGCCGCGGTCAAAGGCAATGCTGCCAAGGGATTTTTCTGTGTTGAAATTTTTGCCGTGAAAAAGGCAATGGACATTTTTTATGCCGCTGAACTCAAAAAAAAGTAAATTATCAAGCATAGTGAACGATAAAATCCATAAAAATTTTATTTGCTAAACAAGAGCATTTTTTATATACTTTATCTCTAACAAATTTTATGAAGAAACTCAATAGAAAAAGGTTCTATTATGCGTGATATACAAGTTTTGAAAGAAGCACTTGGTAATATTGTTAAAGAAAAATCCTGGGAATGGCCGGAGAAAGCTGTTATTGAACTTCCAAAAGATACAAAACACGGTGATTTGGCAACCAATATTGCCATGACGCTTGCCAAAATCTGCAAGAAAGCTCCTCGCTCCATTGCAGAAGAAATTTGTGCAGAACTGCAAAAAAATCCACTTATTGAAAAAGTTGAAATTGCCGGCCCCGGCTTCATCAATGTGACGTTTAAGCACAGCTTTTGGCATGAGCAAGTTTTGCTCATGGAAAGCATGAAAGAAAAGTTTGGCTCACTGACTTATGGCAATCACAGACGGGTCAATGTGGAATATGTTTCAGCGAACCCCACAGGCCCCTTGCATATTGGGCATGGCCGCGGAGCAGCAGTTGGCGACAGTATTACCAGAATTTTGCGTTTTGCTGGGTACGATGTCAGCACAGAATATTATATCAATGATGCCGGCCTGCAAATGCGGATTTTGGGGCTTTCCACATGGCTGAGAATGCAGGATCTTTGCAATATACCCGTGACCTATCCTGATGATTATTACAGAGGCGATTATCTCATTGATATTGCTAAAGAAATGCTTGAAAAAGATCCAAAGCTTCCCACCTATCCGGACGCTGAAAATCGCTGCTATGAATATGCCATGAATAAAATTTTAAACGGCATCAAACAGGATTTAAATGATTTCAGAGTTGAGCATCAGGTGTGGTTCTCCGAAGCAAGCCTTGTCAATAACGGAACTGTTGAAAAGACTTTGAATAATTTGAAAGAACGCGGTTATGTCTACGAAAAGGATAATGCTTTGTGGTTTAAATCCACCTTGTTCGGCGATGATAAAGACAGAGTTCTTCGCAAAAGCGACGGATTTTTAACCTATTTTGCTTCTGATATTGCTTATCATGCAGATAAATTTAACCGTGGCTTTGAGGAACTTGTTGACGTTTGGGGAGCTGACCACCATGGTTATGTTCCTCGCGTTGCGGCAGCCGTTGAAACTCTTGGCAGGAATCCAAAAGAAGATTTCCATGTTATTCTTATTCAATTGGTAAACTTGCTTCGCGGCGGCGAGCCTGTTGCCATGTCTACCCGGGCAGGGGAATTTATTACGCTGCGGGAAGTTCTTGATGAAGTCGGTACTGATGCTGCCCGTTTCATGTTCCTTTCCAGAAAAAGTGATCAACCTCTTGATTTTGATTTAGATTTGGTAAAACAGCGCAATTTGGAAAACCCTGTGTATTATGTGCAGTATGCTCATGCGCGGATTAAAACCTTGCTCCGCCGCGGCGAAGAAAATGGCTATACCCTTGATGAGAAAACAAGTTTGGATGTGCTTGCAGCGTTGACAGACAGTGCTGATATTGGGCTTATTCGTTCAGCACTGCACTTTGAAGAAGCTGTGCTTGATGCTGCCAAGGCAAAGGCTGTGCATATTATCAGCTTCTATCTTATGGATTTGGCAGGAAAATTCCATAGTTATTATGCAAATACACCTGTTTTAAGTGGGGATGAAAAAACGATAAAGGCACGTTTGGCGCTTTTGCGTGTTGTGGCAACGATTCTTTCTAATGGCTTGAATTTATTAGGTGTTCACGCACCAGAAACCATGTAAGAGGAAAGAAACGTGGCGCGTCCCAATTATCGCAATACTCCTGAAAACAAAAAAAATCCGTTTTTTGAAAGTGTAAAAAAATTATTGGCTTCCAAAGAGCGTGAGGAACAACAAGAGGCTGCTCAGCCAGAAGAAATGGAAGAGGGCTTTTTAAAAACCAAACCTCGTGAAGATACTGAATATACTGAACCTGTCAATCAAGGTGAAAGCGGCGAAGTTTTGCAGCCAGAAAACAGAACAGCAAAACAAGGAATTGTTCTCAGTACTTCCGCCTGCATTACGGCGCTGGTAACTATTTTGGCTTCTGTTGGTTTTGCCTTTTTGTTTGGGCTGATTATTGGCAAAGGCATGACGCCTCCTGTGCAAAAAGAAAAGCCTGTGCCTTTGACTGCTCATGTTCAGGAAGAGCAGGCAAAACCGGTTCTTCCTAAAGAAGATCTGCAATTTATGACTTCACTCAAAAAAGAGCCTGAAAAGAAAACCGCTGAAGAAATTCTTGCTGAACAGGAAGCCGAGAAAAAGGCCAATGAAGAACGCTTGAAAGCGCAGGCAGATGCAAAAAATGAAGCTGATAAAAAGGCAGCAGAACTTGCCAATGTCAATAAAAAATTTGATTATGATATTCGTGTAGCAGCCTTTAGAAGTGAAGAACAAGCTAATACTTTGCGTTTGAAATTAGAGAGCGACGGTTTCAGAACCAAGAAAAATGTCAAAAAAGACGCGAAGGGCAATTGGTATTATATCCATGTGCTTTTGATTGGAACAGAAGAGCGCTTAAAGGAAAGTCAGGAGCGCTTCAAAAAATTCGGTGTCCGTGATACAATTATTGAAAATAAAGTTGAAGCAAAATAAATGGATACGCAAAAAAATACACAAGCATTATGTTTTTTTGAGCAGGAATTTGCTAAGAAGCATAATGCTTTTTTTTCATTAAAAGACTGGGATAAGCAAGGGAATTTTTGGACTGTTCCGACAAATCTTTCCTATGATGTGTATGTTTTTGATAGCATCACAAGTACGCTGGATAAAGCGCATGAACTTTCCCGTGAGCGGGAAATGCATGCATTTACAACTATTCTTTGTCAAAAACAGCTTTCAGGACGCGGGCAATTGCGCAGAAAATGGGAGTCTTTGCAGGACAATTTATATACTGCCATTGTTTTGCCAAATACGTATCCATTTAATTCCGAAGCAGCTGCTCCAGCCTTTGGGGCAATAGCGGCAAATGCCTTGGAAAAACTTGGCTTTGCGGTTGAACTGAAATGGCCGAATGATATCGTGCAAAAAACAGCGCATGGCTATGAGAAAGTGGGCGGAATTTTATTGGAAGAGCGGAATAACACACTTGTGGCAGGCATGGGCATCAATGTATTTTCCGCGCCCCCCAATGATTTATTGCGGGAAAATTTTTATATTTCAGCAGGAAAATTACAAAATTTCAGTATGCCGGACAGGCAAAGGGGATTTTATAATTATTTTAATAATTCTCTTTTCTGCAGCGCGCAAAAAAATCCAGAAAATAGCTTTCAATATGCTGATAAAATAGAAGAAATTGATAAAATTTTTATAATTTCAGGTTTTTGCTTTGCGCTTGTGAAAGAAATAAATTTATGGTATAAAAAAAATCTAATATCTTACAATAATACGGCATGGAATTCACTATGCAAAAAGTATCTTGCCTTTTTGGGGGACACTGTCTGCATAAAAGATGCCTTGGTCAAGGATAGCTTTTATTCCGGCGATATTGCCCGTGATGTTGTTGTAGGACAAATTGTTGGTTTGGGCGAAGAAGGGGAACTCATTCTTTCTTCTGAAAATGGAATAATATATATAGTTGGTGGTTCAATTACTAAATAAGAAGGGTTAATTATGACTCCAAAACCTATGAACGAGCTCTTGCAAGAATTGGAAGGAAAGCCGATTCTTGTTGCAAACCGTGGTATTCCTGCTCGTCGTATTTGTCGTTCTATTCGTGAACGTTTCCACGCTACAGCAATTATGACTGCAACCGATGTGGATAAAACGTCTCCTGCTGTTGCCTCTGCTCAAGAACTTATGCTTTTAGGTTCTGACCCTACTGCTTATTTAGATTTAGATTTGATTATCAGCAAAGCAAAGAAACGCGGCGTGGTTGCTATCCACCCGGGCTGGGGCTTTGCCTCAGAAGATGATACCTTCCCCCGCAAATGTCAGGAAGCGGGCATTGTTTTCATTGGAGCTGATGCTGATGCCATGCGTATGCTCGGCAATAAAGTTGAAGCTCGTAATATTGCGAAAAAATTAGGTATTCCTGTTGTTCCGGGTTCTGAAGGAGCTGTTTCTGTTGAAGAAGCAAAAGAAATCATCCGCGAAATTGGCATGCCTGCCATGCTCAAGGCAGAAGGCGGCGGCGGTGGCCGCGGTATTTTTGTTATCCGCGATGAAAGCACGCTTGAAGATGCCTTTAATAAAGCTTCCACTATGGCAGAAGCTTCCTTTGGTAACCCTCGTTTATTTGTTGAAAAATATTTAGAGCATGTTCGCCATATAGAAATTCAAGTTATTGCAGATAAATACGGTAATGTTTTTGCCTGTGACGAACGTGACTGCTCTGTTCAGCGCAACCACCAAAAACTGATTGAAATTACCCCGTCTCCCTGGATTGGCATTACCCCTGAACTTCGCGCCCGCTTGAAAGAATACTCTATCCGTCTTGCTAAAGCGGTTAATTATCATTCTCTTTGCACGGTTGAATTTCTTGTTACAGCAGACGGAACACCGTATCTTATTGAAGTTAACACCCGTTTGCAGGTTGAACACGGCATTACTGAAAGCCGTTATGGCTTTGACCTTGTGGAAACGCAAATTGCTTTGGCTTTTGGCGTACAGCTTGCGCTCAATGATGAAGATACTTATGGCTACCACACCGCAATGCAGGTTCGTATCAACTGCGAAGATCCAAAAAATAATTTCTCTCCAAACTCCGGACGTATTACTCGTTATATTTCTCCTGGTGGCCCTGGGGTTCGTATCGACTCCAACTTGTCTGCCGGCTATGATTTCCCTTCAAACTATGATTCTGCGGGTTCATTGCTGATCGCTTATGGCCTTGGCTGGGATAAAGTATGCAGCATTATGACGCGTGCTTTGGAAGAATATAGTGTCCGCGGTGTAAAAACCACAATTCCATTCTTCCGCCATGTCCTCAAAAACAAGCGTTTCCTGAATGCAAATTTTGATACAACCTTTATTGAAAACACTCCGGAATTACTGAACTATCAGGATTTATACCCGGAAGCGGAACGCCTCAGCCGTTTGATTGCTGAAATTTCTGCAAAAGGTTATAACCCCCATATTCAGCGCGGAAAATACCGCACCAGTGATACGCCGCGTATGCCTCATTTTGAGCCCGTTCTTCCTCATATTAAAAGAGAAGTTCGTCAAACTCCAAGTGTTTATCCTGCCGGCGACCGTCAGGCTGTTCTGGATTTTGTACGTGATTCCAATAGAATACATTTTACTGATACCACCTGCCGTGACCAAACCCAATCCAACAGCAGCAACAGATTCCGCCTGGCAGAAGATAAGCTCGTTGGTCCATATCTCGATAATTGCCAGTTCTTTTCTTTGGAAAATGGCGGCGGGGCACATTTCCATGTCAATATGATGGCAAATATGACCTATCCTTTTAGCGAAGCAAAGGCATGGAATAATTTCGCGCCCAAAACCATGAAGCAAATTCTTGTGCGTTCCACCAACGTGCTTGGTTATTCTCCGCAGCCAAGAAATCTCATGCAGCGCACCTGTGAAATGATCTGCGAAAATTATCATGTTATCCGCTGCTTTGATTTCCTCAATGATATCCGTAACATGAAACCACTTGCAGAAGTTATTTTGAGCCGCAATGATATTATTTTTGAGCCGGCGCTTTCTGTGACGCCAAATCGTGGTTTTGATGTTGATTATTACCTTGATACCACAAAAGATATTTTGACCATGACCGCAAATGTGCTTGGCGTAAGTACGGAACGGGCTTCCAATATGATTATTTTGGGATTGAAAGACATGGCAGGCAACTGCTCACCACATTTTGTGCGTGAACTTGTGACTGCAGTACGTAAACGCTGGCCAAGCCTTGTACTGCATTATCACCGCCACTTTACAGACGGTTTGTTTACGCCGGCTCTTACTGAAGCAGCCAAGGCCGGAGCTCATATTTTAGATGTTGCTCTTGGCGCAGGCGTTCGCAGTTACGGTCAAGGTGAAGTCCTTTCTACCGCAACTCATTTAGAAGATGAATGCGGCATTAAAAACTTCCTGAATAAGGATATGATTCGTGATGCGAACTTTGTGCTCAAACAAATCATGCCTTATTATGACAGATACTGCGCTCCTTATTTCCAGGGTATTGACCATGATGTTGTTATGCATGGCATGCCCGGCGGCGCAACCTCTTCTTCTCAGGAAGGAGCAATGAAGCAGGGCTATATCCACTTACTTCCTTATATGCTTCGTTTCCTTGCCGGAATTCGTCAGATTGTAAAATACCATGATGTGACCCCGGGTTCTCAAATTACCTGGAACACAGCCTTCCTTGCTGTAACCGGCGCATGGAAACGCAATGGTATGGAAGAAGTGACAAAACTTCTTGATATTCTTGAAACTGTTGTCAATACTAAGGAAGAAGATTTATCCAAGGCAATGAAGAAAGAACGTCTTATGATTTATCAGGATTGTAACGACGCTTTCCGTAATTTGCTGCTTGGTAAATTTGGTAAACTGCCTCTTGGTTTCCCGGCTGACTGGGTATACCAAAGCGCCTTTGGGGATAAATGGAAACATGCCATTCAGGAAAGAACTGAAGACAGTCCTTTAGACCATTTAGATCCAACAGATTTTGCAGCTGAAGAAAAAGCCTGTGAAAAAATCTTAAAACGCAAGCCTACAGATGAAGAGCTCGTGATGTATATGAATCACCCCGGTGATTCCATTAAAAATATTCAATTCAAACAAGATTTCGGCGATGCAAACGCTTTGCCGCTCGATGTTTGGTTTGAAGGACTTGAAATTGGCCGCGAACTGCAGTTTGTGGATGAAGACGGTAAACCGCATAGCGTTACTATCTATCATATCAGCCCAATTTCTCCGAAAGGAACCGTCGAAGTTCGCTATGCCTATGACTCCCAGTTTATGACCCATGAAGTGCAGGTTGCCAATCCTGCAGGTTCAGCAAGTACTGATGTGCTTATGGCTGATCCTCATGATAAAAACCAAATCGGTGCGCCTTCCAACGGTGATTTATGGGTGACATATGTAAAAGTTGGTGATATAGTTAAGAAAGGTCAGGAACTTTTCAATATCTCCATTATGAAACAGGAAAAAGCTGTTTTATCTCCTCGTAACGGTATTGTTACCAAGGTTTATAAAATGGCAGACTATAAAGTTTCACGCAAAATGACGCCAGTTCATGAGGGTGAACTTATTATGGAAATTGACAGTATGCCGCTTACTTGCCCCAATAAGGCCTGTGGCAAACCGTTAGCATATGCGGATGCAAGTTTCTGCCCATATTGCGGGGCAAAAATTTCTGCTTCCCACAAGGCAAAGTTTATCTCTAATGATGAAACAAATTCATAAATAAAAACACGAGTTAATGGACACATTTCTCGGAGGAACACATGAGTAAAAAGAACACTGAAACTCCTAATATCGAGGCACTCAAGGAAAAACTTGTTCTCACTGGTGCTGACATTATGGCTATTGGTGAAAGTGCTGAAATTATTGTTGGCGGTAAAAACTTTAACACTGCGAAAATCCATGAAATTAAAGGCGTTCGCAGTCCTCAATTCCGTGCTATTTCCTCTATTAACTTCCATAAAGTTTTAGATGAAACAAGCATTAACGCAGCTCTTGTTCGTTCCCTGGTTGAAAGAGAGTATTCTCGTATTGACTGGAATGACCCCGAAATTAACCGTGACCCGGATTACCTGCAAAAACTGGTTCGTAATCTTGGTAAAGAAATTAAAAAAGCTGATGCAAAAGAACCAAATGCGACCAAAATTCGTTTGCGCACCTTTGTGAACAACGTTGTTGAAGGTTTTGCAACTTCTCAGGAAGTAATTGACCAGCTCCGCAAACGTTCTGTTTTGGTACAGTCTGCGATTTTGTCCGTTGATTTGCCAAAAGAAGTTGATACTGCAGTTCGTGAAGCCTATAAAGCTATTTGTAAAGAAGCTGGCGCTGAAGATGTGCCTGTAGCTGTTCGTTCTTCTGCTGCCGGTGAAGACTCCCGCAAAAAAGCTTTCGCCGGTTTGCAGGATACGTATTTGAATATTGTGGGTGAAGAAAGAGTTGCCCAAGCCTATCACTGGGACTGTGCATCTGCTTATAACCTTCGTTCCATGACCTATCGCCGTGAAGCTATTCGTGACGGTATTACTCAGGCTGAAGCAACCGGCAATGAAGAACTTGCAGTACAAGCCAAGAAAGAATGGGCTATAGAACAAACTTCCTTGTCTGTTTGTATCATGCGTATGATCAACCCAATGGTTTCCGGTACTGCCTTTGCTGCTGATACTGCATCCGGCTGCCGCGGTACTACCCGCAACGATCTTGTAAGTATTGATGCAAGCTATGGTCTTGGAGAAGCTGTTGTTGGCGGTATGGTAACTCCTGATAAATATTATGTTTTCCAACGCGACGACGGTGCTGAAGTTGTTGTTCGCAATCTTGGCAGCAAAACCAAGAAAATTATTTATGATGCAAAGGGCGGCACCAAAGAAATTGACGTTGACAAAAACGATGTGAATAAATGGGCTCTTTCCATTCAACAGGCTGAAAATATTGCCAAAGCTGTTCGTATCATCAGTAAAGCATACGGCAGCATGATTATGGATACAGAGTTCTGCTTTGACGCCAACGACGACCTTTGGTTCGTGCAGGCACGTCCTGAAACCCGTTGGAATGAAGAACTGGAACTGCATCCAAATACTATTTTCATGCGCCGTCTGGAAGTGGATGAAAAAGCAGCTGCAAAAGCTGAAGTTATTTTGGAAGGCAACGGCGCTTCCCGCGGCGCTGGTCAAGGTGTTGTGCGCTTCCTGCGTTCTGCTCTTGAACTCAACAAAGTTGGCAAAGGCGATATCTTAGCAGCTGAAAGAACTGACCCTGATATGGTTCCAGGCATGCGTGTTGCTTCTGCTATTTTGGCTGACGTTGGCGGGGATACCAGCCACGCTGCGATTACTTCCCGTGAACTTGGCATTGCCGCTGTTATTGGTATTCAAAGAAATGAAACCCTTCGAGCTTTGGACGGTCAGGAAGTAACTGTTGACGGTACTCGCGGCCGTGTATACCGCGGTCTTCTTCCTCTCAATGAAATTGGCGGGGAAATGAACCTTGCTAAACTTCCAAAAACCAAAACCCATGTCGGACTTGTTTTAGCTGACGTAAACCAGGCTCTCTTCCTTTCCCGTTTACGTAATGTGGAAGATTTTGAAGTTGGCTTACTCCGTGCTGAATTTATGCTCGGCAACGTTGCTGTGCATCCAAAAGCTTTGGAAGCCTATGATAACGGAACTTTGGAAGATTTAGTTTCAGCTAAGCTTGCAACTTTGGATAATTCACTGACCAAAATTATGCAGGAACAACTTTCCAGCGGTCTCGTTACCCTTGATTTGAAAATGCGTGACCACGTTGGCCGCGTAACCGGTCTTGCTCAAGAAATTGAAGCAACCGTTAATTACGAACCACAAGGAACAGAAGAAGTTCTTGCTCAACAAAGAAAAATCCGTGAATTGGAACATAAGCTTGATGAATATTTTGAAAATGCTTTGCGTTATCAAGATACACTTCGTACTTCTTCCAATCTTTCTGAACATATCAAAATTATTTTTGGTTATGAAGAAGCGCTCACCATGTTCTCTGGCTCTCCGGAAGAAAAACTTTCTGAAATCATGAGAGTGGATGCGCTTATTCAATCTCAATATGAAAAAGTAAAAGATGATGCACAAATTCTTTCAGCTTTGAAACGTATTACAGAACTTCGCCGCGAAGTTGGCCTGAAATGCGGAATGATCAAAGAGATGGAAGAATTGCAGGCAATTCCAAGCAAAATCCGTAATATTATCACCAGCCGCGGTTATAAAACAGGTAAGGAACATTATATCCAAACCCTGGCACAAAACCTTGCGCTCTTTGCAATGGCTTTCTACGGCAAGGATATCATTTACCGTACAACAGACTTTAAGTCTAATGAATACTATAACTTGCTTGGCGGCTGCCTCTTTGAACAACACGAAGATAACCCAATGTTGGGCTATCGTGGTGTTTCCCGTAATATTCACGACTGGGAACTTGAAGCATTCAAGCTTGCCCGTGGTGTCTATGGCGGTAAAAACCTGCAAATTATGCTTCCATTTGTACGTACTCTTGAAGAAGCTCGTGCAATGCGCTCTTATCTTGAAAATGTACATAAACTTGTCAGCGGACAGGATGAATTGAAAGTTATCCAAATGGCTGAAATTCCATCCAACGCTATTTTGTCAAAACAATTTATCCAGGAATTTGACGGTTTCTCCATTGGTTCCAACGATATGACCCAAATGGTTCTTGGTACTGACCGTGACAACGCAAGTCTTTCTCATATTTATGATGAAGAAGATCCGGGCGTTGTTTGGGCACTTCTTACAACCATTTTCACTGGTCAAAAGTTTGGAAAGAAAATTGGTTTCTGCGGACAAGGCGTTTCCAACAGCGTAATCCTGCGCGGACTTGTTGCCATTGCTGGTATCAGTACTGCTTCTGTTGTGCCGGATACCTATTATCAAACCAAACTTGACATTGCAAAAGTTGAATCTGAAAACATCCCAACTTCAAAACTTGGTGAATGGCTCGGTCAGCAACATTATAATAAACTTGTAAAAATCATGAAAGAACAAGGCTATGAACATATCTTGAAGAAATATGTCAACGGCGTTGAACTGCATGATTGGTACAATGGTGAAATGACCAGACTGCAGGAAAACCTGCGTAAGGTTATTGGCACTGAGCATGAAGCGGAAGCTAGAAAGGATATGGAAACATTCCGTGCGATTTTCCATAAGGCTGCTATTTATGCTGCCTGGGATTGGTCTGCAACTGTTGAAGATGCACTCCATCAAGCCGGCTTTGCAAGTTTTGAAGAACAAACCAAGGCACTTGAAGCATACCGTGCCAGCCACGAATAGTGCTTTATAATAAATGTTAAAAACAGAAGGAGGGTATTCGCCCTCCTTTTTTTTATCAACAGTTTGTATACGTTCGTATTGAAATGATACCGATCGGTAATATTTATGATAATTATTTATACATAATTTATTTTTATTCCCGTTCGGTAACAAAAGTTGACTTTTGTTTTGTTATCATTTATTTTGATACTGAACGGTATCAAATGAGGTTGAAATGAATAAAAAATTATTAACAATGAAAGAAATAGGTTCCCTTATACGAGTTACTCGTAAAGAACAAGGGCTTAGCCAAGAAGAATTGGCTGGTCTATCAGGAACGGGACGCAGATTCATTAGTGACATTGAGAACGGAAAAAATAATATTCAAGTGGGAAAGTTACTTCTTGTTATTCAGGCACTTGGGTTAAATTTATATATATTTAATCAATGGATGAATAAGTAATGGCAGAAAAATTAGATGTTTATTTTAAAAATATATTAGCTGGTTATTTGTATTATAATAAGGGACAGCTTTTTTTTCAATATAATGAAGAGTATTTAAGAAATAAAATGAATATGCCTTTATCTGTGAGTTTACCTCTTCTTGGTGATATCTATGATGATACTGTTGTTAGACCCTTTTTTGAGGGATTATTGCCAGAAGAGAATATAAGGATTCAAATTGCAAAAATTTTGCAGACAGACAGTCGAAATACATTTGCATTATTAAATAAAATTGGTGCAGATTGTGCCGGTGCAATTTCTGTTTTGCCTGAAGAGAGTTGCATTAATAATCTTGCAGGGCCAGTATACAGATACGTTAATGATGATGAAGCCTATACAATTCTTAGTTCTTTAAAGGTGAGACCTCTTTATATTGGAGAAGATGATTTTAGAATTTCTGGTGCAGGAGCTCAAAATAAATTAATTGCATGCATGATAAATAATCAATTAGTGCTGCCATTAAATGGAACTCCTTCGACGCATATTATAAAACCAAATATTGAAGGGTATGATCATACTGTTTTTAATGAATTATTTTGCATGAAACTGGCAAAAGCCTGTGGATTAAATGTTCCAGAATGTTTTATAGCAAGAATAAAAGATAAAAGTTTTTACGTGGTTGAACGCTATGATAGGATAAAAGAAAATGGTTTTTGGACAAGAATACATCAGGAAGATTTTTGTCAGATCCTTCATGTATTACCTGAAAATAAATATGAAAATGATGGCGGACCAAATTTGGCATCTTGTTTTAATCTATTAAATCAAATAGGTGTGCCAGCAACCAGTAAAATAGCATTTCTCGATTTAGTTATTTTCAATTATCTTACAGGAAATGGCGATGCCCACGCAAAAAATTTTTCTATCCTCTATAAAAATGATATTCCCGAGTTGGCTCCTTGTTATGATTTGATGTGTACGGCAATCATGGTTCCGTATTATGATACATGTAAAATGGCTATGAAATTAGGCAGTTCAAGCTATATCATGAGCAGAATAAGGCGAGAAAATTTTGAGAGGCTGTCAGACATTTCTGGATATCGTGCAGATTTTATATTAAAGCGCTTAGATATGTTATCTTCAAAAATATTAATAAAAGCAAAAACGTTAGCAGACGAATTAAATTCGGTATCTGATACTTCATCAACTATCTATGCTCAAATAATAAATATCATTGAAAAGCACATTCGTATGGTGATGAAACAGGAAAACAGGTTTTAATGTTTGAGTCTATTATTGTTTTCCTGCTAATATATATTAATTAATAAATTATTAAATAATTACAGTGTATTATAAAAATATTAAAATAATGCTTGCAATTAATTAAATAATTAGTTAATTAATTATTTATGGAGACAATGGTATGAAAAAGTCTATTGCAAAAGGTCGTCCCAAGGCACAGGCAGGGGAAAACAAGCGAGAACGTATTTTGGAAAGTGCGCTTTATTTATTTGCAAAACAAGGTGTCAGTGAAACAACTGTTGCCCAGATTGCCGAACGGTCAGGTGTTACTTCTGCCATGGTTCATTATTATTTCAAGAACTGGGAAGGTTTGCTTGACGTAATCATGGCGGAACGCATAGCACCGCAAATGCAGTATGTTTGGGCTGATTTAGATAAAGTAACATCTGCTTCTGAACTCTTGGAAATATTTGCAGGCAGAATTTTTGATGTTATGGAAGCGGAACCGCTTTTCCCTGAATTATGGAGCCGAGAACTCTTTTATAGCGGAGGAAACTTTCGCGAGCGTTTTATTAAATATTATCCTTTGGAGAAATTGAAAGCTGCACAGAATATTTTTATGAAAGCCCAGAAAGAGGGAATTATTAATCCTGATATTCGTGCAGATCATATTATTATTTCCGTTGTTGGACTTGTTCTTTTTCCGCTTATTGCCCATGATTTATTGTCCTCGGTTCCAGAATTTTCCACAATGGATAAGCAAATGTATAAGCAGCATGTGTTAACGCTTTTGAGCAGTGGCTTATATACAAAGGAAAAATAGTTATGAAAAAATATTTGATAATTTTTGTTTTCTTGTGCTGTGCTGCCTGTGGGAATGAAAAGGATGTATTTCAAGGTTATGTTGAGGGAGAGTATTTATATTTATCTTCTTCCCGTTCCGGTCGTCTGGAAAAATTGCATGTGGTAAAAGGTGAACAAATACAGAAAGATACTCTTGTTTTTGAATTGGAAAATGCGTCAGAAAAGTATGCTCTTAAGCAGGCAGCAGAGGAAATGAACAGTGTCTTTGCAATGCTCAAAGACATGAAACTTGGCAAGCGTCCGGAAGAAATTGCCATGGCAAAGGCTATGCTCAATCAAGCCAAGGCAGAAGCAAAAAATGCCAATATCCTATTGAAAAGAAATGAAGAATTGGCTGCAAAAGGGGCAATTTCCAAGCAGGATTTGGACACACTCAGAGCCCATGCCAAGACAAGCAATGAAAAAGTTGCAGAGCTCACCTGGCAAGTGGAAATTTATCAACTGCCAGACCGCGCTCAGCAAATTGAAGCGCAAACTGCACGTTTGGAAGCTGCAAAAGCAAGTGTTGCTCAAAGAGAGTGGGATCTTGCACAAAAGCAGCTTGTATCTCCAGAGGATGGCCTGGTCTATGATACTCTTTATAAAGAGGGGGAATGGGTACAGGCAGGCAGTCCCATTGTATGGCTATTGCTGCAGGATCAAATAAAGGTTCGTTTTTATATTCCGGAAGAAAAGTTTTCGCAGGTAGAGTACGGGCAAAGAGTTACTGTTCATGTGGACGGTGCGCAAAAGGAATATACGGCAATTATCAGTTATATTTCACCAAGTGCTGAATATACGCCGCCTGTGATTTACAGCAATGAAACCCGTTCAAAGCTGGTCTATATGATTGAGGCTCGCCCGGAAGATGTGGAAGTCAGAAAACTTTTGCATGCAGGGCAGCCTGTGAGTGTCAGTCTGGCTGAGTAGGTGTGAATATGTTAGCTGTTGATGTGCATGATCTGACAAAATCGTTTGGTACGAGAAAAGTTGTTGATAATGTGTCACTTTGTGTGGAACAGGGGGAAATTTATGGCTTTCTTGGGCCAAACGGAAGCGGAAAGACAACCTCCATTCGTTTGATGTGCGGGCTGCTTACGCCAGATTCTGGCTATGGTACTTGCCTTGGCTATGATATTTTGAAAGAAAGTCAAAAGATTAAGGCACAAGTGGGGTACATGACGCAAAAATTTTCTTTTTGGGATGATTTAACCATTCAGGAAAATTTAGAATTTATTGCCCGTTTATATGAAATGGAGAATAAGAAAGCTCTTGTTGAAGAAACGCTGGTCAATTTGAATTTACAAAATAGAGCAAAGCAAATTACGGGCTCTCTTTCCGGGGGCTGGAAGCAGCGTCTTGCCCTGGCTGCCTGCATGATGCATAAGCCAAAACTCCTTTTGCTGGATGAACCAACAGCAGGGGTTGACCCTACGGCTCGCCGTGATTTTTGGGATGAACTGCATAAGCTTGCGGCAGAGGGAATTTCTGTTCTGGTGAGCACGCACTATATGGATGAAGCAGAACGCTGTCACAAGCTTGCCTATATTTCCTATGGAAAACTGCTTGCATCCGGCACGGCACAAGAAATTATTGCAGCGCAAAAGATTTATACCGTGGCTGTTTATGGGGATAATCTCATTGAGCTGGCTGAGCAGTTGAAAGTCTTACCGGAAATAGTGCAGACTGTGGTCTTTGGCTCTTCCCTTCATGTGAGCAGTTTAGATGAAGATAAACTTTTTGCCACGGTAAAGATATTAGCAAAAAATTGCCAAGTTGAGCTCATACAAACAAGTCTTGAGGATGTATTTATTTATATGATGAATAATTCGCAGGATAATTTTGGAGTGTCCAATGCTAGGTAGTAAACTCTTTTCTATATCACGCTGGTGGGCTATTATTGTAAAGGAATTTTTGCAGCTTCGGCGGGACAGGCTGACCTTTGGCATGATTATTGGTATTCCCATTGTACAGCTTTTGCTTTTTGGCTATGCGATTAATAATGATCCCAAGCACTTGCCAACGGCTCTTGTGGTGAATGAACAAACGCCTTTTACGCGCAGTTTTGTCCAAAGCTTAAAAAATTCTGAATATTATGATTTAAAAAATCTTGTAAATGAAAAAGAAGCAAAAGACGGACTGATCAAGGGGCATTTTCAATTTGTTATTTCCATTCCCGTTGATTTTTCACAGGATATTTTACGGGGAAGAGAACCGCAAATTTTAGTTGAAGCGGATGCCACTGACCCCATGGCAATTGGCGGGGCTGTCAGTTCTTTGCAGGGAATTATTCAATCAGTTGCACAAAAGGAATTCAAAGGCACAACAAGCTATCTCATTGAAAATAAAAAGCCTTTTTCTGTGATTATTCATAAACTTTATAATCCGGAAGGCATAACCCATTATAATATTGTGCCGACGCTCATGGGGGTTGTGCTGACCATGACAACAGTAATGATGACTTCACTTGCTGTGACCCGTGAACGGGAACGTGGCACCATGGAAAATATTTTGGCCATGCCTGTGCATTCCTTTGAAATTATGTCCGGCAAAATTGTGCCCTATATTTTGATCGCGCATATTCAGGTGGGGATTATTGCGTGTTTTGCACGGCTGCTTTTCCATGTTCCGTTTTTTGGGGACGGGCTTGCCCTTTATTTTGCAACGGTATTATTTATTATTGCCAATCTTTCTGTAGGAATTTTAATTTCTGCAATAGCAAAAAATCAATTGCAGTCCATGCAAATGACGATTTTTTATTTTTTGCCGAATATTATGCTGTCAGGTTTTATGTTTCCTTTTGCAGGTATGCCTAAGTGGGCGCAATGTATAGGAAATATTTTACCGCTGACCTATTTCAACCGAGCTGTGCGCGGAGCATTTTTAAAGGGCAGCGGCTGGGCTGAACTTATGCCAAGTATTGTGCCGTTAATGCTTTTTTGCTGCCTGGTACTTTTTTTAGCCACGAAGATTTTTAAGCGCACACTTGATTAAGCGACAAGGAATAAGAAAATTGTGCAGAAAATGAGGCAGATAAAAATGCTGGCATAGAAAATTTTTAATGCTGTTTCAAGATGTTTTTGCGTTGCTTTCAGACTTCCTTCCCCTAAATAGGGATAATCACAGAAAAAATCCCCATAATAAACAGGCCCTGCCAATTTGAGATTTAATGCTCCGGCATAGGGAGCTTCTGCCCAGGCAGAATTGGGGCTGGCGTGTTTGCTGCGATACTTTTTGCCAATTGCACAGGCATTTTTATAATCACAGTCCTTAATGCAGAAACAGGCAAGTAAAATAAAATAAAAACAAAGTCTTGCCGGAAGGAAGTTCAGTACATCGTCAAAACGGGCAGGAAATTTCCCAAAATAAAAATATTTTTCGTTTTTCTTGCCCCACATGGCATCAAGAGTATTGATGGCTCTGTGTAAAAGTACAAAGAAAATTGCTCCTTCATAAGAGAAAAGTGCATAACCAAGGCAAAACCAGAAAAAGCCGGCAAGCGTACTGTCAAAAGAATTTTCGGAAAGACTTTCAATGCTTGCACGTATCATATCGTTTTCATTCATCTTTTTTGTATTTCTGCCCACAATATAGGAAAGTTTTATTTGCGCTTCTGGAATATTGTTTTGCGCAAGTTCCTTTTGTATGGCTTCAATATGTTGAACTAAACTTTTAGGGGCAATGCAAAGATAGAGAACAATGCTTGCAAAAATAAAGGCAAAAACTTCATACCATTCAAGTAAATAATACAGAAAATATTTTTTGATGACGCAAAAAACGAGCAGGGGCAAAAGAGCAAAAAGCAGAACAATACTGCTTGTACAGAAAATACCGTATAAAAATTGCCGGATGTGATTTTGGATTGCCGGAAGTTTTTTCTGCTCTAAATTAAGGGCAGTGTTTCCGAGCCAGCAGACAGGATGAAATTTCGCGCTTGGCTCACCGAAAATTGTATCCAGAATATAGGCAGTTATGGGAATAAAAAGAATGAGATTTTCCATAGTATTTTCTTTTTTTGATTTTTATTGTAAAAAACATTTTATGTTCTTGGAAAGAAAATGCAAGTATTTTGTTTGCAATTAAAATGGTACTGAGGATCATATGAAATTGTCTGAATTTGCTCTTACTCGTTTAGCTTGTGCCTATTTCTTTATTTGTCCCGGGCTGACTTATGGGATTTTTACATCACGTTTGCCGGCACTGAAAATGCAGACAGGAGCCAATGAAGCGCAAATTGGATTAATGCTTTTATGCTTTGGCGGGGCAAGTTTAGTTACACTTTCTGCAAGTTCATGGTTTCTCAAACGATTTGAAAATAGAAATTTACTTTTGTGTTGTTCAATAATTGTTCTTTTTGCTACTGTTTTCATGGGCTTTGCCTTTAATCCGTATATGCTGTGGCTGTGTGCCGTTATGGGAGGCTTAGCGACTGGCTTTGTTGATGTTGCAATCAATACGCAAGGCGTGCAAATTGAAAAAAAGTATACGGCTTCCTGTATGGCTTTTATGCACGCTTCCTACAGCTTGGGCGGCGTTATTGGGGCATTGTCAGGCTCTTTATTTGCAGCTTTTGGCTTTAATTTTCTCACAAATGCTGTTGTTATGCTTGGCATATATGTACTTTTCCTTTTTAAAGCACATCATTATTTATTAACTGATCCTGTGCAGGGAAAAGAAAAAGAAGAAAGCGGCAAATCCTTTATCCCCTTTTTTGTTATTTTTTGTGGTTTATTAATCATGCTTGAGTATGCGTGCGAAGGGGCTGTTGCAGAATGGGGAAGTTTATTTATGCATGATATTAAACATTCTCCTGAATATATTGCAGCTCTTGTGTATGCAGGTTTTTCTGTTACAACAATGTGTTGCCGTTTTTTTGGTGATAGAATGCGGGAACATTTCGGGGATATAAAGCTTTGTATGGCTGGGGTAATGATTGCGGTGTTTGGTTTAGTCCTGGTTTTATTTACACAGGGAATGTTCTTTGCTTTGTTTGGTTTTGCCCTTATGGGAATGGGGCTTTCGCCAGTTGCACCTGTTTTATTCAGTCAGGCAGGCAATTATCCCAATGTGAATATAGCTAAAGCCTGTGCAGCGGTCTCTGTTCTTGCTTATTGCGGACTTTTATTTTTCCCGCCGCTTTTAGGTTTTGTTGCCTATGGCTATGGCCTTGACAAAACAATGTTTGTTGTCCTTGCCCTGAGTATTTTGTTATGTTTTGGGATTATTGCTTTAGGCAGGAAGAAAGCTGCATAATTTTTTGTAAATAAAAACTTGCCATGTGACTTGTTATACGAGATACTTTCTTTCGGAGATGAGCATGGCAGAAAATACGATTTCACAGAAGCCCTTTAAATTAGTGACAAAATACAGCCCCAAAGGGGATCAGCCGGAAGCCATTGACGAGCTTGTGGCAAATATTGAAAGCGGCGTGCAGGATCAGGTTTTGCTTGGGGTAACTGGTTCCGGAAAAACCTTTACCATGGCAAATGTGATTGCGCGTACCAATCGTCCTGCCCTTATTCTTGCCCATAATAAAACGCTTGCGGCTCAGCTTTATGCGGAATTTCGGGAATTTTTCCCGGAAAATGCTGTGGAATATTTTGTCAGCTATTATGATTATTATCAGCCGGAAGCCTATGTTCCCTCATCTGATACCTATATTGAAAAAGACAGTTCCATTAATGATAATATTGATAAACTCCGCCACGCAGCCACCCATGCGCTTTTGACGCGGCGGGACGTGGTTATTGTTGCGTCTGTTTCCTGTATTTATGGTTTGGGGTCACCGGAATTTTATGCTAAATTGATTATCCCCATAGAAGAGGGACAGCGCATCAGCATGGATGATATTACCAAGCGCCTGGTAGAAGTGCAGTACACGCGCAATGATTATGATTTCCACCGCGGCACGTTTCGCGTGCGGGGTGATGTGCTGGAAATTATTCCTGCCTATGAACATGAACGGGCTTTGCATTTGGAATTTTTTGGCGATGAATTGGAGCGGATTTTGGAAATTGATCCCTTGACAGGCAATACCCTTGGACAGATTTCAAAAACTGTTATTTATCCAGCCAGCCACTATGTTTCTGACAGTGACAATCTGGTTCGTGCCATGGATGATATCCGCACTGAGCTGACGAGCCGGCTTATTGAACTCAAAAATGCCAATAAGCTGGTAGAGGCACAGCGCCTTGAACAGCGCACCCAGCTTGATTTGGAGATGATGCAGGAACTTGGCTACTGCAACGGCATTGAAAACTATTCACGGCATTTGGATAATCGTAAATGCGGGCAGGCTCCGGCAACGCTTTTGGATTATTTTCCTGAGGATTTCCTGTTATTTGTTGATGAATCGCATATGAGTATTCCGCAGGTGGGAGCCATGTACAAGGGTGACAGATCACGAAAATCAACTCTTGTGGAATTTGGTTTTCGTTTGCCGTCTGCACTTGATAACAGACCGCTCATGTTTGAGGAATTTCTTTCCCGCATCCATCAAAGTATTTTTGTTTCTGCAACACCGGCAAAATGGGAACTGGACAGAAGTTACGGGCTGGTGGTGGAACAAATTATTCGTCCTACCGGCTTGGTTGATCCGCCTGTTGAAATTCGCTCCACGAAAGGACAAATGGATGATTTGGTAGCTGAATGCAAGCTTAGGGCAGAGCGCAATGAACGTGTGCTTGTCACAACCCTGACCAAGCGCATGGCAGAGGATTTGACGGAATATCTCTCTAATATGGGCATCAGCACGCGGTATCTGCATTCTGATATTGATACGCTGGAGCGTATTGCAATTATTAAGGCTTTGCGTTCAGGGGAATTCAGCGTGCTGGTGGGGATTAATCTTTTACGCGAAGGGCTTGATATTCCGGAAGTTTCCCTTGTGGCGATACTGGACGCGGATAAAGAAGGCTTTTTGCGTTCAACCGGTGCGCTCATCCAAACCTTTGGACGTGCCGCCAGAAACAGCAACGGACGCGTGCTTTTGTATGCGGATGCTATTACCAATTCCATGCAGGCAGCCATTGACGAAACTATGCGCCGTCGGGCAAAGCAAATGGCGTTCAATGAAGAGCATAATATTGTGCCTCAAACCGTTATTAAATCCATTGAAAGTCCGCTTGATAATTTATACAGGCCAGAGGATAAGAAAGGCAAAAAATCTAAGAAAGCAAAAGAAGAAGCTGCCTTGCCTACGGAGCCTAAAGAAATTGCCAAACTTATTGCGAGTCTTGAAAAAGAAATGCGCGAATTTGCAAAAGAATTGGAATTTGAACAGGCAGCCCAGGTTCGTGACAGAATTAAAGTATTGCGTGAATATCTTGTTGTGAGCGGAACACAAGAGGAAGTTTTATGAAAAAACAAGGTTCATTATTTGACATAGAATATACAGAAAAGAAAACAGAACAGCCCCCAGAACTGGCACAAGAAGAAAAAGACAAGGATCGGCTGGAATTTTTGAAAAGTGAGCTTAAACGCCACAATCGGCTCTATCATACCCTTGATAATCCTGAAATCAGCGACCAGGAATATGATATGCTCTATAAGGAGCTTGTCAGCCTTGAAGAAAAATATCCTGAACTGGTAACAAAGGACAGCCCCACGCAAAAAATCGGCGGTGAAGTTTTGCCGTTTTTGGAAAAGGCAAAGCACAGACAGCGCATGTATGGCCTTGATAACGTGTTTTCGCAGGCTGAATATGAAGATTTTATCCAAAAAGGAAAGAATTATTTTGCAAAGGAAAATACGCAAAAAGAGCTTTCCTTGGCGACCATGGATACATGGTGGGCTGACCCAAAACTGGACGGTTTGGCAGCTGAAATTATTTATGAAAATGGGGAACTTGTTCAGGCTCTTACCCGCGGTGACGGTGAAGAGGGCGAAGTGATTACTTCTGCTGTCAAAACTATCCGCAATGTGCCCCAGCATTTGGGACATGATTTGCCTTTTACACGCATTGAGATCCGTGGCGAAGTGCTCATGCTGAAGCGTGATTTTGAAGCACTCAATCAAAAACAAATTTTGCTCAAGCAAAAGACCTTTGCCAATCCTCGAAATGCAGCAGCAGGAACGCTTCGTCAGCTTGATACGCGCATAACAGCCGAACGAAAACTAATCTTTTTAGCCTATAACGTTGGGCAGGTTCTTATTCCGGGAGCGGGGGATGAAAGCGGCTTGACCCTTTGGAAAACTCAGCAGGAATTGATGCAGGGCCTAAGTTCACTTGGTTTTGCCATTTCAAAAGAGAGTCTGCTTTGTCATACTTCCGGTGACGCGTTTTCATTTTGTGAAAAAATGGAAGTCCTGCGGGATAGTTTGCCCTATGAATTAGACGGCGTTGTGTATAAACTCAATAATCGTCTGGCTCAGCAAGTACTTGATTTTACAGCACGTTCTCCTCGCTTTGCCATTGCCTGGAAATTCTCTTCCCGAAAGGCAGAAACTGTGCTCAAAGCAATAACCGTGCAGGTGGGCAGAACTGGCGTGCTCACGCCAGTGGCAGAACTTGAGCCTGTGTCCATTGGCGGGGTTGTGGTTAGTCGGGCAACGCTCCATAATGAAGAGGAGCTTCGCAATTTAGATGTGCGTGTGGGCGATACTGTGCTGGTGCAAAGAGCTGGCGATGTTATCCCTGATATCCTTTCGGTTAATTTGGATAAACGCCCTGTGGGTGCTGAAGAATTTATTTTCCCCACAGAGTGCCCTGTTTGTCACAGCAAGGTTGTGCGCTGCAAGGGGGAAGTTGCGTGGCGTTGTGTGAATATTGATTGTTCCGCGCAAAAAATACAAGGTATTATTCATTTTGTTTCCAAGGCAGGTCTTGATATCAGCGGCGTTGGAGAAAAATGGATTGAAAAGCTAGTGGAAATTGGCAGAGTGCAGAATATTGCTGATTTATTTACTGTGACAGTCAAAGAATTGCTGGCTTTTGAAGGTATGGGAGATATTTCTGCCCAAAAATTTGTAGATAGTCTCACGGAAGCCAAGGAAAATGCCACCCTTGTACGTTTTATTTCTTCTTTAGGCATACGACTGGTGGGAGAACAAACTGCAAAAACATTGGCGGGAGCCTTTGAAAATATAGATGAATTAGCCCATGCCACTGAAGATAAATTGACGCTTTTGCAGGATATTGGCCCGGAAGTAGCCAATTCCATAAAGCAATATTTTGCCTCTAAAGAAAAACAGGAAATTTTGGCACGGCTCAAAGAATATGGGCTCAACCCACAGCGAGAAGAAAAAATTATTCCCGTTGATACGGCACTTTCTGGAAAAACAATTTTATTTACAGGCACTTTGTCAAAGCCTCGTCAGGAATTTGAAAAAATGGCAGAAGAATCTGGGGCAAGGCTTTTGAGTGCTGTCTCCAAAAATCTTGATTACTTGGTTGTGGGCGAAAAAGCCGGCAGCAAACTGGAAAAAGCCCAGAAGCTTGGCGTACAGACGTTGACCGAGCAAGAGTTTTTAGCCTTATTAAAGAAATAATTGCAGATAGTTAACAATGCTTTAACATGAATTGCAGGCGGTGGGTGTACTTGTGTTTTTGCGCAATTTCATTTTGCATGGCTTGCTGGATTTCGGTTTTGAGAGCAGGTTTTGTAAGCAATAATTCAAGACGATTAAGGCAGTCCTGTGGATTAGTAACCGTAATCATTGCCTGCATATCCTGCGGGAAAATTTCCATGCCCTTGCTTGGGGAACTGAGCAAAAATCCCTGATGTTTCCAGACGTCAAAGTGTCGCTGACTCAAGTTTGCCGGCATAAGCAAACTTGTCAGATTGAGGGTAAAAAGACTGCTTTTATAGTAAGTTGGCAGAGTGCTGTAATAATCAACAGGCTTGTAAAAGGTGTGTGGAGTGGATAAAATATCCTGCCAGGCATTATCACCCATAATCTGAATAAGCGGACTTAAATTTTCAAGCCACAGTTTACGCAAATAAAGATCTGCTTTTGTAGTGGCATAACCTATTGTTCTGCTTTGCTTATTTTGCCATAAGGGCTCGTTTGGCAAAACCTGTCCATGAATGGTGTGAAAATCCGGGAGTGATTTACGTTCAAAAAGATTTTTTTTGATTGTTCTGTACAAATTTTGTTCAAAATCATGCTCGAGTTTACAGCCGCTAAAATAGGCATTTTTATTGGCAAAACTGGAATTGCCCACAAAAAGGAGAGGGATTTCCGGAATGTTTTGATAATTTGCAGGAATTGCATGGCTGGCAAGAGGAAGAGGAAAAACTCTTTTTGCTCCCTCCTTTTGCAGTTCCCTGGCAAAAGAAAAATCTGTGAGAAATAAACTGCATTCTTTCCACCAGCTTTGCGAAAATCCGGAAAGAATATTCCAGACATTATCCACAAACCACAAGGCAAGCGGAATATTTTTCTGCTTTAATTGTTCATAGAGTATACCGTTTCCGTTAAGGCTTTGGGCGTTAATGGCTAAATAAAGCTGCGGAGGCTTTGTATCTATAAGCTCAAGAATTTCCTGAAGCGTTTTTCCTCCAATTTCAACGGGAACAGCGCCCATATCATGGATAGCCTGACAGAGTTCTTTATGCAGCAAATCATTTTTGCCGCCGGAAAGATAGATATATTTTTCTTTACTCACAGGCTGTGAATAGGTGGATAAAAGTAATTTATTTCGCAGTGTTATTAAAACACTATTCCAGAAGCTTGGGAAAAGCTGTACATTTTGCTTATACAAAAGAATGTCTGTTTGGCAGATAAAATCTTCATCGCAAAGTTCAAATATTTGTTCTTTTGTGAGAGGGGTAAAATTTTTAGGACGCTCATAGCTTACTTGTTTGGAAAATGCTTCATGCTCAAGGTAAAAAATTTTTTCTTTCTTCTCGAGGTAAGGTAAAATGTCGTGCAGATTTGCTCCGAGGCCAAGGATAAGAATTTGTTTTTTTGTACAGGTAAACGCATTTTGTGAGCGGGCATATAGGGAATTTAAATTGTTAACATCAAGCAAAATATAGGCAAAATTTCCCTGCAAAAGTGTTTTCTTTCTTCCAAGTTCGTCATATATGCTTTGTGATGTCATTTTGAGGGTGGGGTTCTTCTTTTCCATATTTTTAATGCTCAATAAAAAATCTTGGCTTACTAAAAAAAATACGTTATACTTATACCTCAAAAAAGTATAGCTCGAACTTTTTGATTAGTAAAGAGAATATGAAAGAATATCGCGACTATTATTTTTTAAAGGCAAAAAAAGAAAATTATCCTGCACGGTCTGTGTATAAATTGCAGGAAATGAATAAACGTTTTCGTCTTTTTAAACCAGGCATGAAAGTACTTGATTTAGGAGCCGCTCCTGGTTCATGGTCTTTGTATGCCGCTGAAAAAGTTGGTGAAAACGGGCTTGTTCTTGCATGCGATTTACAGACAACAGAAACGGTTTTTCCGCCCAATGTTCGTTTCTTGCAGGAAAATGTTTTTGAGCGCAGCCCGGAATTTGAAGCCTTGCTTGAAGAACTGGGGCCTTTTGATATGGTGATCAGCGATATGGCACCTCGCACCACAGGCACAAAATTTACCGATCAGGCGCGTTCTTTGGAACTTTGTCTGGAATCCGTGCAAGTTGCTGAAAAATATTTGAAAGTTGGCGGAAATTTCATTACAAAAATTTTTATGGGGCCGGATTTTCAAGATTTGGTAAAAGCCATGCGTCCCATATTTTCAAGTGTAAAAACATTTAAACCGCAAAGTTCCCGCGCGGAAAGCAAGGAAATTTTTCAAGTGGGACTTGGGTTTACTGGAAATAACAATCAATAAGTAAATAAAACTGTATCGGAGGATATATGTCAGGACATAGTAAGTGGGCTAATATTCAACATCGTAAAGGTCGTCAAGACGCAAAACGCGGCAAAGAATTTACCAAAGCAGCAAAAGAAATTATTATTGCTGCCAAAAGCGGCGGAGATCCAGCTGGCAACCCTCGTCTTCGTGCTGCTATTGCTGCTGCAAAAGCAATCAACTTGCCTAAGGATAAAATTGAATCTGCAATCCGTAAAGGTACAGGACAAGACGCTGGCGGTGAACTGTTTGAAATTACCTACGAAGGCTATGCAGTAAGCGGTGTTGCTGTTATGGTTGAAACTGCAACCGACAATAAAAACCGTACAGTAGCTGAAGTTCGTCACCTTTTCACAAAACACGGCGGTTCCCTTGGTGAAAGTGGGTCTGTGAGCTTCATGTTTGACAGACTCGGCGTTATTACTTTGAATAAAGAAAAATATGCTGATGAAGATACTGTGATGAATCTTGCACTCGAAGCTGGCGCTGACGATGTAAAAGATGATGATGATATCTGGAGCATCCATACTGCCATAGAAGATTTCAACGCTGTGCGTGATTCTCTTGAAAAACAAGGTGTTGAAATGGAATCAGCTCAGCTTGCATTTGTTCCTAAAAACTACATTGCTGTTGATAAGGAAGCTGCTGAAAAGCTCATTCGTTTCAACGATGCTCTGGAAGATTTGGACGACGTGCAAAACGTATATTTCAACTTTGATTTACCAGACGACTTTGAAGGATAATTTGTCAGGGAAGTTTTTCTTCCCTGATTTTTTATTATGAGAATACTTGGCATTGACCCTGGTTCAGCTAATACTGGATGGGGAATAATTGAAGATAAGTCTGGCACGCTGAAACTCATTGATTGCGGAGTTATTCGGCCAAAAAATAAGGGCAAAGATAATTTTGCTGATCGTATTTCCTTTATTTATAAGACATTATTAGAAATTATTGCTTATTACAAGCCAGAAGAAGCCGGCATTGAGCAGGTTTTTACGGCGAAGAATGCGCTGACAGCGCTGAAGCTTGGGCAGGCTCGCGGTGTTGCCGTGGCAGCCTGTGCGAATTTTGATATTCCCATTTTTGATTATGCGCCAACATCTGTAAAGAAAGCTTTGGTTGGCGTGGGGCGAGCTGATAAAGAGCAGGTTGCTTTTATGATTGGGAAAATTTTAAACGTCAATGTCAAACAATTTCGCTTGGATACAACAGACGCACTTGCTATTGCCATTTGTCACTCAAGTATGCGTAAATTTTATTCTGTCACCTCAAAGTAATAGGAGTTTTTATGAGAATTACCTGGCTTGGACATTCTGCTTTTGAGCTTTTTTCTCATGGAATAAAAATTTTAATTGACCCATTTTTTACAGGCAATCCGCTTTGTGGCGACACAAAAGATTTTATCAATCCTGACTTGATTTTGGTGACCCATGACCACGGCGACCACTTGGGTGATACTGTTTCCATTATGACGAATGGCAAAACAAAATTTCTTGGCATTGCTGACCTTTGTTATTATTTGCGAACCTTACGCGGCGGAAACTGTGAGCAAATTTTATTTGGCGGCAGCGGCATGAATATTGGCGGCACAGTCAAATTCGGTGATTTTTCCATTACCATGACCCAGGCTTTTCATTCCACCGGCCATGGTTCCTGTGCTGGCTTTATTATCAAAGATCCCAGCGGGTTTACTGTATATCATGCCGGTGATACAGGCTTATTTGGCGATATGGCGCTTTTTGCGGAACGCCACGCCATTGATGTTGCACTGCTTCCCATTGGTGGACATTTTACCATGGATAGCTTAGATGCTGCTAAAGCGTGTGCCTATTTGGAAGCAAAACATGTTATCCCCATGCATTATAAAACGTTTCCTGTGCTTTGTCAGGACACTGCTGAATTTGCAAAGCATTTGGCACAATTTAGCCCGGAAACAAAACTCATTAATTTGAACCCTAACGCAAGTATAGAATTTTAATATGCTCCTCAATAAGCGTGTCTTTTTTGAATGTATCAAAGTTTTTCTCATAAGCGTGACTGTGCTTATGGCATTTGTGCTTATGGGAAGAGCCATACAAATTAAAGATACGCTGATGGGCCTCGAGCTGACTTTTTTAGATACATTGCTTGTATTTTTCTATTTGAGCCCTAATTTTCTTTTAATTATGATGCCGGTTTCTGCTATGCTTGCGGTATTTTTGACTTTTTTGCGCATGGGCTCAGACAAGGAATTGATTGCCCTAAAAGCTGGCGGCATCAGTTTATATCAGCTTTTGAAAGCTCCTATTGTTTTTGGCATAGTGACAACCTTGCTTTGTTTTTGGATTTCTTTTTCACTCGTTGCCGTTGGAGCAAATAATTTCCGTTCCCTTATTTTGGATATTGCACAAAATCGTGTGAATATTGCGCTGCAGCCGGGGATTTTTAACCAGGATATTCCTAATCTTGTATTTTTTGCAAAGAAAGTTGATGTGCAAAATGGCTCTCTTGCAGAAGTTTTAGTCGAAGATTCCAGTAATAAAGATGCAACGTTGACTATTTTAGCTCCTCTTGGAAATTTGAATGTTGATTATTTGAAAAGTGATATTGTTATGTTGCTGAAAAACGGTGTTATTTATTCTACCAGTTCAGATAAAACCGTGAAACTCAATTTTGATGAATATATTATCCGCTTTTCCCTGCGTTCACTTTTCAAAGGTTTTGATTTGAAGCCCATACAGCCTGACGAAATGAGCTGGAATGATTTGACAGCTTTTGACACAACAAAGATAACAAAAGAAAAATCCTGGATTGGCAACAAAATTAAAGTTGAAATGCACAGACGCTGGGTATTTCCTTTTTCCTGTTTTATTCTTTCTATTTTTGCTGTGCCCATTGCTGCATCTTTTCAGGGCATGCATAAGCAATCAGGATTAATTTTTGCGCTGATCATTTTCTTTACCTATTACGTGCTTATTTCGCTGGGTATGAATTTAGCGGAATACAGCGGCATGAACCCGTATCTGACTGTTTGGTTCCCTGTTGTATTCTTTTTTATTCTAAGCCTTTACGGTATATATTTATCAGCAAATGAACGTTTCCCCGCCTGGCTGAATATAAATTTAATTTTCAGATGGAATAAACGTTTGAAGAAAAAGGTATAATAGTATGAAATTATTAACGAAATATATTATTAAAAATCATACCCGCCTTATCTTCATGACTCTGGCGATTGGGATTTGTATTTTTATTCTCATTGATTTGATTGAAAAAGCAGATATTTTTATGGCTTCCCGCAAGCCCCTGGCCTATGCGCTGCAATATTACTTTTTGAAACTACCTTTTATTGTTTCACAAACTTTGCCTTCCATTTTCTTGTTGTCTTCGGTGATTTTTCTTTCACTGATGATCACATCACGAGAAGCCATAGCTTTGCAGGCCGGCGGGATTTCTGTGTATGAAGTGACCAAAAACCTTGTTGGGCTGGGCATTTTTTGGGCAATTCTTCAATTTGTTCTTTCGCAAATGGTTATGTTTGCCACCGAACAAAAGGCCTATTCACTTTGGCGTTATGAAGTGCGTGAACGTGTTTTTGTTGAAAATTCTTTGGAAAATGTGTGGTTTTTAGATTCCGGTTATATTGTGCATGTGGGGCTTTTGTATGAAAGAGGACACGGAGAAAATCTGATTGCCTATAAAGTGAATGAAAAGACGCAAACTGTGGATGAAATTATTCGGGCAAAACAGTTTACAGTCTATAATGATACGTGGACGCTTGAAGACGTCAAATTTTACTATCCTGAAGAATTTAGAGAAGAGCAAAAAGAGCAGTTTGTTTTGCCTGTTAACCAGTCTGTGCATTTTTATTTTATGAGCAATCAAGAGGAAAAGACAGAACGGCTTTCTTTCTTCCTGCTTGGAGAGGCTATTGAGCGTTTGCGGGCTTCCGGATCAAATATTGAAAATATGCAGACAATTTGGCATAGTAAAATAACGTATTCTGTCATGATTACTGTTTTTGCTGTGCTTGCGGTGGCTATTGTTTCCTATAATGCCAATATTTATGTTGCTGTTATGCTTGCTGTGGTGGTCTCTTTTTTAAGTTATGTTCTCAGCAGTTTTGGGCTGTTTTTGGGGCAAAGCGGGAAAGTTCCGCCTGTACTCGGGGCGTGGTTCCCGTGCGTATTTTTATTCGTGCTCGGTTATTTAAAAATATACCTTGGTTTTTCCAAGCGCTAGTCTTTATTTGGTTTTAACATAGCAATATACTGTATTTTTTTGAATTTGCATCCGCACATTATCGGAAAATTGAATACAGGTATTGCCTTGATTTTTCATAATGGCATGGTCAAGGTTTTCAAAATTTGCATTGATGGCATGTCCTTGTCCCAATTTTTTCATAAGGGCATGATAACAATGCATGCGAATAGTTTTATCTTGCTCTTGAAGAATTTTTATGGGTAAGGCAAAGCCTTGCTCATTTTCTTGCATCTGGGATAAAATTTTGTCTATTTCCTTTTGAAAATGCAATTCATCATAGTGCGCATTCTGATTTAATTTGATAATGTTCTGATAAAATTGATGATTTTCTTGTTCTAATAAAGGAATAATATTTTTTCGCACACGGTTTCGCATAAACTGTTCATCAGTATTGCTTTCATCTTCTGAAAAGGGAAAATCCAAACTGGCAAGAAAATCTGCCAGTTCTTTTTTGGTGTTATAGAGCAGAGGGCGAAAAATCTGCCTGTCTTCATCAAAATAGGGCATACCTGCAAGTTGTGGCCAAACAGCGCCGCGAATAAGGCGCATCAGCACATCTTCGCATAAATCCTGGGCATGGTGGGCAGTGCAAAGCATGGTATTTTCTTTTTTGTTTTGCAGAGCTGCAAAAAAATCATAGCGTAAAATTCTGCCGGCTTCTTCCAGACCCATTTTATGTTCTTTGGCATATTGCGGCGTATTGCCGCGTTCTATACAGAGAGGAAGGGCAAGACGTTTGCAGATTTTTTGCATAAGTTCTTCTTCGGCAAAACTTGCTTCACGAATGCCATGGTTGAAATGCGCCACTTCAATTTGATAGCCAAAATATTGTTGACAGGCAGCAAAGATCGCAAGCATGGCAAGAGAATCAATACCACCGGAAACAGCCAGCAAAAACGTATGATTTTGCAGAGAATTGTGAAGAGCAGGAAGTTTCTCCTGCAAAGAGTGAAAAACAGAAAGACAAAATTTTGCTTGTTTAGGTGTCAGGCTGCCTAAATGCAAGGGGCAGGAATTATGGAAATTAAAGTATTCTTTCATTAGGCATTATAGAATTTTTTCCATTCTGACAAAAAGAGCAAGGCAGTTTCTGTAGGGGTGAGCACGGTATTTTTTTTGCGAAGTGCCTGAATACCGGTTTCAAAATTCACATCTGGCGCTAAATTCAGTTCTTTGAGCAGTGCTGAAATTTCTTGCCGTGTTTCCGGATTGATTTTTTCGTCCCATTCAATACTTTGTATTTTCTTTGGAAAATCAGGGGTATTTTCTTTGATATGGGTGAGCAAAGTTTCCATTCTGTGCACATAGCTATGTTCTTTTGCCGCGCGTTTTTGGGCGTTTGCCGCAATTTTGTCTCTTAGTTCCGGGTGCTTGAGATAGAAAATAATATTTTCCTGCAATTCTTCCATGCTTTCAAAAACAGCCAGTTCAGCGTCGTCACGAGGATTTTTTAACGTGGAACAAATAAATTGTTCGTCCATAAGCTCACGTTTATCCACAAGTTGGAAAACCCCCATGGATGCAAGTTCAAAGGTGCGTGGATTGACAAAATCACCATGGGAAACGAGCTTATCGGCATGCACATTGGAATGGAGATTTAAATTGATTTTTGTGGCACTGTAAATTTTCAGGCTCTCTTCCGGGCTTATGCGCTGGCCATTTTTCTGCACATAATGGGCAAGCAGTTCATCGCCGTCCCAGTCGCTGCCCCAAATTTTGAAATTATATTTGAGTAAAGTCCGAAAAGCCATGCGTCTGTTGGGATAGCCTGCCCCCATAAAGGCAAGGTCAGCCTGATAAAATTTTTCTTCATCACTCGTCAGCTCTTGTTTTTTGTGGAAATTTGGATCAGCTGCAAGAGGCAGATAAAAAGCCTTTGTTTGTTTCTCGTTTTGCAAAAGCAGTAAAAAGGGCTCTTTTTGGATAACAAAGAAATAATCATAAAGGGGCGCGTAGATCTGCCAATAAGGGAAAACCTGATAATCTTCCACAAACCACATGGCAGTAACTATGTTATCTTGTTTGAGCTTTTTGAGTAAAATTTTATTGAGCGGTGCCTGAGCCATGGCAAGCACGATATCTGGCTTATATTCTTCTGCCTCGGCATAAATTGCCTGAGAGAGCAGCTGCACAAAACTTTGTTCAAGAGAATTTAATTTATCCTGTCCAATATTGAGAGAACGCAGGGCGGTGTGGGCCTGTAAAAATTCCGGCGCTTCAAAAATTTCAACCTGATGTCCTAATTCTTTCAAGGCGTTAGCACAATAATAGCCAATAGGCAAAGAACCACCATACAGAGGAAGAACTAATAAAATTTTAAGCGGTCTGTCGAACATACTCATTCCTATGGTCTATTTTGCGGAAACATCCAATCTGTTTCTGCATAAATAGCATTATCTTCAATATTGTGCAATTGTCTTTCTGTTTGCATATTTTTTGTGGCAAGGCAATAGTTTTCTAAAATATTCTTTTCTTTTTGTCTTTGCAGATCATGGGGCAAATGCAGAGGACTTTGCCAGTTCAGAAAATTTGTTATTTGTCCTTTATCGGTAAAGGTGGAAAAATAAGGAATGATATTTTGCAAAGGTTTAGTGACAAGGCTTTGTTCCGTGAGTTCCTTATGCAGAAGGTGATAGAGAAAATGCGGATCTTTATAGGCTAAAAGACAATTGGGTTCTTTATTATTCATATACTTGCATGTTTGAAACTCTCCGCAGGGGGAGCAGGAAAGGTAGGCCTGCCAAATGGTATGCCCTTCACCATAGGGGCCTGTCTCAAAAACATTGGCAGAGGATAAATAAAATCCTTCAACAGGCGTGCCAAGGTGGCTTGCAAAGTGGGCAGTACCGGTATCAGGGGAAAGGAGCAGTTCCAGACTTGCCAAAATTTCCTGTAAATCCTGAAAGGATGTTTTGCCGGCAAGATTTTGTACAAAAGAGTGGAGTGTTTTGGGCAAATATACTAGCAGTTCTTCAGCAAATTTTTGTTCTTTTTGTGTGCCTAAAAGATAGATTTTTTTATCATGCAGAGTATTTAAATTTTGTAAGCGTTGAAAAACAATGGGAATTATTTTTGCGTAATATTCAGCAGGCAGAGAACGGCGCGCATTTTGCCCGGAAAGTACAATGCCAAGTCCATTGCCTTTGCCCTCGGCTTTGGGATTGACTAAATGAGCAGGATAAGGATTTTTTGCCAGCATACCCCAAAAATCCACAAGATTGATGGGCGTTTTCTTTCTGTTGCCAAGCCAGCGAAACGCCATGCGCACCCAATTGGAATGGCGGGCATAGCCATTGTGGCGGGAATAGCCCATAAGCCGCTGTGGCTCAAAAAGCATGCTTATTGCCTGGCACAGGTTTGAGTGATTGAGGGGGTAAATTTCATCAAATTGTTTCTGGCGCAGCGCTTCAAAAATTTTGCAATTTTCTTCCCAGACAGTTTGGCTGGAACTTTCGCTTGCTGAAATTCCTATGCAGTTGACAGTGGGATAAATAAGTTTTGCCAGGCAGCAAAGGCTGTTATCCGTTAAAAGTGTTACTTCCCCGTCCTGCATGAGCGCAAAGATGAGTCGTTTGCTTTGGATAATATCTCCGAAGCGGGCTAATTGGATAACTAAGTATTTTTTCATGCTTCATATTTAAGCAGAGCATAAAATTTTTGTCAATGAAAAGATAGAAACTTGCAGTTTTTTCTCATTCATTAAAATAGATGAGTGTGTTTAGGGTTTTGTATTACAAAGAATTACCGGTCTGTGATACGTATAAAAAATTTATGGATATGGTTTATGCTGTAACAGGAAAAATGCTTTCGCACACGATTCAGGCCTTTATTCCCACGCTTGCTCCTGCTGAAATTGCAGCGGCTTTTGGGATAGAAGCAAATCCTGTGATTATGTGGCATCAGAAACATTATGCTGTTGATGATGAGCTTGTTTGCGAAAGCTATGTTTTCTTTAATCCTCGCATTGTTTTGCTGCATTCCTTGACAAGGTGGTTTTAATTGCCAGCGGAGGGGAAAATGAAAAAATATTTTTCTATTGTGAGTACAATAGTTTTTGTTTGCATGTTGGTATGTTTGCCAAATGTTTATGCAGCTGAAAAATATCCTCAGCAAACAATTACTGTGTATCATCCTTTTGAACCAACACCTTATGATGTGTTGAGTGAAGTGTATAACGAAGAACTTTCTAAAATTTTAAATGTTCCAGTAAAGTTTGAATACGGTATGCGCGGCAAAGCTGCTCAAGCCGTGCTCAAAGGCCAGCCAGACGGCTATACTGTTTTCTTTGCTGCCATGGGTCCAATGGTTTTAATGCCTAATATGATTCGTCCAGCATATCGCCCGGAAGATTTCAAGGCTATTGGACGCGCAACCTTATTGCCTATTATTTTTGTAGCCGAAAAGAATGCTCCTTATAAAACCTTTGATGAATTTATTGCCTATGCGAAGAAAAATCCTGGTAAAACCAGTATCGGGCTGACCAATTTCCTAAGTTCCCTTCATATTGGCATGACCCATTTTATCAAAGATATTGCTAAATTAGATGTAAAGCTTGTGGAACAGCCAGACGGCCCAATCAGAGGTACTATTGACTGCCTGATTGGTGAAACTGATGCTCTTATCAGCCATACTCCTGATATTATGCGTTATATTAAACGCGGTGATTTTATTCCTCTTGCAACCTTTGCAGAAGAAAGACTTGAAATGCTTCCATATGTTCCAACTTTGAAAGAAAAAGGCTATGATTTCAGTCAAACAAGTTGGAGAGTTCTTGTTGTGAATAAAGATACTCCACAGGAAATTGTGGATATTTTAGCAAGAGCAAGCAAGGCAGCTTTGGAAAATCCAAGAACTTTACAATCAGCAAAGGAAAATTATGAAGTTATTTCATGGTTATCTCCTGAAGATGCTGATAAGTTCCTGCAAGATGAATTTAAGTTCTATGAAGACTTATCAAAGTCCATGGGGCTGCATTATTCTCAAAAGAAAAAATAGTTTGTAAAACTATTGCTCATAAAAAAAGTCACTCAATGAGTGACTTTTTTTATATGCTTAGTAACTTGTCGTTATTATTTCTATCTTTTTTGGGGGAAATTATTAGCTCTGCTGTCGCTATCCGTAAGGCTTCGTCAACGGCTACCGTTCTCCCAATCCCCCTAAACGCAAAACCGTTATAGACTGTGTCTATAACGGTTTTGTTTTATCATATAATTTAAGAGTGGTTATAAAAAGTTTTGAAAGAGAGGACAGGGAGAGAAGTTTTACGCTTTAGCTGTTAGTGAACTTGTATGCGTTACAGATAAAGACAGCAGAGCTCAAGTTCTTTCCTGTAAAATTTTCAATGAGTAACTAAACGTTTTAGCCGCGAAGAATATTTTTAGCTGCTTCGTCGTTTACTTCTGTAATGAAAGGAATACCTGTTTCCCTTTCTGTTTCACGGTTAATGGTTGCAATATCTGTGCGGGCAATGTCTGTTACATTGAACTTACGGGCGCCAGCGAGGAATTGCTGTAAGCCAGCTGCAATGCGGTCAAGGTTTGTCCACATGGCAATTGCACCGTATGGGATTTTCTTCATTTCAGATTTGCCGAGTTTTGCTTCAAGAGCATGGTAGCCGGCAAAAATGGTTTCAGCAGTTGTGCCGATATCGCTGACAGTCTTTGGAAGCTTATCCCAGTTGCCGGATACTTCGGCACGGCGTTCCGGATGCAGAGCTCCTTCAATATTTGCGCCCAAGAAGCCAGGAATCATCATGCCACGGCCCATACAAATAAGTTTTGCATAAGGAGCACAAAGAGCAAGGCCTTTGAAGATTTGGCTTGATTTTGCAAAGCCACCGGCAAGAGCAAGGTCAGGAACCTTTTTGCCACTGGCAGCCAAAATGCTGGCGTATTCATATACTTTTGAATGGAGGAGAATGCTTGGCACACCCCAGTTTTCCATCATATCCCAAGGGCTCATGCCTGTACCTCCGCTGGAACCGTCAATGGTCAAAAGGTCAAGTTTGCAGTCACTGGCAAGGCGAAGGGCAAGAGCAAGAGCTTCCATGCCATAGGAACCGGTTTTCAGGGAAATGGCTTTGAAGCCTAATTTGCGAAGATGGCTGATTTGAGAAGTAAAGCTTTTTCTGACCTGATCAGCATTGGTAAAGGCAGTAAAACCTAAGCGGCTGTGACGGGCAAAGTGGCTGACAGCGCCGGCTTTATAGGCAGCTTCAACTTCCGGAAGGGTTGGGTCAGGGTCAACCAAGTAGCCGCGGTTTTTGAGAAATTTTGCATATTCAATATCGTTTACTTGAATTTCACCGCCGATATTTTTTGCGCCTTGTCCCCATTTGAGTTCAATAATAACTTTATCTGCATATTTTTCAGCAACATATTCAGCAACGCCGTTGCGGGCATCTTCTACGTTCAATTGTACAATGATTGCACCGTAACCGTCGCTGTAACGCAAATAGCCGTCAATACGTCTTTCCAGTTCAGGAGCTTTTTTGATGCGGCCGTTGACAATTTCAGCTTTTTTATCAACGCCCACAACGTTTTCACCAACAACAACAGGGACACCGCAAAGAGCGCAGCCTGTTGCAAAGGAGTTCCAATATTTTGCTGCTACAAAAGTAGATCCTAAAGCCCCGGTCATCACAGGATATTTACATGTAATTTGTTTTTTTTGTCCAATTTTTGTTTCAAGGTTCACGTCTGTAAATAGTGTGTCGCCTTTCTTGGCAGTTTTAGCGTCAGCGCCTTTTGCACCGTAAAGATTGCCTTGAATTTTTATTGCATTGTAAGAAATGCCCAGAGGGGTGGTATTGTCAGATCCGGCAGTCACAAAACCAAAATCGCGAGGATAAAGCGTGTCACGGCCTTTAAGTGAGCCAAGCCATGTTTCGCATTTGCCCTGACAGTCAGCACGGCAAAGAGAACAGAGACCGGAATCGCAAATATTGCCTCGGTTGGTTGTTCCAAGAACATCATTGTTTTTCAATTGAGACATAAAAAAAACTCCTTACAAAATTGTTAATCTTTGTTAAAAGAAATATAATTTTTTTTATTTCAAAAGGCAAGAATTTAATGCAAAAAAGTAAAAAATAATTTTTGTTGAAAATATTTATTTATAATATACTGATATTATATACATTTTTTATTTGTAAATATTTACAATTTTGTAAATTTATTAATTTTTGCGCATAAAAACAAAAAATTACAAAATTGTAAAATATTGTATACAAAAAAAGGATACAGAATAAACTGTATCCTTTTGCAAAAGCATATATAATGAGTAAACTCTTGCTCTTCACCTTGTAGCGAAGTGAGTAGAAGAAGAGTTTTTATTCAGCTTTTGGATCTTTTGCTTCCTGTACTGGTGCTGGTTTTTCGATATCAGGGTGGGAGATTGGTTCACCGCGCATCATGGCCCGATATTCTTCTATTGGCATCATGCTGAGGGCGCCAAAGGCACAGGCTTCAACACAGGCAGTGACTTCTTTGCCTTCGCTTGCACGCCATTGTTCGCAAAGGTCACAGCGTACGGAAATAAGACGGGGATCCTTTCTTTCAAGACGTTTCTTTTCGTCTTCTGTAACTTCCACGAAAGTTTTACTGATGGCGCCGTAAGGGCAGGCCATGACGCAAAGTCCGCAGCCAGCGCAAAATTCTGTGCGCATAATAACCTTTTCGCCTTTATTTTGGATAAGGGCGTGGGTTGGGCAAACAAGCGCGCAGGGAGCCTCTTCGCATTGACGGCACTGTACAGGCATTTTCAAATTTTCGGTTTTGACAACGTGTACGCGAGGTTCATGGTCTTTGCGCATTTTAGCGGCTTCTTTAATGGTTACGCCATTATGGGAAGCAATACAGGCTAATTCACATTTTTTACAAGCACGGCATTTATTAGAGTCTGCATATATAACATATTGTTGTGACATAGCTATTTATTTCCTCATTCTATTTTTCATGCACTTTTATGGAGCTTATCTGCATCTCATTACCGCCTTGCCAGTCCACATTGGGGCTTTGACAGACAGGGCATACAAAGTGCCGTTTATTGATACTTACAATTTTTTGGCAATCGTGGCAAAAACCTGTAAGCGGTATGCGTTCTATGAAGAGTTTCGCATTTTTGGTTATGGGCTCTTCTTCTGCCAGAATTTCAAAGCATCCTTCAAGGGTTTGCGGTTCTATGCAGCTGAGCACCCCAATTTTGAGATAGATTTCATCAACGCAAAGGTCTTTATTTTGTTTTATTACTTCTTCCGTTACTATTTTGAACAGGGAAGAAGCAATCACTGTTTCATGCATATATTATCTTTCGGTGCAGGACACGCAAGGGTCAATGCTGTTTACAATAAGTGCAACGTCAGCAACTTCGCAATCCTTCATCATTACGCCAAGACCTTCCCAGTTCATATAGGAAGGAACACGCCATTTGAGGCGAAGCGGCATATCTGTTCCGTCAGTATGAACATAATAGAAAAGTTCACCGCGCGGAGCTTCAGAACGCGCCATTGCTTCACCTGCTGGAATATGAGGAAGCAGAACATGCAGTTCCCCTTCTTCCGGCATATTGCGGATGAGCTGCTTGATGATTTTAATGGATTCAAGAGTTTCTCTTAAACGAACCATTGCTCTTGAGTGAACATCACAGCCTGTTTCCGTGATCACATCAAAATCCAGTTCATCATAAATAAGATAGGGTGCATCACGTCTGGTATCAATATTCACATTGCTGCCGCGGGCAACAGGGCCAACCAAACCATATTTAATAACATCTTCAGCGCTGATATAGCCCACATTGGTGGTACGTCTCAGCAGCATTTTATCTGTTCTGAAAATATCAATAATTTCTTTGATATGCTTTTCGGTACGGGCTATGCTTTTTTCAATAAAATCAAGAAGTTCAAGATTGATAGAATATTTTACGCCGCCAATGCAGTTTGCAGAAATATTCATACGGTTGCCGTAAATGGTTTCCTTTACGTCCTGCATGATTTCACGTACTTCCATCATGTGCATGAACAGGGATTTATAGCCGACAACGTGGGTTAAAATAGCCACGTTAAAGAGGTGGGAGGCAACACGTTTGATTTCTTCTGCCATAATACGCAGAGCCTGAGCTCGTTTGGAAACTTCAATGCCAGCCAGATTTTCAATAACCATGCAATAGGTCAATGGGTGGCTGTTGGAGCAAAGAGAGCAAACACGTTCTGTAAGGACAACGTTTTGGAAGAAGTTTCTTTTGGTGGCAATAGATTCCATGCCGCGGTGCACGTGGCCTGAGGTAATATCAACATGTTTAACTTTTTCGCCTTCAAGGTCGAGCTTAAAATACATGGGCTCTTCAAGAGCAACGTGGATAGGGCCTAAAGGAAGAGAAAAAGATTTTTGTTCAAGTGGTTGTTTTGTTTCCATAATTATTCCTTTTCTTCTGTTTGAGGCTTTGGAGCTTCTTTTGCAGTTTCTTCTACTTTGGTAAAGCTGGGTTCTTTGCATTGTTCTTGGAAACTTGCCGGAACATGTCCGATTTTTTCAAGCATAACTTGTTCCCAAAGGTCTTTGCTGCCAGTACCATGAACCATAGAAGAAAATGGAATAAGCTGTGTCATAATACCTGCATCCAAACTTTCATCCAGGAATAAGCGTTTTGGATTAGGGTGATTGATGATTTTTATATTATACATTTCCATAAATTCGCGTTCATTCCAGTCTGCATTTCTGAAATAAGGCGTAATGGAAGGAACTTCGAGTGGTTCCAAGGTTTCTTTATCATAAATTTGGATAGTCACGCAAAGAAGTACACTTTTGATTGCAAAATGATATGCAATGGCACGGCGTTTTGCTTCAATGGAACGGTCTTCCGTGTAGGCACTGACTGTGCATAAACGCGCATGAAGACCCTGCAAAACTTCTGCTGCTTTGGTGAGGTCAGAAACGTTTTCCAGTCTAAGCCATGCGTACATGTTGTTATATTTGTTTGTTGTCCATGTAAGCTTGGGAAAATCAGTTTTTTCAAATGTATCTTTGATGAGTTCTACCAACTCTTGGGTATTATTCTGGTTTTGATTCATGGAGTTCTCCTTGGCGTTCAGCTGTGGCTATTTGGCGGCAGCTTGGGCAAAGTCTGATAATTTTATCTACATCAACAGGACTGTGGGCATAAATTTTTGCTGCAACGTGTGGAGGAAGAACACGGATAGGCGCACCGCAGCCTTCACAGGCAATATAAGGAATAAAATGGTGTTCGGCCATTTTATATTTATCTTCCTGCTTGTGGGAGTTATGCCAGTTGTTTGTCATGGTAACGGCGTTTGTTGGGCAGTAATAGCGACAGTTGCCGCAAAGACAACAAGAATCGTACCATAATGTATAGTGATAGCCTTTTTTATCATCACTTGGGGTAATATTAATTGCACCCGCAGAACAGACGTGTCTACAAATTCCGCAGCCAACGCATAAATCCGGATTAATGGTCACACGACCACGCATTTTTTCAGGAGTTGGTGCAGGTTTTAAAGGGAACGCTTCTGTTGCAGGGCCTTGCAGTATATTTCTTACTAATATTTTAAGAAATTTAAACATTACGATCTCCTTGAGCAGCCTTCTTCATATAGCTGCAAAGATGTTTACAAGTTCCACAACGGCGGCATTGATTATGAGAAGTATTCATTGTTTTCAATGTGTCAATCCATTGCACAAAAGTTTTGGAAAGAAAATTTCTGAACATGGTTAAGGCTTTTCCTTTGGAACTACTTAGGAAGCTCAACACGGCGGACACCTTTTTGTTCAGCTTCTTCAATACGTTTTAACCAAATTTCTTTCGCAATTAAAATACCTTCCATAATTGCCTGTGGGCGAGGAGGACAGCCGGGAATATTCACATCAATAGGCAAATATTTATCAAGAGGGCCGCAAACACTGTGTCCCTGTTTGAAAAGTCCTCCGGAAATGGGGCAAATGCCTACAGCAACAGTCACTTTTGGTTCTGGAATTTCATTCCAGACTTTCAGCACCTGATCTTTAATTCTTACGTTCAAAGGGCCGGTAATCAGCACAATATCAGCATGGCGGGGACTGCCGCAATATCTGCAGCCAAGGCGTTCAACGTCAAAGCGGGGAATAAATGCTGTTGTAGCGAGTTCCACGTCACAGCCATTGCAGGAGCCTGCATTGATTCTGAAAAGCCAAGGGGATTTCGTTGCTAAACTATTTAAAAAATTCATATGAAAACTCCTAATATTCAAGCCATACCAAAATAAGGCTGATTGCAGCTAAAAGTGCCGGTATCTTGAGGTAAAAACCAAATGCCTGCTCAATTCTGAAACGGCCTGTTGCAGACTTAACAAAAGTACAGGAAATGAGCATGAGAACAAAGCACTTGAAGGCAAACCATATAATATTGACAAGAATATTATCACCTAAGGTCATTGGGAAGAAAATAACGACACCAAAACCAAGCACCACAATGCTCTTGAGCGCACTGGTGAGGTGGAAAAGAGCAAGGCTTGCACCGGAATATTCAAGAAGCGGGCCTTCGACAATTTCTGTTTCAGCTTCTGGAATATCGAAAGGCGGCACGCCCATGGTTCCGGGCAGGAAGCAAAGGTATGCAAGGAAAGCCGGAATCATTACCCAGTTGGTAATGAATTGTCCGTTTTCTTCCTGATAGCTGATGATATTCATTAAAGAAAATTCAGCAAAATGATCGCCGCCAACCTTCATGGCAACTGCTAAAATCACCATGAGCAAGGGGATTTCATAGGCAAACATCAAAGTCATTTCACGGGAGAAGCCAAGTGTACCAAAAGGTGAACTTGAAGAAGAACCGGCTATCATCAGAGCAACAGCTGGAAGCTGAATCAAGTAGAAGTACACAAGCATATCACCCATGTAGGGCAAGCCGTGGGAAACGCCGGGGATTGGGAGCAAGGCAGCACAAACAGCCATACCGATAAAGCCAAGGAGCGGAGCTGATTGGAACAAGGGGCGCTGTGCAGTTTCAGGAACCATTGCTTCTTTGCCTGAGAGTTTTACGATATCAATAACAGGTTGGATAATAGGCGGGCCAACACGGCGCTGCAGACGGGCTTCAATTTTTCTGTCCAGACCTTTGAACAGAACGCCTAAACTAAGAGCGAACAAGCCTCCAGGGAAAATAAGGAGATTGAATAATGCAATTCCAAGGAAAGCTAAGTATGTATAAGTATCTTGCATGGTCTTCGTCCTTATTTATTTTCATTACTTGTTGTATTGAACAAGAGTTGAGTACTGTAAATATCCTGGGCGGTTGCAGAGCCAAAGTTTTCAACAGGAAGACCGCAAGTGTAAATAGCCGTTCTGCGTTCCTGCTTGCTGAACTTGCGAAGAACACGCTGTCCAACGTACCAGACAACAAAGAACAAGATTGCGGTAAGTGTTGCGTTCCAAGCACCCTTGCCGGAGTTGATACCCCAAGGAGCAACATCTAAAGCTTCGAGATTTACGCTGACCAGGATTTTATTGATAGCAAGCAAAACAACGCCCGGGAACACACTGGTAATGATACAGCCTAATGCAACGAGCGCCATTGGAATAAGCATTGTCTTTGGCGCTTCATGTACAGGTTCCATGCTTGGTTTTACTTGTCCAAGGAAGACACTGTGTAAGAACTTAGTCATGTATGCAAGGGTAAGGACACTGCCTACCAAGGAAAGAATAGCAGGAAGAACATAACCTTGATCCATGAGGGCGTGGTAAAGTATCCACTTTGAGGTAAAGCCGCTGCTTGGCGGCAGGCCGATAACGCAGACCGCACCGATTGCAAAGAGAGCAAGCGTTTTTGGCATTTTGAGACCAAGTCCGCCCATTTGGTTCATATTAAGAATATGGGTTTGAGCAATAATAACACCAGCTACAAGGAATAATAAATCCTTGAAGAAGAGGTGGTTGACAAGGTGCAAAAGACCGCCGGCAACGCCAAGGGAGGTTCCAAGGGCAATACCCACAACCATGTAGCCTAACTGGCTGACGGTTGAGTAGATAAGCACGAGCTTGATATTGCTTTGGAATACCGCAAAGGAAGCAGCCATAACAATGGTGATTGCACCAATGTAAAGAGCAATATCGCTGATATAGTTAAGATTGATATATTGTGCAAAAAGATTTACTCCGCCTAAAACGAGGAAGAGCTTTGCAAGTCCAAATAAAGCACTCTTCAAAAGTACAGCTGAAATGTAGCCGGATACAGGAGTTGGTGCTGTAGCAGGGTGCATTTGGATATCAATTCTGAATGGAAGCTGTGCAGCCTTCATCAGGAAGCCAATGGTCAGCAGTACAAAGAGTGTTGTTACCTTTACAGCATCAAGGTTTGCAAAATGTTCCTTCATGCCTGCAAATTCGCCTGTTCCAAGCCAATGAATTGCTAAAATCACGCCAAGGAAGAGGAAACCTGCGCCAATAACGTTGAAAAGGAAGTATTTGAAGCCTTCCCAGAGAGAAGCTTTTGTTTCATCGTGGATAATCACAAAGTACAATGTCCATGAACTCATGATTTCCCAGAAGAAGAAGAAACTGAATAAGTTAGAAGCTGTTGCAACACCAACCAGGCCGCCGCACATGCACAGGAAGGATGCATAATAACGCCATTGGGTATTGTAATGTTCCATGTAGCCAATGGAGTAGCAGGCTGTGGTTGCACCGATAACGGTAATGCCAAGAGCAAAGATAAAGGACAAGGTATCGTATTGTCCCATGGTTGCAACAACGGCAATGCTTGCAACGCTCATAACAATAACGCTGGCGATACCGCTTTGCAGTGGGCTCTTGCGGACAATAACAGGAAGAATGGCACCAAGCAGAATAATGATTGCAGGGCTTTTCCATGTTACTGTGGTCAGGGCAACAATATTGAGGTCTTGTTCTGAAAGGTTGAAGCCTCCTTTTGCTGCAATAAGATTGGTAATTGGAGCAATAAGGTTATCCAGAACAAGCTGTGGGTAAAGACCGAAAACTACGCAGCCAAGAGCAAGTAATCCCATGGCTATTTTCATGGGAAGGGTTGCATCTTCAACTTGCGGGCCTTCATATTTTTCAAAAACAAGAATACGAATAACTCTTGTGTAGTAAACAACGCCGATAAAGCTTGCAAGAAGCATGAGGGCTGCCAGATACGGGCTGTATTCAGCAAGGCCGAACAGCATAATGAATTTGCTGTTGAAGCCTGCAAATGGAGGCAAACCTAAAATGGAAAGCAAACCAATAACCATGCAGGTTGCGGTGAAAGGCATTACCTTGCCAAGTCCCTTCAAATCCTGAATTTTGGTAAATCCGGAACGAATAAGGAAAACACCGGTGCAAAGGAAGATTAAATCCTTCATAATTGCATGGTTGAAAATGTGAAGTAAAACGCCTGTTGTGGCAAGATAGGAGAACACGCCGAAGGTCATGCAGATTTCACCAATTTGACCAATGGTGGAATAGGCAAAGAGGCGTTTCATTTCTTCGGCTTTGAAAGCCATAATTTCCCCATAGAACATGGTGACTATGCCTAAAAGAATGAGCAGAACACCAATGGAGGGGAGATTGAAGAATGGGCAGACAAAGGATTTTTGTAAAAATCCAAAACCTAACAGGGTGGAGAAGAAAAGGAGCATTCCATATAGCCCTGTTTTGGTAAGAATACCGGAAAGAGGAGCTGAAATGGCAGCAGGTGCAGCGGGGTGTGCATCAGGAAGCCAGGAATGGAATGGGAAAATACCAGCCTTAACACCAAGTCCGCAGAAAAGACCAATCAGGCACAGATAAATAAAGGCGTTGATTGATTCACCGGAAATGAGCATGGTGGAAAGTTCATGCACTTGATAAAGCTGGAGCATGAGCAGAGCCGGAAGCATGATGAGTGCACCAATGCCGGACATGAGGAAATATTTTTTCGCTGCATAGTGGGCTTTTGGTGTATCATCAAAGGCTACAAGCACATAGGAGCTGATGGTCATAATTTCCCAGAAGGTGAAGAATGAACCGGAATTTTCGCTTGTCACCAGTCCCAAAATGGAAGCAAACATCAAAAGAAGCAGTCCGTAGTAACTGTTTTCATTGTGTTTGATGTAGCCAAATGAATACAGGGTTACAATCACAGCCATGAAGCTGGAAAGTACAGCAAAGAAATAAGAAAGCTCTATAAGATTGTTGTCAAAAACCGTAAATCCAAAGGCGAGGAGTGCAAAGATCAGTGCAAGAGCTTTGCGGGCTTGAGGTAAAACAAGGCCTGCGAGGAAAACAATTGCAGCACCGGCATACAAAATTATTGTTTCAATATGCCAAGTCAAAGCAAAATCAGGGAATTTTGCATAGAGAGTGAGAGGCTGAGCACTGTAATTGGTAATAATATAATGGAGAAATTCGTGGGGGGCTAATCCAAAAATAATCAGCGCTGCAAAGAGGGCATGTTGAAGCACTGAACTGGATTTGAAATCATCTAATGCATGCATTACTGTATAGCTATATTTATTGCCTTCAAAAAGCATGTGGGCAATAAAGAGTGTTGCTATGAGTTTTGCTATGTTAATGATTGAAATAATTGCAGCTATTCCATAACTTGTGATATGTGCCGGATCGCCTAACAAAATTGCCCCGTAGAGTATGTGATGCTTGGCATCAAGGCTAAAGAAGGGTGTAATTTCAATTGCCGTGAAAAGGGAAATGGCAAAAAGAACGCACGTATACGGAATTTCTTTTGCTATTCCAGCAATACCAAGGCCTTTTGCGTTTGCAACCTGTATAATTCTGTACAGGGCAATGAAACCAAGAAGCCGGGTAATAAGGTTGAAACTAACAAGCGCAATGCTGCCTACATAAGCAGAATCATTGGGTATGGAAAATCCAATGCATGCATATCCAATATCCGCAAGACATAAACCGATAAATGCCAGAGATAATTTGGATAAACGTGTAGTAAGCACCAAGCCACCTAAGGTAATAAGTATACCTATATACAGTAAAAAAGATGGGTTTGCAGTGTTTGACAACATGTTTTTTATAATACCCCTATTAATTAATATTAAGTTACACTAGGCACGAAAAAAAATGATTGTCAAGCTGGGAGTTTAAATTTTTTTGCTGCCTAATTATTTTCCCGTTTTATACGATAAAAGATGTAATAAAGAACAAAAAACGCAAAGATTTATATTTCTAAAAAATGCATAAAATGTATCAATTTGGAATTATTGAAAAAACTTGCATTAATTTAAAAATGGTGTACACTTTGCGAGATAAAAAAAGGTAATTGTATGCAAAAAATGTTTAAAAATATCCTGCTCATACTGGGGTTATGTCTTGCCATGGGAATGGCGGGATGTTTGCCTAATCTGAATTTTTCAGTTGGCCGTCAGGATAATACCATATATTCATCAGGATATTCATCAGGAAGTGATTTTACTAAAGGCAATCAGGTTGTGCGCACTGCTGCAACCCAAATTGGACAAAAATACAGACTGGGCGGAGAATCTCCCCGCACGGGCTTTGACTGTTCCGGGCTTGTGTACTGGGCGTATAAACAGCATGGAATTACAGTTCCCAGAGTGACACGTTCTCAGGCAAATGTGGGACAAAAGATCAGCAAACAAAATTTGCGTCCCGGCGATATTGTGGTTTTCAAGACCCGTAATTCCCCTAATGGTTTGCATACCGGACTTTATGCCGGCAAGAATTCCTTTATTCATGCCCCCAATTCGAAGAGCCGCGTAAAGCTGGAAAGTCTTGATAAGGGTTCATGGTGGGCAAGCCGTTTGATGTACGGCAGACGCGTAATCACTTCACGTTATGCAGAAAGTAAATAATTTTCAATAATTCAGAAAGCATGAAAGGAGCATTTATGTGCTCCTTTTTTGTTAATAGGCAGAATTTTATTTTAAATTTTTGTAAAGTGAAAACTTGCTATAGGCGCATCTTTTTAGTACTATTTTTTGAAAATAAAATGTGATTATTGGTTATGAATGCGTTAAAAAGTATTGCTCTGATTGGTCTTAGGGGAAGCGGAAAAACTTCCCTTGGAAAACTTCTGGCTGAAAAACTGGATTTTGCTTTTGCTGATACGGATGAAATTTTCTTTAAGCAGGAAAAGCAAAGTATTGCAGAATTTGTTGCGCAAAATGGCTGGGAGGCTTTTCGGGATAAGGAAGAGCAAATACTTTTGCAAATGCCCAAAGAGAAAACTATTATTTCCTGCGGCGGCGGCGTTATTTTACGGGAAACAAACAGACAATTTTTAAAGCAGACTGTTTTTACGGTTTTTCTTGATGTACCTGTGAATGTGCTTGTAAAGAGGCTTGAAAAAGATGCAAATACAGCGCAGCGCCCTGCTTTTACAACGAAAAGCCTTGCAGAAGAAATGCGGGAAGTATCGAAGGCAAGGCGGGCATTGTATCTTGATACCTGTGCTTATCAGTTGACGCAATATGCTGATATCAATGAAGAAGTGCAAATTATTCTTGAAGAATATCAGAACAGAAAATACTCAATATAATGATATGAATGGGAAAGTGTGAGAGCATATGTTTAATACCTTTGGTTCAATTTTTCGGCTGACTTCTTTTGGCGAATCCCATGGAGCTGGCATTGGCGGCGTGATTGACGGCTGTCCTGCCGGTTTGGTGCTTGATGAGGAATTTATTCAGGCAGAACTTGATAAGCGTAAACCGGGCAGTGCCCATGCCGGACTTGCCGGAACAACCAGAAAAGAGGCTGATCGCGTCAAATTTTTATCAGGCGTCTATGAAGGCAAAACCACAGGCACGCCTCTGGCCTTTTTCGTGGAAAATTCCAATCAAAAATCAGGGGATTATGTAAAGCTTGCTTATACCTACAGACCGGGGCACGCGGATAGAGCTTATGATGAAAAATATGGTTTTCGCGATCCTCGGGGCGGAGGACGTTCTTCTGCACGGGAAACCATTGCCCGTGTTGTGGGCGGTGCAGTCGCTCAGCTTTATTTGAAAGAACATGGCATTAATGTTGTGGCTTATACAGAAGCTATTGACGGTATTTATGCAAATAATTTTGGGGCATTTTCTTTAGATGCTTGTGAAAAACGTCTGTTTTTTGCCCCTAATGAAGAGGTTATTCCCCATTGGCAGGAAAGAATTGAAGAAGTCCGCAATAATTTGGATACACTTGGAGGCATTGTCAGCATTGAAGCCCATGGCGTTCCTGCCGGACTTGGGGAGCCTGTTTTTCAAAAACTCGACGCCTGCCTGAGCTATGCCCTTATGAGTGTGGGGGCAGTCAAAGCGGTTGAAATTGGCGCTGGAACGAAAGCAGCCACAAGCCGCGGCTCACAAAATAATGATGCTATGTATTATGAAAACGGCAAATTGTGTTATACTTCCAATAATGCCGGTGGCATTGAAGGCGGTATTTCCAATGGACAGCCCATTCTTTTGAAAGCCTATGTCAAGCCCATTCCTTCTGTGGCGAAGGAACAGAAAACAGTTTCCAGAGAAGGGGAGAATGTGACGTTATCCATTGGCGGACGCCATGATATTTGCGCTATTCCCCGTATTGTGCCCGTTTTGAAAGCTATGGTCTCCATCACGCTTATGGATATGTTTTTATTGCAAAAACGCATGAATAAGGGAAATGATTTTTAACCATGGCAAGACAAATTCAAGGTACACTTTCCACTGATAATACTGTGGAAATCAGGGGCAGTATTGAACGTATAGTTTTTCATAATGAAGAAAACGGCTATACGATTTTTCGCCTGCGCCCGGAAAACAAGCTTGATTTGGAAACCCTGGTCGGCACTATGCAAAGCCCGCAGGCGGGCACGCAGATAAAAGTCAGGGGACGCTATACTGTGCACCCAAAATTTGGGAAGCAGCTGCAAATGGAGAGCTATATTGAAGAGCGTCCGTCTTCTGTTGAGGGCATACGAGCCTTTCTGGCTTCTGGCTGTATCCGCGGCATTGGCAAGAAATGGGCAGAAAAAATTGTCAGCCATTTTGGCAGTGATACCTTTAATATTTTGGATCATGATCCGGACAGAATGTTGGAAATTCCTCGCTTTGGGCAAAAACGGCTCACGGCGGTCAAACTTTCCTGGGCAGAACATCAGGGCGTGCGTGAGCTGATGATTTTCTTGCAGGAGCATGGCATTGGGGCGTCTTTTGCCTTCCGAATTTATAAGCATTATGAGCGGCATGCCATAGAAATTGTCAAAGAAAATCCTTATCGTCTGGCAATGGATGTTTTTGGAATTGGTTTTCATACGGCGGACATGCTGGCCATGAAGCTTGGTTTTGACAGCAACTGTTTACTGCGCGCTGAAGCCGGGCTCTTATATATGTTAATGGAGCTTAGCAGTGAAGGGCATATTTATTATCCCGAAGATAAGCTCATTGAAAAGACTTCCGGGGATTTAAATATTGACAGCGGGCTGGTGGCAGAAGCGCTGACAAATTTGCAAAAAGAAGAACGCATTGTTATTGATGAACTGGACGATCACAGAGGTGTTTATTTATATCGGCATTATTTTTATGAATCAAAAATTGCCTTTTATTTGAAACGCTTACTCAATTCTCCGCGTACTGCATGCTTTAAAAATGTGGAAGCAACGATAAATACTGTGCTCTCCAAAATGAAAATTGAGCTGGCGGAAGAGCAGCTTGAAGCCGTGCATACAGCCACAAAATCAAAAATCATGGTACTGACAGGCGGCCCCGGAACAGGAAAAACCACGATATTAAATGCCATTATCAAAGTATTTCAGTCTATTGGCGCAAAAGTTTTATTGGCTGCACCCACGGGGCGGGCTGCAAAGCGCATGACAGAAACAAGCGGCGTTGAAGCAAAAACCATTCACAGACTGCTGGAATTCAGCCCCAAGGAAGAGGGCTTTGGCAGGAACGAAAATAATCCCCTTGCCTGTGCTTTGCTGGTGGTTGATGAAGCGTCCATGATGGACACCATGCTCATGTATCATTTAATCAAAGCAGCTCCCATGGGGGCAACGCTTATTTTCGTGGGTGATGTCAATCAGCTTCCGTCTGTGGGCCCGGGCAATGTGCTGCGGGATATCATTGCTTCCGGCACTGTACCTGTTGTGGAATTAATTGAGGTGTTTAGACAGGCTGCTGAAAGTGATATTATTTGTAATGCGCACTTAATTAACAAAGGGGAACTGCCCTATTTTCGTTCCGGGCTGAAAACGGATTTCTATTTATTCAAGCAGGAAAATGGCGAAGAATGTGCTGAACTTATTGTTGATCTTGTGAAAAACCGCATTCCAAAACGCTTTGGCTTTGCGCCTGAAGAAATTCAGGTGCTTTGTCCCATGACCAAGGGCAGTACAGGCACACTCAATTTAAATAAAGAATTACAGCAGGCTCTGAATCCTAGTCCCCGGCAAATAGTGCGTGGTGATAAAATTTTCAAATTAAATGATAAGGTTATGCAAATTCGTAATAATTATGATAAAGACGTATTTAATGGTGATATGGGCTATATCATTATTATTAATGCGGAAGAGCGGGAACTGACCATACGTTTTGATGAACGCAATATTATTTATGATTTTGAAGAGCTAGACGAAATTGTGCCAGCCTATGCCATCACTATTCATAAATCACAGGGGGCTGAATATCCTGTGGTAATTGTTCCGCTTTTAATGCAGCATTTTGTGATGCTGGAAAGAAATTTGATTTATACGGCTGTAACACGAGGCAAGAAAATGGTTGTTCTGGTGGGACAAATGAAAGCTCTTGCCATGGGCGTAAAAAATAATAAAATACGCAAGCGTTATACGTGGCTGGCAAAGCGCCTGGCTCTTGATGAACATGCCTTGCGGGAAGATATGCTTCCTTTTGCAATGGATAAAAAGCAAGAGAAAAATCTTGTTCATGAGCCAGATATATCCGATATGCCGGATTTTTCTGATATGCCGGATACTTTTGATGAAATGGATTTTTTGCAGCCGCTTGATGAAGATACGCAATACTATGGTGATGATTGGAGGGAATAAAAGTGAAAAAGAACGCTGTAGTACAATTTGGTCTTGTCTTTCTTTGTGTTTTGCTCCTTACTGCCTGCGGACAGAAAGGTATTTCTGTCGACTCTGTGACAAGGATTGCTGATGAAGCAAAAATCAAGCAATCTCCTATGTTTTTTGCTGATAAATTGCCGTCTAAAGATCAAGTTTTGTTGAATCAAGAAGAACAACAAAAACAATATGAAAAATTCAAAAAGAATTTTACCAATATTTGGAAGCAGACAAAGCCCTTTAAAGGAAATCTTGCCTATTTTCGTTCCTATGTGCAAGTACCCTATGAAAAACGCGGTTATGCAGAAAATTTGCAGCGCTGGTCAGAAAAGAATTATCAAGCCTTGGCTCGTAATGCTCAGTATGAAACATTTCCTTCCATGGCAAGAAACGGACTTGTGGTCAGTGATACAAAATTGCGTTTAGCGCCAACGGATAAACCCTATTTTATTAATCCAAAACGTTCAGGGCAGGCATATCCATTTGATATGTTTCAAAATTCCACACTTCGCGTTGGGGCAGCAGTCAAGGTTTTTCATGTTTCCTATGATAACGCCTGGTATTATGTGGAAGCAGCGAGTGCCAGCGGCTGGGTGCACAGAGAACATATTGCTTTTACCACGCCTGAAATTGAAGATATATGGGTAAAAGCCAGTGGCTATGTTGCTGTCACAAAAGATAATGTCCTTGTCAAAAACGGAAATTTTCGCGAAGCAGTGAATTTAGGTTCTGTTTTTCCTCTTATTTCAGAAAGTGTGCAGGGCTATGTTCTTGCCGTGCCTTTGCAGGGGCTTTATGGCGAAGCGTATCTTGAGTATTGTTCTGTTGAAAAGAAAAATGCCGCTAAAATGCCATTATTTTTGACAGCGGATAAAGTTGCGGCTTTATCTGAACAGCTTATGGGCAATGTCTATGGCTGGGGCGGTATGTATAATGATCGTGACTGCTCATCCACTTTGCAGGATTTGTTTACTCCTTTTGGCATTTGGCTGCCGCGAAATTCTTCCCAGCAGGCAAAGGCAGGACAAAGGATTATGCTTACTGATTTGTCTGAAAAAGACAAAGAAGACCGTATCCGCAGTCAGGCAGTGCCTTTTCAGACTTTACTCTATTTACCGGGGCATATTGGCTTGTATATAGGGCAATTTAATGGTCAGGCTGTTATGCTCCATAATATGTGGGGAATACGCATTCATGAAACAGAGCGTTTTGTTGTTGGAAAGACAGTGATTACAACCCTTTACCCTGGAAAAGAATTAAGAGGCTACAGCAGCAGCCTGATGTCACGCGTGCAGTCTTTGACCATTGTAGGAAGAGAGAATGAGCTTTAGTTTTCAAATCCTGACCTATGGCTGCAAAGTAAACCAATATGAATCTCAGGCAATACGCGAATATTGGCAGAGCCTTGGGGCAAAAGAAGCTCTTGAAAAAGGAGAAGTTCCGGATTTAATCCTCCTTGCCGGCTGTGCTGTGACCGCACAGGCTGTGGCTGATGCACGGCAAATGGTACGGAAAATTTTGCGGGAAATGCCGCAGACAAAGGTGATTGTCACAGGCTGCTCAGCCAGTGCCGAACCTAAAGATTTTTGTTTTGAAAATGTGCTGGCACTTGTTCGCCAGACAGCAAAATGGAATTTGCTGCATTATCATCCTTTTGAATTGCCACAGGAATTAATGGAAAAAAATACAGAATATCCTGATTTTGCCATTAAAGATTTTGCCCGTTCCCGTCCTGTGCTCAAAATTCAAGACGGCTGTTCGCATTTTTGCTCCTACTGCATTATTCCTTATATGCGGGGAAAAGCGCGTTCTCGTTCCCTAAAAGAGAGTTTGGCAGAGCTTAGGCATTTATTTGAAGCAGGTTTTCGGGAAATTATGATTTCCGGAATCAATTTGCGGCAATATTATACGGATAATTTGAATTTTTGGGGATTTTTGCGTTCAGTTGAAAAGGAATTTGGATCTGAATGGAAAGGACGGGCAAGACTTCGGATAAGTTCTTTAGAACCAGCACAGCTCAATGATGAGGGACTGGAAACTTTGGAGCAATGTTCTTTACTGTGTCCGCATTTGCATTTATCCCTGCAAAGTGGTTCTGCCACAGTTTTGCAGCGCATGGGACGTGACCATTATACGCCTGAGTATATGGCTGAACAAATCAATAAAATCAGAAGCTTTTGGCAGACCTTCGGGCTTGGGGCTGATTTCTTAATGGGCTTTCCCGGTGAAACAGAGCAGGAAGTGGATGAAACCCTTGCTTTAGTGGATGCTTTGCCCTTTACCTATGCCCATGTTTTCCCCTATTCTGTGCGCAAAGGAACCAAGGCAGAAAAAATTCCCAACCAGTTGGAAAAACATGTAAAACAGGAACATGCGCAAAAGGTTCGGGCAAGGATTGAAAAGAAAAAACAACAGTTTTTGCAGACAATGCTCCAAAAAGAGCACATGCATTTAAGTTTGGATATGGGAACAAACGAGGGCTGGAATGAGTTTTATGTGGCGTGCCATTTGGAAAATGCCCCCAAAACCCATGAACTTTTAGCCGTGAAACCGCATCACATGGAAAACAATATGCTTTTTGTAGAACAAATATAAGGATATGGTATGAAAATTCTTCGCAGTATGACAGGCTTTGGCCGCTCCGTGCAAAATAATGATTTGTACTCTTTGATCTGGGAAATTCGCAGTGTGAACGGACGTTTTTTAGATATAAAATGGAAATTGCCGGCGCTTTTGCGTCCTTTTGAAAGCCGTTTTGAAAAAATTGTGCGTCAGTATGCTGCCCGGGGGCGCGTGGAAATTTCCCTGACTTTGCAGGAAGTTAATCAAAAAGGACTTGTTTCCTTTGATTATACGCAGGCGCATGCCATGCTGGGAGAACTTGAAAAACTTGCCAAGGAACGGGGCGAAAGCTATCAGGCTGATTATAACAGTTTATTAAAAATTCCTGCTCTTTGGATTGGCAGTGAAGAAGAGGCTGATGAAGAACTTCTACATTTTGCAGAAGAAAGCCTTATGCAGGCCCTTAAAGATTGGAATGCTTCCCGTGAAGAAGAAGCAAAAAGCCTGAAAGCAGACCTTACAGCACGTTTTGCCAAAATGCGGGAATGGCTGAACCAAATCAATACCAAAGCGCCGGAAGTCAAGGAAAGCCGTTTTCAATCCGTGCGGGAACGGGTGCAGGAAGTTTTGCAGCGCATGGAAGCCATCTTTGATGAAAACAGATTTTTGCAGGAAATTGTGCTCATTGCAGATAAACTCGATGTCAGTGAAGAATGCACGCGCTTAGATGCCCATATCAAACGCCTTTTTGAGCTTATGGAAAATGCCGAAGATGCAGGCAGAAAACTGGATTTTACCTTGCAGGAAAGTTTTCGGGAAATTAATACCTGTGGGAATAAAGTGCAGGATTCTGTGGTCTCTGTGATTGTGGTTGATTATAAAAATGAACTTGAAAAATGCCGTGAGCAAGTGCAAAATTTAGAATAGGATGAGCCATGCAAAAAGAAACCCTTATTAGTATTGGGAATGGTAATTTTGTGATTGCGTCCCGGGTGGTTGCCATATTAAATCCAGCTTCTTCACCCATGCGCCGGCTGAGAGAAGACGCCAAAAACGACAGCAGGCTTATTGATGCAACGCAGGGGAAAAAGACCCGTGCAATTATTGTTCTTGATTCCAATCACGTGCTTTTGTCTTCCGTTGCGGCAGAAACCATGAGCAAGCGTCTTTTTGCCACCAAACAGGCAAATTCAGGGGAAACTTTTTTTGAGTAGCAATTTCCTTTGATAAAACATGCTGTTAGGCTAAATTATTTAAATTTGCTTTTGGTAAAAAACTTGTGTAAACTATGATGAGTTTGATACTATTAAAAAGATAAGGAAGAAAAAATGGCTGCAAGACAAGGTTTTCCACTTATTTTATGTGCTCCGTCCGGAGCAGGGAAAAGCACATTGGTTAAAAAACTTTGTGCTGAATTTCCTTTGGCATTTTCTATTTCCTGCACCACAAGAGCTCCTCGTGAAGGGGAAATTGATGGTGTGCACTATCATTTTTTGACAAAAGAAGCCTTTGAACAAAAAATTCAAAATAATGAATTTGCAGAATGGGCTGTTGTGCATGGCAATTATTACGGAACGCCTTTAAAACCAGTTACAGAGCAGTTAGCACAAGGAAAAGATATTTTATTTGATATCGATATCCAGGGGGCCAAGCAATTATCCCTTTCTTTGCCCGGAGCAAAATTTGTCTTTATTTTTCCTCCTTCTCTTGAAATTTTGAAAGAACGTCTTGTCAATCGCGGCACAGACAGTATGGAAGTTATTGAACGGCGTCTCAAAAATGCTACAGGTGAAATTGAACAATCCCATTGGTTTGATGCCTGGATTGTCAATGATGATTTAGATAAAGCCTATGATGAACTTCGTGCGTTTTATCTTTCCTGTACGCTTGAGCCAAGGCTTTGTACGCAAATATTAAAATCTGTTCTTGGAAAATAGGGGAGACTATGGCTGAACTTATTGTTGCATTGGATTTTAATAATGCAAGTGATGCCTATAAACTTGCTGAGAAAATTCAAGGTGTTGTGCCTTGGGTGAAAGTGGGGCTTGAACTTTTTATTGCCGAAGGCCCGCAAATTGTACAGAAATTTAAGGCTATGGGCTTTAAAGTTTTTCTTGATTTAAAATTATATGATATTCCCAATACTGTAAAAGGCGCGAGTGAGTCAGCATACAAGGCTGGTGCTGATTTACTGACTATTCATTTATCCGGCGGAAAACGCATGTGTGAAGAAGCGGTCAGCGTGAGCCGCAGGCACAATGAAGATATGAAAATTTTTGGAGTTTCTGTGCTCACAAGTTTTGATGAGGGCGAACTCATTGGCTATACGGGAAAATTGTCAGACCTTGTGGAAATGCTGGCAAAGGGCGCGTCTGAATGGGGCGTACACGGCATTGTCTGTTCCGGGCATGAAGTGGAAAAAATCAAAAAGATTGCTCCAAAACTTCTTTGTTTGACGCCTGGTATTCGTTTGAATGATAATACCACAAGTGACGACCAGCGCCGTATTATGACCCCGCGCAAAGCAGTGCTGGCCGGTTCTGATTTTCTGGTTGTGGGTCGCCCCATTACCAAAGCAGAAGATCCAAGAAGTACTGCAATAGCTATCAATACAGAACTCACTGAAACAATGAGAGAATTGAATAAATAGGATACTTGCCATGGGACAGTTTAAACAAGATAAAATTTATGGTGTTTTTTCTTCTCAAGAAATTAAGAAAGTGGGAACAGGAACAACAACCCGAAAAACCGTATCTAAAATTTTCTGGTTTGTAGAAGAAAATGAAGACGGTTCTATTACTGTGCAGTCCATTAATGCCAATTATGTTCCTACCGGGGTGAAAAAGACCATTACCAAAGAAGTGTTATTGGAAAAATATTCTCCAGAACCGGAATTTTATGCAAGCTCTGTTTATCCAAAAATGAAAGAATTGAATGATACGCTTGATAGTGCGGATGAATCAAGGAAAAATGGAGAAACATTTTCTGCTGAATTTAAATATAACCACGCACTCAAAATTGATGTGGCGAATGTTCGGGCGAATTTTGGCATTGGACTTACCTATCTGGAACGCGGTGATGCTGAAAAGGCGAAAAATATTTTTCAGCGTTTGGTCAATCTTGAAGGCGCCTATTCTGAAGAGCATAAGCATTTATTCAATGAATTTGGAATCAATTTGCGCAAATCAAAAATGTTTGCTCAAGCTGTAGAATATTATAACAGAGCGCTTAACCTCAATAAATCCGATGAAAACCTTTTCATCAATCTGGCTCGTGTGTATTTAGAGCAAAAACAATATGACAGTTGTTTTGAAGCTCTTTCCGCGGCTTTGGAACTTTCTCCAAAACATGAAATTGCAACTAAATTTGTTGTTTGGATGAAGGATAAGTCACTCATTACGCCAAAACAATTTGAAGAAGTGCAAAAATTTATTTAATTGTATGATATGAGAAAAGTAATTTGGAAAAAGCAAGCTGCACAATCAAATTATGAAATTCCAGAGTCTGTGCGTGAAGAACTGGGGATTTCTCCTCGGCTTGCGTCCATTTTACAAGAAAGAAATATAAAACAGGAAGAAATTGCCTCTTTTTTATATCCTCATTTACGCTACCTTGCCCAGCCGGAAAAATGGCCAGGGGTGAGCAAGGGGGCAAAATGCTTGGTTGATGCGCTCCTTGCCGGAAAGAAAATTGTGGTATGGGGCGATTATGATGTTGACGGTATTACCGGGGTTTGCGTTGTTTTAGAGGTTTTGCAGCATTATGGTTTTGAACCGCTTTGGCATTTGCCTGAGCGCATTTCCGAGGGCTATGGACTCAATGAAGCTGCCCTTGAAAGCTATGCTGAACAGGGGGCAAGTGTACTGCTCACTGTTGACTGTGGCATTTCTGATTTTAAAGCCATTGAACGCGCTAATGAATTAGGCTTTACCATTATTATTTCTGACCACCATTTACCCCAGGAATTATTGCCGCTGGCCCATGTGCTTTGCAATCCCAAGCTGGCGGATTGTCCTTGTTCGGAACTTGCCGGGGTTGGCGTGGCATTTTTCCTCATGGCAGAAGTCAATACCTTATTATCCAAGGCACTCAATAAGCCGAAAATGGATATGCGCACTGTCCTTGATTTAGTGGCATTTGGCACGCTTTCAGATATGGTTCCGTTAATTGAGCAAAACCGCATACTTGTCAAAAATGGCATGCTTTTGCTGAACGATGCCAAACGCCTCGGTTTTGCGGCTTTGAAGCATATTTCTAAAATGAACAGCAAGGATTTACTTTCCACACGGCAAATTGTTTTTGCCCTTGCTCCCAGAATCAATGCGGCAGGGCGCATGGCAGAAGCATCCATGGCTGTCAAACTTTTCATGTCCAAGGATATTGAAGAAGTAAAGGAAATTGCCACAACCCTTGATAAATATAATGAAGAGCGCAAGCAAGAAGAAAAGGAAATGATTATCGAGGCGCTCGAACAAGCCGGCAAACAGGAAGATCAGCCCGCAATTTTTGTTGCAAAAGAAGAATGGAATCAAGGAATTGTGGGGATTATTGCTTCTCGTTTGGTGGAAAAATATTACAAGCCTGCTTTTGTCTTTTGCAAAGATGGGGATATGTGGAAAGCCTCTGCCCGCAGTATTGAACGTATCCACTTACATGAGGCTCTTGCGCATTGCGCTGAATATTTGGATAGTTTTGGCGGACATCAAATGGCAGCCGGCGTGCGGGTTGAAGAGAAAAATTTTAAAGCCTTTCAGGAAAGTTTTTGCGCGTATTTAAGAAAGGAATATGGCGGCAGCGCTTTTGAAGAAGTGGTCTATTATGATGGAGAGCTCACTTTCAGCGAAGCGGTTGATTATCGCTTCAAAAAAGAAATTGCCTCCCTTCAGCCCTTTGGAATTTCCAATAAAGAGCCTGTTTTTCTTTCTCCTGAACTTACGGTTAAACAAGCTTGGTTATATGGATATTTAAAAAATCATATTCGTTTAACCTTATATGATGAAAGCAGTAAAACAACAGTGCAGGTAAAAATGTGGGGACAAGCTCAGAATTTCCCTGATGATATTGTGGGAAAACGCATGCGGGTTTTGTTCGTATTAAATCTTGATACCCATTCCAATCTGGAAGAACCGATTAAAATTAAGTATTGGAATTTTATTGAATAATTTTTTAGAGGCACTTATGTTTGAAAACTTGCCGGAATTACACAGAAAAGACAGACAGTTACCACTAGAAGCCTGCAAAGAAATTTTGCAAAATGCTGAGTACATGGTCATGGCAACAGTGGATAACAATGCCATTCCCTATGCAACGCCCCTTTCTTTTGTGTTATTTGAGGATAAAATTTATTTTCACAGCGGCATGCACAAAGGGCATAAAGCGAGTAATTTAGCAGAAAATCCGTATTGTTCCCTTGCTGTCATTGGTAAAACACAGCCTGTGTATACAAAGAATTTCACGACATATTATGAAAGTGTGGTCGTTTTTGGCAAGGTCTGCGAAGTGACCGACAGCGCAAGAAAAAAAACTGTTCTCTTTGCGCTTGCAGAAAAATATTTGCCGGAACATATGCACAATGCAGAGAAAGATATAACAGCGTCTTTAGACCGAACGAAAGTTTATGAAATTTCTCTTGATAAAATAACAGGGAAAGCAAAAAAGGCGGCCAAAGAAGCGCCCAAGGAAACGTAAATTATTTGGGGTTTTGCTCCTTAATAATTTTTTCAAAAAAAGCTTGAAAATTTTTGCAGTCTTCCTGATTGGGATGTTTTTGTCCTTCCAAAAGCCGTTCTTTACGTTCTTCATCCATGGGGTGTTTGCTGCCGGGATTGGTGAATTTTCTTTGATATCGTTTTTGCTCAAGTCTGCCTAAGCATAAGAAACTGCCCAGTATGGTGTTGTCTGCCAGATACTTGTGTGCTCTTGCGATAACTTTTTGTGCGTGCTTGGAATGGGGATACGCTGAAAGTGTGCCGAAAAGCGCAATTCTTTTTCCTTTTATTTGCTGCATTAAGCGTATCATTCTTGGATCCGGCGCACCGCGGTAAACCCAAAAGCCCAGGAAAATAATATCATAGTCAAGATTTTTAGGATACGGATAGACAGGCTGGAACGTGAGGGTATGTTCGGAGCTTTTGAGGCTTTTTGCCAGAAATTGCGTATTGCCCGTCACGCTGGAATAAAGAATAAGAATGTTCATGCAAATTTTTTAGCAAAATAATTATTTTTCGCAAGTTTTTTGTAATTATGGGCAAGAGCATGATTTTTATGCAACATAATGTTAATTTTTTGTGTGATTATTGGGCGTTGGCAATTTAATGTTAAAATTTTTCTTCCTTGACGAAAACGTAAAAACAAGATATAAAGAAAAAATATCATATTATGAGGTGATAGTATGAATTGGATGCAAATGGGGGAAACAATCCATAGCCCTGCTCCTTGGGATTTGCCGTTATGGGATCCTTCTCATGTTGTCTTTTTTGGGGTGCTTTATGCTGTGCTTATTGCGCTTGGCGTTGGTTTATCCCTTGTATTTCGCGGTGCAATGAAAGATATGAAGAAAGAAGAACAAGGCTGCAACCATTAAAATTTAAAAATTTTAATTTAACTTGTCTTTCTTTTAATAATTATATATACTTTTTCTTCACTCATTTAATGAGTGCATGTGTCATGTTAAATAAAGGGACGTTAATCCTTTTTGACACAATATACCCAAAAAGGTGGTGATTTTAGTGCCAGGAGTATTTTTAAACGAAGACGAATATAATTTCGATCTTGCTTTGCGTCGCTTTAAAAAACAAGTAGAAAAAGCTGGTATTCTTTCTGAAATGAAGAAACGCCAACATTTCGAAAAACCAAGCGTTATGCGTAAAAAGAAAAAGGCTGCTGCTCGTAAGCGCCTTATGAAAAAAATGCGCAAAATCAACATGGCATAATTGATTATTATACCTTTTGGTATTGATACATTAAGCTAAAGTAAACCGGAAGTCTGTACCATTGATTTCCGGTTTACTCACATTATATTCTATACGTATTTTGTAAGAAAGGGAAAATACTATGAGTATTGCTGATAAAGTCGAAAAAGATTATGTGGAAGCATATAAAAACAAAGAAAAAGTTCGTTTGGAAACCTTGCGTCTTTTGAAAACAGCTGCAAAAAACAGACAAGTTGAATTAAAGCAATCTCTTGTGTCTCTTTCTGATGATGAATATATGACTGTTTTGCTCCGTCAGGTAAAACAGCGCCAGGAATCTATTGAAATATTCAGAAGTGCAAATAGAAATGAACTCGCTGATAAAGAACAGGCTGAATTAGAAATTTTACAAGAATATTTGCCTAAGCAATTAACAAATGATGAAATTAATGCTATCATTGAAAAAGCATGTGAGCCTTTCCTGGCTGAAGGCATGAAAGCTATGGGCAAAGTGATTAAATCCATTATGGATCAATATAAGGGGCAAGTTGACGGTAAATTTGTCAGTGAAGCTGTCAAAGCTCGCCTGCAAAAAGGATAATCTTGTAAGATTTTTATTTCCATGGATGATTTTAGTTTACAGGCTTTAGAATTTTCTAAAATTTTACAGTATCTTGCTTCATTCTGTCGTTCAGAAGCGGGCAAAAATGCTGTTCTATCTTTGTGTCCTTTTTCTTCTTTGGAAGAAGTTGAACATTTTCAACAGGTTTTTGATGAATATCAATTATGGAAAACAAAGGGTGAATTTTCTCTTCATGATTTTCCAGATGTCAGCCCTTTTTTAGAAAAAATTACCGAACAGCGTTTAAATCCTGATAATGAAGATTTTTGGGCAATGCGGGAAGTCTTGAAACTCGCAAAGTCCGCCTATGCTTCTGTGCATAATTTTGAAAATGAACTTCCTCTCCTTGCTCTTGAATATGATTTTTCTTTTCCGGAAAAGTCTTATTCTGCTCTCATGCGCTGTATTGCCGATGATGCCTCTTTTAAAGATGAAAGCAGTCCTGCACTTTTGCTGGTGCGCAATGAACTTCGCTCCCTGCATCAAAGCTGTCTTCGCAAGGTAAAAGAATTTTGCGAGCAATATAATATTGGCCATTATTTGCAGGACGATTATATGACCATTGTGGGCGATCGTTATGTTTTGCCTTTGAAAGCCAATTTCAAGGGGCGTTTGCAGGGGATTATCCATGATTATTCCCGCACAGGCGAAACCCTCTATTTTGAGCCCATGTTTTTGGTGGAACTCAACAACCGCCTGCAGGAACTCAAGCAGGAAGAACGCGAAGAAATCAATAAAATTATTCTTTTGCTCGTAGATTTATTTTTGCAGGAAGAAGAGGCTTTAAAAGATGCCTGGAAATTCCTTATCCTGCTTGACGTGAACGAAGCAAAATGCGGGCTTGCTTCTGCCTATATTGCCAAACATAAAAATAATCAAGGACTTGAAGGCTATTGCGTTTCTTTTGGGCATACGCTTTCGCTCATGCATGCCTATCATCCTTTGCTGCTTTTGGAAAATAACAAGCAAAAATCTGCGACATTTGTGCAGGCTATTGATTTGGTGTTCCGTCAGCAGGACAAAGTGCTTGTGATCAGCGGGGGCAACTCAGGCGGGAAAACGGTTGCCTTGAAAACCCTCGGGCTTATTGGGCTTATGAGTTTGACGGCTTTGCCTGTGCCTGTGGCAAAAGGTTCCAGTATTTTATTTTGGAAGCGTATTCATGCCTTTATCGGCGATGAACAAAGTCTTGATGATCATGTTTCCACCTTTACAGGGCAGATTCGCCACTTAGCAGGTATTTGGGACGATCTCGACAGCACGCATTTACTTTTGCTGGATGAATTTGGTGCTGGCACTGACCCCTCCCAGGGGGCTGCATTAGCTCAGGCTGTGCTTGACGGTATTTTGGAAAAACGCTGCTATGCTGTGAGTGCGACGCACTTTCCGGCCCTGAAAACTTATGCTCTTACCAATACGGGTGTTCGGGCTGCTTCTGTTTTATTTGATGAAAATAATAAAAAGCCTTTGTATAGGCTTGCCTATGATCAGGTTGGCGCAAGTAAAGCTCTTGATGTTGCGCGCGAACATGGGCTTTCTGAAGATATTTTAGCCAAAGCTTCTCATTATTTGCTTGTGGATACCAAAGAGCAGGACATGGTGATTGCAAAGCTCAATGCTGTTGCTGTGGAACGTGAAAAAGAGCTTGAACATTTACGTAAAGAACTGCAAAAAACCAAGCAAAAGCGTGAACAATTGCAGGAACGATACGAAAAAGAAGTAGAGGCTTTACAAAAAGAATTTAGAGAAAAATCCCAAGAACTGATGCGGGCATGGAAAGCAGAAAAAATTTCTGCCAAGGAAGCTATGAAAAAGCTTGGACAAATCCGCACTGAACTTGGCAAAAATGAAGCAGAAAAAGAAGAAGTTGCTCCAGTTGAAGAAAATGCTTTGAAAATTGGCATTGAAGTTTTGCACAGACCTTGGAACAAAAAAGCCATGGTGCAGGAAATTGACAGCAAAGCCAAAAAAGTAAAAATTAATTTGGGTGGTGTCACCATGTGGGCATCATTCAATGATATTGAAATAACTGGAAATTCTGCAAAGCAAACCAGCAAGGCAAGCATTACTCAAAATATTTCTCAAAATAAATCCAGTTTTACCCTTGACTTGAGGGGAAAACGTGCTGATTTAGCTATTGCAGAGCTGCACCAATTTTTAGACAATGCCCTTTTGGCTAATTATGATACTGTGGAAATTATCCACGGCCGTGGCACTGGGGCATTGCGAAAGGCTGTTCATGAGGTTTTGAGAGGCTACAGCGTTATTGAAAGTTTTTCTTTGGCAACAGAGGAAAACGGCGGTGACGGTATGACAGTGGTAACATTTCGCTAAAAGGAATAGAAATGGCAAGAACTTCCCGTGATGCTATTGCTGAAATTAAAGCGAAATTGAGTATGGTGGATTTGGCTCGCCGCTATGTGGAGCTTAGGCCAATGGGCAACAGGCTTGTGGCGCCTTGTCCATTTCACCAGGAAACAAAGCCCTCATTTTCCATAAATGCGGATGAGGGAACGTATTATTGTTTTGGCTGTCAGGCTGCCGGCGATATTTTCGATTTTTACGGTCGCATGAACGGTATGGATTTTCGGGAAAGTTTGGAAGCTCTTGCTGAAGAAACCGGTGTTGAGCTGCCAAAATTTCAAAAAGGAGATGCTTTTGCCCCCAGGCAGGTGTCTCATAAGCAGGAAATGATGAAAATGCATGAAATTGCAGCCCATCATTTCAAGCAAAATTTACAAAAGAGTGAGATTGTCAGGAAATATATAGAGGAACGGCAAATAGCTCCTGAAATTGTGGAGCGTTTTGGGCTTGGCTTTAGTTCTGATGCCTGGCAGGCACTTGCAGATATATTTAAACGTTCTGGCTTCAATCTCGATATTGGAGTGGAATGTGGTTTACTTATGAAAAGTAAAAATGGTCGCTATTACGACAGGTTTCGCAATAGGCTGATGTTTCCTATTCGCGATGTGAACGGGCGTACCATTGCATTTGGCGGGCGCGTTATTCCCGCACTTGATGATGGCGAGAGTGCAAAGTATTTGAATACAAACGGCACTCCCATTTATAAGAAGAGCCAACAGCTTTTTGGGCTGGATGTGGCGCGGCGCAGTGTGACTGCCCAAAAAAGTATTATGATAACTGAAGGATACATGGATATTTTGACTCTGTATCAATTCGGTTATACCAATGCTGTGGCTTGCCTTGGCACAAGCTTTCCTGAGGAGCAGGTAAAGCGCATCACCGAGCTTTCCAAAAATGTGGAATTGCTTTTTGACGGTGATAATCCTGGGCGTGAAGCAGCATTTAAAGCCTGCGGCAAATTGCTGGTCAAAGGCATTAGCTGCAAGGTAGTTCTTTTTCCGCCGGAAGATGATATCGACAGTCTTCTCAAAGAAAAAGGCAAAGAGGTCTTTGAAAATTTACGAGAAAAGAGTACGGAAGGCTTGAACTTTTGTATCCAAACCTTGAAAAAGCGATCCCCCAAAGATGCGGTTGAATGGTCAAGGGAGTTCCTGGGACAGATTGAAATGCCGGAACTTTTTCAGCCTATGGCAACAAAACTGGCATTGGGATTAGGAATTGATGAAGCAGAGCTTCGCTTGGGTGTTGTTGAACAGAAAAAAGCTCAAAATACACGTACTTTAAATTCTCAGCCAAACGAGACAGGCAAGGCAGCTGCGCCGAAAAAGAAGACAATGGACGCGGATATTTTGGCTGTTGCCACTCGTTATCCTCATTGCTTGCAGGCACTGCAGGAAATGGGGGCTGATCTTGCTCTGGAATTGCCCAAAGCAAAGGCATACTGGGATAAGCTCTTGCAATATTCAGAAGATGAAATTTTAGCTTTTCTGGATAATTCGGAAAAATCCTTTTGGGTTAAATGTCGAAGCGCTGATGCTCCGCCCCGCAATAATGAAGAGGGAGAACTTGAAGCAATCCGCTATTTAATCCAGGCAAAACAAAAGAAATCCTATGTGCAGTCTGTGGTCACTGCTGTGCGTGAAAGTGGTGAAGATTCACAAAAAGCATATCTTCGTGCGTTGTATAATAACGCAAGGGAGGAATAATGTCTAATAGCCTCAAAGAGGTTCCTCAAATAAAAGAACTTATCGTGAAAGGCAAAAAAGTTGGTTATTTGATGTCAGAAGAAATTACCAAATGCCTTCCGCCTGAGCTCGCAACAGAAGAAAATATAGAAGAATTATATGGCGAATTCGAATTTATGGATATCGCCATTGTTGATAGTGAAAAAGAAGTTCAAGCCCTGAAGAAAAATCGTGCAGATTTAACGGCTGAACCGGCAGAAAGTGTTTTTGATGATACACTGGATTCATCTCTTGATGATGAAGATATTGATTTAAATGCAGATTTTACCATTGGTGATGATGGTACTGATTTTGTAACAAGAAATACTGACCCTGTGCGTATGTATTTGCGCGAAATGGGGGCAGTGCCACTTCTTGACAGAGACGGCGAAGTTGTTATTGCCAAGAAAATTGAAATTGGCGAAATGGATGTTCTCTATGCACTGGTGGAAGTTCCTGTTGCTGTTGAAGAACTGATCAGTGTGGGCAATGATTTGCAGCAAAACAGAATAAAACTCAAAGACGTTGTAAAAACCATTGAGGAAGATGATCCCTGCGAAGATGAAATCAATCAGCGTCAAAGAGTTATTAATTTATTATTAGATATTAAAGGTACATATAATAAAAAGCAAAAAGTCTATGCAAAGCTTGATTTGTGCTGTGATTTAAACTCCGGCCATGTACGCGAAATTCAAGATGAAATTTTAGAGTACAAAGAAGAAGTTGTGGATCGCCTGCGTGAAATTAAGCTGGAAAAAGCTCTTCTTGACCGTATTATTGAAACCGTTGAAGACTATGTGCGTCAAATGCGTAACTATGGACGCGAAATCAAGGCGTATATTGCAGATACCGGCAAGACCCAGGAAGAAATCGAAGCCTTTTTCCTGAGCCTTGAACGCAAAGAAATCAATATGCAGGACGCTGCCAAAGAACTCAATATGAGTGTGGAAAAAATGTTTTCCTATAAAGAATTGATTATGGGAAAAATTGAAAGCCTGCACCGTTTGCGTGATAAATGCTGCCATGATGTGGACGATTTGGAAGAAGTTTTATGGCGTATTCGCCGCGGCACCAATGCTGCCATGCGGGCAAAACAGGAACTTATTCGTTCCAACTTGCGTCTGGTTGTCAGCATAGCAAAGAAATATACAAACCGTGGTTTGCAATTCCTTGATTTAATTCAAGAAGGTAATATCGGTTTGATGAAGGCCGTGGATAAGTTTGAATATCAGCGCGGTTATAAATTCTCAACCTATGCAACGTGGTGGATTCGCCAGGCTATTACCCGTGCTATTGCCGACCAAGCCCGGACAATCCGTATTCCTGTGCATATGATTGAAACCATTAATAAACTGCACAGAACTACACGCTATTTAGTACAGGAATTAGGACGTGACCCAACGCCTGAAGAAATTGCTGACAGAATGGATTACCCTGTTGATAAAGTGAAAAAAGTGCTCAAAATTGCCAAAGAGCCTATTTCCCTTGAAACGCCTATTGGTGATGAAGAAGATTCCAGCCTTGGCGATTTTATTGAAGATAAGAAGGCAGTTGCTCCTGCTGATGAAGTGGTTAATACCAAGCTTTCCGAACAAGTTGCGGCTGTACTTGCTGACCTTACGCCAAGAGAAGAACAAGTCCTGCGCAAACGCTTTGGGATTGGTGAAAAATCAGATCATACCCTTGAAGAAGTGGGCAAACTCTTTAACGTTACCCGTGAACGTATCCGTCAAATTGAAGCAAAGGCACTGCGTAAACTCCGTCACCCTGTCCGCAGCCAAATCTTGCGCACCTATCATGATAATTGATAGATAATCATACCAATTAAAAAACAAAAGGGAGCTTTTTGCTCCCTTTTTTATGTTTATGAAAAATCTATGCTATTCCTCAATTGGCGGAATACCAATAAGTGTAGTTTCAAGATTTGAAGTCGTGGGGTTAAGATTGCGTATCATAAATGTATAGCCTAAGTTAAGGGCTTCAAGAAGGGGCTTTATGGCAAAAAATTCTTTTGGTGTATGATAAATAGCTAAGGTGAGCAGCGGTTTGTCTTTTTTTATAATATCAAGAGCTCCTTCAATGGCTTCATAGGCGGCTCCTTCAATATCCATTTTTATCCAGCCAATTTTTTCTTTTCTGTCTTTAAATAAAGTATCAAGTTTTTTTACAGGAACAGAAATTCCATTGCAATTATGCGTCTTGGCAATGGTACCCATGTGTTTTGTATCTTTAATTGTTATTTTTGATTCTGTATTTGAGACACCGCAGTTAATAAAGGAAATGTTATCAGGATTTATATTGTTTTTTGTCAGGTTTTTGTAAAGAATTTCTTGTGCAGAAGGGAGTAGTTCAAGGGCAAAAATATGGGCAGGGGAATATTCATTCATGATAATACATGAATCGCCGTGAAATGCTCCGCAGTCAACAAAACTTTTATTTTTAATATAGGATAATACGGAAGAAGATAAAAATTTTAATCCATGATGATAGAAAAAAACTTCTGGATTATATCGTCCTGAGAAAAAATATTTTTTCTTTATTTCAGGAAGTGTATCAAGCCATTTTTGTTTTTCAGCTTGTTCTTTTTCTGTTAAAAAATAGCTGTATCTGTCTGATCCCATGTAGAAATTTTTTAAAGGAAGAAAAACAAAGTGCCTATGTTTGTTATCTATGAGCTGTTTATCTTCGTCTGAAAGTCCTTGCTTAAGGTTTTCAACAGCTTCGAGCATATTAGTATGGAGTTGATATTCTTTAAAATTATCTCCAAAACCGGCAATATTAATAACACCGTAGCGAGTTGTTTGGTATTCCTGTGGAAATGCTTTTTTATATAAATGACGAATCAGATTTTTGTATAAACGTGTTATTGGAGAACTCATAGTTTTTGTTTTTCCTGCTATGAAGTAATAGTCTCCAATATATATATATATATATGATTGTCAATACGGGCGTGTTCGTTTTTTACTATTTTTTATATGGCTGCATGCAAAAGAAGGTTGTCGCGGTGTATGACTTCGGGATAATGGGCATTGCCAAGAGCAGCGGCAACTTCCAGTCTGCTGAGCCCCTTTATTTTTCGAAGTTCTGAAGCGGAATAATTGGAAAGACCTACGGCAATTTTTTGATTTTGATAGACAACAGCAACAATGCTTCCGGCGCCGAAATTGCCTTCAACATGGGTAATGCCCGCGGGAAGCAGGCTTTTTCCTTTTTCAGAAAGAGCAAGATAGGCGCCTTCATCAATGGTGAGAATGCCCTGAGCGTCTGATTGATAGGCAAGCCAGTATTTACGGCGTGAAACAGGATCATCGGTTGGGCAAATCCAGGTGCCGATTTTCTCGCCCTGTAAAGCCCGTAAAATAATATTGGGTTCTTTGCCGGGAATAATAAAAGTTGCCACGCCAAGCTGAGCAGAACGTCTTGCTGAAAGCAGCTTAGAATACATGCCGCCCGTACCCACGCTTGTTTTTCCTCCGCAAAGTTCGTCTAAATTGAGATCCTGAATATTTTCAATTTGTTCCATGATTTCAATTTGTTCATTGGGATATTTAAGTGGATTTTTAGCTAAAACACCCTTGGTGGAGGTAAGATTGACGGAAAGGTCAGCTTCCACAATATTGCACAAAAGGCTTGCCAGAGCATCGTTGTCGCCAAATTTCAATTCATGAATCACAACAGTGTCATTTTCATTGACAATGGGTACAACATTCCACTGCAAGAGCTGCTGAAAGGTGTTTTTGGCATTGAGGAAACGTTCACGGCTGCGCAAATCATCACGGGTGAGCAAAATTTGAGCACAGAGTATGCCGTGCTTTTGGAAAAGCACTTCATATTCATGCATGAGCTTGCCTTGCCCAATGGCGGCAGCTCCTTGTTTACCTGCAAGTCCCTCAATTTTATAGCTCGTGCCCAATGTCTTTTTGCCAGCTGCAACAGCTCCGGAGCTGACCAAACAAACTTTTTTGCCCATTTTGTGCAAGTGGGCAATTTGCTCCACAAGACTTTCCAAAACAGGGAAAGAAAGACCGTTTTCATCGGTGAGAACAGCAGAGCCTACTTTGATAATAATGCATTTTGCGTTTTCAAGAGCTGTTTGCTTGGTAATGGCAGCCATATATTAATCCTTATTAATCACGTACATAAAAGACTTCAATTTCAGGAAACTCTTCATCTTCCAGTAATTCTTCTTCCTGATAGCGAATAAGAGCCTCATTGTTTTCAAGCTCATTCCGAAGTTCCCACATTCTGCGAAGAAGTTTGTCTAAGCCAGTGCCTTCTTTGGCGCTGATAAAGAAAATTTCTCGATTTTCCTTTTGAGCCAGATCTTTGATTGCTTGGAGTTCTTCTTCAGATAAAAGGTCAATTTTATTAATAACTTCTATTTGCTGTCGAGAGGAGAGTTCAGCATCAAAAAGGCGCAATTCCTCATTAATAAGATCAAAGCCCGCAAAAGGATATTCATTTTTATTGATATCCTGGGCAGAAAGAATATGCACAAGAAAACGGGTGCGTTCCACGTGTTTTAAAAATCTGTCACCAAGGCCCAGGCCCGTATGCGCGCCCTCAATAAGTCCGGGAATGTCCGCAATTATCATGCGGGAATCCGGATCAATTTCATCAATAATAACGCCAAGATTAGGGCTCAAAGTTGTAAAAGGATAGTCGGCAATTTTGGGTTTTGCAGCGGAAATTTGAGATAAAAAGGTAGACTTTCCTGCATTGGGTAAACCAAGAAGACCTGCATCTGCTAAGATTTTGAGCTCAAGCCGAAGGGACTTTTTCTCACCTTCTTCACCTTTTTGAGCAAAACGAGGCGCGCGGTTGGTAGCAGATTTGAAATGTTCGTTGCCTTTGCCTCCGCGTCCGCCTTTGGCGATTAAAATGCAGGCTTCTGGATCAGAAAGGTCAGCAATGAGCACTTCTTCAAATTCTGTTCTTTCAAAAATTTGCGTACCCACAGGAAATTCCAAAATAAGGTCGTCGCCCTTGCGTCCATCGCATTGGCTGCCTTGGCCGTCAGATCCTTTTGGGGCTTCATAAATACGTTTTAAGCGAAAATCATAGAGAGAGTGGAGTCTGTTTGTTGCTTTTGCATAAATAGATGCACCATCACCACCGTTACCACCGTCAGGGCCTCCACGAGGAATAAATTTTTCACGTCGAAATGACATACAGCCATTTCCGCCTTTGCCAGCTTTTACCTGGATAAGGGCTTCATCAACAAAACGCATACAAACTCCAAGTATAAAAAGTAAAAAAGGCGAGAAGAAAAAGTTCTCTTCCCGCCTTCAAACACATATGAGCTAAATTTATGCAGCTGCAACTGCAAGTGGAACAATGTGTACGCGTTTGTGTTCTTTACGTTTGCGTACAAATGTTTCAAATTTAACAGTACCTTCGATTTTAGCGAAAAGGGTATAGTCACGACCCATACCAACATTTTCACCAGGATAAATACGTGTGCCGAGTTGGCGAACAATAATATTACCAGCGAGAACTTTTTGACCGCCGAAGCATTTTACGCCACGTCTTTGTCCTGCACTATCACGACCGTTACGGGAACTCCCGCCTGCTTTCTTGTGAGCCATGATTAACTCCTTTTATTCTTACGCATTAATGCCCGTAATGGTAAGGGCAGTGTAATCCTGACGATGACCTTGGGTCTTACGGTAGGATTTACGACGATGTTTTTTGAAAACGATAACTTTTTCTCCACGACCGTGTTCCATAACTTTAGCAGTTACTTTAGCACCGTCAATATATGGAGCACCAAATTTAGCACTGTCGCCGCCGAGCATAACAACGCGATCGAATGTTACTTCGTTGCCAATTTCAGCAGCAAGTCTGTCAATAACAATTTTATTGCCTTCTTGAACACGGAATTGTTTTCCGCAAGTTTCGATAATAGCGTACATTCAAACCTCCGAAAAAAAGAGAAAGAAAAAATAGCGTGACAATAGAAAAAAGTCAAGAATTATTTTCTCTTTTTCCGTTCTTAGAAAAGTAAATTATTCATGCAAGCATGAAGTATTTTTATCAGTGCCATAAGCCAGGTTGTACGGGGTTGACTCACAGCAGCGCTAAAAATAATGGCTTAGTGATGAACGTGTTCACCTTTTTTAATTCTATACACAATAGCGGCTAACATGATGGCAAAATAAATGAAAATAAGGCTCACCCCAAGAAAACCTTGAGGAGTTGAGTGCATAACATTTTCCATAAGTTGTCCGAACATGTTGTCCTCCTTTTATTCTTTATGCGAGGGTATGGCACACAAAGAACAATATATATTGGCTTAAATTTACGCTGTGGTCAAGCAAATTTTTCATATTTTGAAAAGATTATTGAATAAAATATTCCAAAAATGAGAAAAATTCGTAACGGGATACAATGCTTAAATTGGTTTGCCAGAAAATTGAATTACAAAGGGCAAAAAACATAGGTCACCTCATTTTGCTTATTGGTTATGAAGTGACTATAAAAGGTGGATACGTCAAAATCTGACGTATGCAAAAAAAAATGGAAAAATTTTTTGGCAGACGAAGATTAATTGTTTTCCTGCAGGGTTTGCACAATTGTTTCCTTTGTCTTTTCAAGCGTAATCATACGTCCAAGGCCAGTAAAATATTCAGGGTGCTCACAAACAATAAAGGTGGGATGAAAGCCTTCAGCCTCAGTTGGAGGATTTTTAATTACAGAGCCATAGCCTTTTTGCCGGATAACTTCTTCATGGGGAAGCCAGCCAAAGCGAAATTCTTCCAGATCTTTCTTGAGCAGTTCAGTATTAAGTTCTGTCAGTGTATGTTCAAATGCTCCGTAAATTGCATTTTTATAAATGAGGGCTGAGAAAAAGCGATACTGATTTTCGATAATTAAGGTTATGCCTTCCTGAAAATTTCGTTCACTGATTTTTGGATGAGAAAGGGCCGCAAAAAGAAGTTCAAGACGATAATCAAAGGTAAAAGAATTATTATTTTTTTCTATCCAGGTACATAGATTGTGGGATGTATTGATATTCAGCCAAAAATCAAAATTATGCGTTTGTTCAGCTGTAAAAAATTGTGCAGGAGAATAATTTTTTATAAATTCTCCGCAGGCATTTTGTTCTGCCGCAGGAAATTCCTGCACAAGCTGAAAGCAGGACTCTTTAAGCTGAAAAACAGTTGTTTTATCTGTATTTTTTTCAATATAAAATGTGTTCATGGCAAATACTATAGGGCATTTTTGCGTTGTTGAAAAGTTAATCTTTTGCAGGATTTTTCTGGATTTGAAATAAATTTTTTTTTATGCTAGTATAGAATTATGAAAAAGTTAACATATTGTTTTAATAAGATATTATTTTTTGTTTTGACCTTTTTGTTTGCATTTTTACATGCCGACTTTCTTTTTGCACAGGAAGAGTATAATGGATCTGTTTCCTGGTATGGCCCCGGTTTTCATGCGCGCACAACAGCCAATGGTGAAGCTTATGATATGTATATGCTGACGGCTGCGCACAGGGAATGGAAATTTGGAACCTTAGTGGAAGTCTATAATAAGAAAAATAAACGAAAATGCATTATCCGCGTGAACGACCGCGGCCCTGTCTCCAAATCCTTTTTAATGGATTTATCCTATGGCGCTGCCATGGCAATCAGTTCTGCCGAGGCAGGAACTGCCAATGTGCGTTTGACTGTTGTGGGCAATGAGAGCGGCGTGTATGATAAAGAGAAACTTTTCTTTTTATATCTTGATGATAAAATTATTTTGCCACAAAATGCAGATGTTGAAAATTTTACTGAAGATTTTGCTGATAATGAAGCGTATTTCAAAAATATTGCCGGCGGCATTGAGATTTTTCAACGTATTAATAAGCATATCAAACGGTTATATCAAGCCCATATTGAAAACGCTCCCAGTTTGCTGGTAAGCATTGACAAAAGAATTTGTCTGGGCCCTTACCAAACATTTAAAGACGCACAAGCGGATTATCACAAAATTGCCACACTCTATCCCCATGCAGCCTTGTGGCTGGAAAAAGCCAATAAAGCTATTCCGCTTGCTGTGGAATAAGAAATATTATTCAATGAAAAAGCTGGATAGATAACGAGTTATTATAAAAGCCTTATATCTCTTTATAAGGGGCTTGTCCCTGTTCATAGAAATTATTGCCAAGCACATCAATGGCAACAATGGCAGGAAAATCTTCTACTTCCATGGCAGCAATGGCTTCCGCGCCTAAATCATCATAGGCAAGAACAGTATATTTTTTGATACTTTTGGCAATCAGTGCTCCAGCGCCGCCAAGGGTGACTAAATAGGGCACAGTAAATTTTTTTATACTTTCAATAACTTCTTCGCTGCGATAGCCTTTTCCGATCATGCCGCTGATTTTGCATTTTTCAATGAGCGTTGGCGTATATTTATCCATTCTACCGGAGGTGGTTGGCCCTGCTGAACCAACGGGAAGACCTGGGCGAGCAGGACTTGGCCCTGTATAATAAATAACAGCCTGTTCAAGATTTAAGGGAAGGTTTTCACCTTTTTCAAGACTTTCAATCAGGCGTTTATGGGCAGCATCACGGGCAGTCAAAATAGTTCCGGTGATGAGAACTTGATCTCCGGCACGGAGTTTTTGCACTGTTTCAGAAGAAAAAGGGGCAGTAATATGGATTTTATTTTGGCGCATTTTTTCTCCTAAAGAATAATTTCAGCGTGGCGTGCTGCATGGCAGTTGATATTCACGGCAACAGGCAAAGAGGCAATATGGGTTGGAGACCATTCAATATGCACGCGTATGGCAGTGCTTGTTCCGCCAAAGCCCTGAGCTCCAATACCTGTTTTATTGACTAAAGTGAGCAGTTCTTTTTCAAGTTCAGCATAGCGCTTATCGGGATTTTCCGTGTTGATATCACGCATGCAGGCTTTTTTGGCATTGATGGCACAGACTTCCATTGTTCCGCCAAGTCCCACGCCCACAACCATGGGAGGGCAGGAATTGGGGCCAGCTTTTTTGACAGCTTCGAGTATAACATTTTTTACACCTTCGATACCTTCAGCAGGAACAAGCATTCTCACTATGCTTTTATTTTCAGAACCAGCCCCTTTAGGAGCTACACGGATTTTTATTTTATCGCCCTGAACAATGGAATAATGGATAAAGGCAGGCGTATTATCCTTTGTATTGATACGATCAAAAAGAGGTTCGGCCACAACGGATTTTCGCAGATATCCCTGCACATATCCCTGACGCACGCCTTCATGCAGCGCTTCTTCGAGATTTCCGGCAACATGAACATCTTGCCCAATTTCCACAAATAAAACGGCCACACCCGTATCCTGACAAATGGGCACTTCCCCTTGATAGGCAATATCTGCATTCTCTATTAAATCATTAAGAATATGTTTGGCTGATTCAGATTTTTCTGTTTCTTTTAAAGAATGAAGAGCCTCATAGGTATCATGAGGAAGATTGTAACAGGCTTTAATACACAGATTTTTTACAGCCTCGGTAATGGTTTTTGCTTGAATTTCACGCATAAAATAACTTTATTTATTGTCTTTTACAGGCATAAATCCTGTCATGGAACCATAGGCATCAATCACAGCTTCTCTATTGGCTGCTTCAGTTTCATAAATCATGGGCAAATCACTGTAATATAACGCACCCGGTTCTATATTTCTTTCATTGCAGACATTAACATAATATTCCCAGGCTGGAACATATTGCGCTATATAGGGGGTAAAATATACAAAAAATATATAGAAAAAAACGCCCGCACCAATAATTTTTAGATAGTTTTTCATAATTCCCTCTTTTGTCTTGAAGTATTGTAAAATGATTAAGAAAAATTGCAAGAAAAAAGTACCAAAAAATAGAGAAAACAAAAATTATTAAATTTGTTGAGAAAATACTTGTGTATTTTTAAAAAATCGAGTATTAAGAGAAACCTATTTTGTTCAGGGATAGGAAATTTGTTTGAGGTTCGGAGGGTCTTATGACCAAGGATAACATGGAAAACCAATTTGATTCTGAAGATTTCGCATCAATGCTCGATGCTTATGGCTTCAATAACGACGGCTGTGAGCTCGAAGAAGGTTCTATCGTTGAAGGCGAAGTTGTTGCGATTGAAAATGAAAACGTACTTGTAAACGTTGGATTTAAATCTGAAGGTCAAATTCCTGCGGAGGAATTTCGTGACGCTCAAGGCAACATTACTGCTAAAGTTGGCGACAAAATTAATGTTTTTGTTGAGCGTAAAAGCGATGGCGATGGCACTGTAAAGCTTTCTTATGAAAAAGCTAAACGTATGCAGCTTTTTGACCAACTCGAAGATGTTTTGGAAAAAGGTGGCATTATCTCTGGTATGATTACTCGTCGTATCAAAGGTGGTTATACCGTAGATTTAGGTGGCATCGAAGCATTCTTGCCCGGATCTCATGTTGATTTACGCCCTGTTCCAGATATGGACGCACTCGTAGGTCAAACCTATGAATTTCGTGTATTAAAAATCAACCGTCGCCGCAGCAATGTGATTGTTTCCCGTCGTGTTCTTCTTGAAGAAGATCGTGACAGCAAACGCAGTGCACTTCTCACCACTCTTGATGAAGGTCAAATCGTAAAAGGCCGTGTAAAAAATATCACTGAATACGGTGTATTTGTTGACCTTGGCGGCTTGGACGGTCTCCTCCATATTACTGACATGAGCTGGAAGCGTATCCGCCATCCTCGTGAAATGGTAAGCATGGGTCAAGAATTTGAACTTAAAGTACTTTCTTTTGATAAAGATACCAACAAAGTTTCTCTTGGCTTGAAACAACTTATCCAAGATCCATGGCAAGATATTACCACTCGTTTCCCAGAAGGTTCACGCCACACCGGTAAGGTTACCAACCTTGTTGATTACGGTGTATTTGTTGAACTTGAAAGCGGTGTTGAAGGGCTTGTTCATATTTCTGAAATGTCCTGGACACGCAAACTCCGTCACCCAAGCCAAATTGTAAAACAAGGTGATGAAGTTGAAGTTGTTATCTTGGGTGTTGACAGCGACAAGAAACGTATTTCCCTTGGTATGAAGCAAATTAAACAAAATCCATGGGAACTTGTTGGTGAACGTTTCCCTGAAGGTACTGTTTTAGAAGGTACTATCAAAAACATTACTGAATTCGGTATGTTTATTGGTATTGAAGACGGTATCGACGGTCTTATCCACGTTTCTGATATTTCTTGGACAAAGAAACTTCGTCACCCAAGCGAAATGTTCAAGGTTGGCGATGTAGTTCAAGCTAAAGTCCTTACTGTTGATCAGGAAAATGAAAAATTCACTCTTGGTATGAAACAACTGGCCGAAGATCCATGGGTTTCTGTGCCTAGCCGTTATCCTGTAGGCAACACTGTAACCGGTACTATTACCAATGTTACTGACTTTGGTCTCTTTGTTGAAGTTGAAGAAGGTATTGAAGGTCTTATCCACGTTACCGAACTTGGAAAGAAAATCAAAAATCCTGCTGAAGCTTTCAAAGAAGGTGATCAAGTTCAGGCAAAAATCATCCATGTTAGTGCTGAAGAACGCCGTTTAGGTCTTTCTGTAAAACAACTCAAAGAAGACGAAGAACGCCGCAAACCAAAAGAATACTCTGCTGGTGATGCAAATCTTGGTTCTATGGCTGGTGCTTTTGAAGCAGCTGCTAAAAAAGACGAAGAATAATTCTTTTTGAAATAGATCTCATAAAAAAGTCCTCATCCTGTATGGGGACTTTTTTTTTAAATGATACTACCTTATTTTATTGTATTTTTTATGCCTGTCTAGGGTCAAGACCTTAGATAAAAATACAGTATTTTTCTTTTCTAAATACAATGTTGGGCTGATTGAATAATATCTTGTTTTTGTTAAAAAAGTACAAAAGGAGGTTTTATGAACAGATTTGCAGATACTATTTATCATAATGGTACCATTATTACCATGAATGATAAATCAAAATTTGTTGAAGCAGTTGCTGTTGCAGCTGATACTATCCTTGCTGTTGGGGACTTGAGCTATGTTAAAACATTTGCTGATGATAAAACTCGCTTCTTAGATTTAAAAGGCAAAACGCTTTTGCCCGGATTTATTGATGCGCACAGTCATATTTTAGATACTGCTTTTCGGGCATTATGGGTTGATGTCAATAGTGTTCCCTTGGGAAAAGTGACGAAAATTGCAGATATTATTCAATTGTTAAAAGAAAAGGCTGATGCAACACCAGAAGGTGAATGGGTTGTCGGCTGGGGATTTGATGACAGTAAAATTGAAGAAATGCGCCATTTGACCTGTGAAGACCTGAATAAAGTCAGCACAAAGCATCCGGTATCAGTAAGCCACATTTCCGGCTGGGTATCCTATCATAACAGTCTTGCTTTTGCCAAGGGCGGAATCACAAAAGATACGCCGGATGATGAATATTACCGCATTTTACATTTGCTGAATGGTGAATTGTCAGGTGTGATTGAAACAGCGCTTTGCCCCATATTTGCAAAAATTCCATTAGCCACTGGAGAAAAATATATCCAGGGTTTGGAAGTTGTTTCCAAACAATATGCGGCTAAGGGCTGCACCACTTCACAGGAAGGGTTTTTATGCGGCAGAGAATCCGTGCAAAATACGATTGAAGCTATGGATAAAAATTTATTTAATCTTCGTTTGGTTTTGTATCCTGTTGGTGAAGGCGATGTGTACGACCAAAAGAAAGATGAATTATATCCGGAATTTCACTCCAGTGAATATCTTGATAAGCATAAAATGCTGTGCATGGGGGCAATGAAGTTAACCGCTGACGGTTCTATTCAGGCAAGAACTGCGTATTTGAGCAAGCCTTATCATGTTTGCCCTGAAGATAAGCCTGAATTTTTAGGCCCTTATAACCATGATCAAGAATGGCTCAATGAACGGATATTGGAATTCCACAAGCAGGGAAAGCAGGTTGCAATCCACTGCAATGGTGACGGTGCCATTGAAATGACGCTTCTTGCTTGTGAAAACGCCCAAAAAGAATTTTACCGCGAAGATCCCCGCTTTATTTTTATCCACTGCCAAACTGTGAGAAGTGACCAATTAAAGCGTATCGCAAAGCTCAAAGCCTGCATTTCTTTCTTTGTGACCCATACGTATTTTTGGGGCAACCGCCATTATAATATTTTCTTAGGTCCAGAAAGAGCCATGCGTCTTGACCCTGTGCGTGAAGCTATGGAATTGGGCATCAATTGTACACTGCATAATGATACGTATGTAACCCCTATTGATCCTTTGCTTTCTGCCTGGTCTGCAATAAACCGTCAATCCTATGAAGGATTGGATTTAGGCAAAAAAGAACAGGGAATTGATGTGTACAGTGCTTTGAAAACAATCACCATCAATGCCGCATATCAGGGCTTTGAAGAAAATGTAAAGGGCAGTATTGAAGTTGGTAAACTTGCTGATTTTGTTGTGCTTGAAGAAAATCCGTTGGAAGTTGAAGAATGGAAGATTAAAGATTTGAAGATAGCAGCAACTATTGTCGGCAATAAAATTATATACGGAAATTTCTAGGAGGTCTTCTATGACATTGTTTGAAAAATATGCACGAATATTTGCACTCAGTACATTATTCGCAGCGTCAAATGCTTTGCCTTATATTCATTTTAAATTTTATGACATTATAAGAGCAGCCACACAAACCACCAATACCGAATTAGGGTATTTAATGACTGTTTTTATTATTGTTTCAATAATAATTTACTTACCGGCAGGCATTATCGGCGACAGATGGTCAACCCGAAAAATTCTTTGCGGCTGTGCGCTGATCACAACAGTATGCAATATTGTTTTTGCACTCATTCCTTCCTTTACCTCTGCTTTGATTATTTGGGGTGTTCTTGCAATTTCTGCATGCGGTGTGTATCCCTGTCTGATTAAAGCTGTGCGCGTATCAGGAAGCAAGGAAGAACAAGGCCGTATGTTTGGTACATTCCTCGGTGTACAAGGCTTTGTTATGGTTATTATCGGTTTTATTGATGCCTATATTTATGAAATGTTCCCGGACCAAATGGACGGCTTGAAATATATGCTCTTCTTCCAGGCATTTGCTTTGATTATAGCTATCGGCTGTGTATGTATGTTTATCAAGGATAAAACCCCTTATGATTCATACGAAGAAGAAGGACAGCAAGTACAAAACCAATCTATTTGGACTACTTTGCTTGAAGTATTAAAATCCGGCCGCGTATGGGTTTTGGTTATTTTGATTACCTGCAGCTATGGCTGTTATATCAGTATGGGCTATATGACACCTTATACAACCAACGTTCTTGGTGCTTCCATTACCTTTGGCGCTGTATTGGGTACAATCCGCGTTTACGGTATCCGTATTTTTGCCGGTCCGATCAGTGGATATATTGCTGATAAACTGGGTAATTCTTCACGCCTTATGATTATTGCATATGTTATTTTCATTGGCTTGATTTTGTACTTACTGAATATGAGTTCTGATACTTCTCACAATGTTATCATTGCTATTACCATGTTTATCAGTTTTGCATGTATGATGTTCTATTGCGTTATGTATGCAAGCATGGAAGAAGTACGTATTCCTCCTCATCAAACAGCAACCGCTGTAAGTGTTATTACCATTTTCAGCAGTATGCCTGATGCAATTTTTGGTTTATTGTATGGCCATTGGTTAGATGTTCAGGGGCCTGTTCAAGGTTATGTAACCATTTTCAACTTTATTGCTGTTTTGGCATGTATTGGTCTGGCTGCAACAATAGCTGTCAATATTATTGGCAGAAAGCAAGCTGTTGAAAAGTAAAAAAAACTATTACTCTCCTTCCCAACTATAAGAACATCTGGCAACAGGTGTTCTTATAGTTGTCATTTATTTTTTTCGCTCTTTTCTAGTTTTAGGTTGATGAATAACTAAATTTTATAAGCTTATTTAACAAACATTTATTTCTTTCACATAACTTCTTGTTTTTATGGAATAAAAACAAGCGATGTGGGGATGTGGGGGAAATCATTTCCCCCATAAAAAGTAAATTTTATAATTATATCTGATTGTTATGAAATCAACCTAAAAGTAGAACAAAGTAATTTTTTTTAAAGGATAAAAGAGATTGTTATGATACGCATTGTTATTGCAGAAGATCATGCTTTATTTCGGAGCGGGCTTAAACAAATTTTATCTTTGGAGAAAAATTTAAATGTTGAAGGGGAAGCCGGCAGCAGCGAAGAAGCGTTTATTCTTTGTGCAAAACTGAATCCTGATTTGCTTTTGCTGGATATTTCCTTGCCGGGAATGAATGGAATTGAGGCTATTCCCCGTTTTCGTGAAATTTGCCCGCAAATGAAAATTCTGATTATTTCCATGCACGGCAATGCAGAATATGTGCGCTCAGCCTTTAAAGCAGGCGCAAATGGTTATTTATTAAAAACAGCAGACAGCAATGAATTCTTTTTGGCAATTCAAACCGTGCTCGCTGGCAATCAATATGTCAGCACAGAATTGACAAGCTCTGTTATCACAATGTTTTTGCATAATGAAAAAGAAGAAAATTTATTGGAAACGTTAACCGCACGTGAACAGGAAATTCTTGTTTGTGTGGCAAAAGGCATGTCAAATAAGGAAATAGCGCAGGAATTAGTCATTGCAGAAAAAACAGTGATAACGCACAGAACAAATTTTATGCGAAAACTGTCTTTGCACAATGTGCGGGAAATAGTGATGTTTGCTATCAGGCATAATCTTATCCCTATGGAGTAGAAAAATGAGAGTTTTGCTGAGTTTTCTTTTCTGTTTTTGTCTTGTCTTTCAGGCAGCAGCCAAACCTCAGGACTTGACTGTTGCTTTTGAAGAATGGCCTGCAAGCTTCAATCCGTCTTTACGTTCCGGAACAATTGTTTTTACCATTGGCGCGCAGATTTATGCAGGTTTAACCAGACTTGACGAACAGGGAAATGCCATCCCCTATTTGTCAGAAAAATGGGAATTATCAGCAGATAAAAAGACCTATGTCTTTTATTTGCGTGAAAATGCCTTTTTTCATGACGGAACAAAAATTATTGCCGATGATGTGATTTTTTCTATAAATTTCAGCAGAAAAAATCACCCTTTCTATCCTTTTTTAGAGAATATTCAAGAAGTAAAAAAAATTAATACCTATGCGCTGGCAGTGACATTAAAATATCCCATGGAGATTTTTCCTTCTTTTTTAATCCCTGTTTTTGTGCCTGTTTTGCCGCAGCATCAATATCAAAATGGATTTGACAGATTTTCTGTTATTGGTTCCGGGCCGTTTTATATTGAAAGTTTTGAAGAACCCATTGCGATTAATTTGAAAAAATTTGATAAGTTTTTTTTAGAAGATAAACCGAAGCTGGAAAGAATAAACTGCAAAGTCTATTTTGATTTTTATGAAATTTTTTATGCCTTGAAAAATCATGATATTGATATGTTTATGTTTTATTCCTGCAGCGGCGTAGAATCCTATGCTGATCCTGAAATTATAAAAGGATTCAGTGTGCTGCCTATCAATATTATTTATCCTTATATGGTGATTACCTATAATATGCGCAAGCCGCTGTTCCAGGATATTCGTGTGCGCAAGGCGCTGTCATTGGCGCTGAATAAAGAAAAATTAGCGGCATACTACCAAAACGATTTTGTCATGCCGATAAACGGCGGCATTCCGTTTACGCATCCCTATTATATAGATATTGCCCATGAATTTAATATTGAAAAAGCCAATCAATTGTTAGATGAGGCAGGGTATTTGCGCGATAAAACAGGAAAGCGGTTTTCCATTACCATTGATTATTTAACCTATTCCTATGTGAATGATATTATTCATTGGATACAGCAGGAATGGTCTAAAAATTTAGGCATTGAACTGCTGCTGCGGGACAGGAATGTTTTTGTTAATATTGGAAGTGAAAGTCTGGTCACTGATTTTGATTTATTTTATGATGAGCTTATCCTGTGGCATGATCCGCTTATAGGCATGTACCGTCTTTATACAGAAAAGAATATTGACCGCAATAAGATTTGGACAAATATCGGCGCTTATAAAAATCCTGACGTTGATGCATTATTTAATAGTGTATTGCAGGAAGAAGATACTGAAAAAAAGAAAGATTTATATGCACAAATACAGCATACACTGGCAGATGATTATGCTTCTTTGTGGTTAATTTCTACTATGCATTATATTGTTATGGAAAAAAATATTCTGGGAATGGAGGCTTTGCCGTATAAAATGATGTCCCCCATGCTTGATGTGGTTTTAGAATGAAAAAAATGAACAAAACAATTTCTCTTTCAAAGGCAATTATTGTTCCTTTTTTTGGTATTGCAGTATTTTTCTTAATATTTGCATTAGTTGTATATTTATTTACAGCAAAATTGCATAATGAACATGAATCATTGTATCAAAAAACAATTTCAGAAAGTTCAAAAGTTGTCTATTTATTTGATAAAATTCAGCAAATTAAAAATAGTGTGTATAAAGTCATCAATGAAAAAACTCAATTGGTTGCTGATGCTGAATTGGAAACCATAAAAAATAATTTAACTCAAGTGCTCACCTTTGCAGGCAGTGAAAATAATCATAAGGTGTGGAACGGAAATCAGGAAAATATTGTTGCCCTTTTACAAATGGTGAATGCGGCTCTGCTTGAAGTCGAAAAATATGTGCATGAACGAAATACGCTTATGCAGCAGCGTTTCAAAAATCTTCAAGAATTACGCTATATTGGTTTATTAGTTAAAGATTTGTTAAATGAAAAAACAATGCAGCATGCTGAAAGTATTAATCTTGTGTATGTGCTGATCAATGATTTATTATTGGTCAACTCTGATATTCCCATGTTTTATTCAATTAAAGTTTATAACAGACTATTGTTTAATTTTGATAAGTTAGAACATATACTGTCAGGAATAAAGGATGAGCAGCTGACAGAGGTTTTTGCGCGCTTATCACAAATGATGCAGAAAAACACAGCAACATTGTTTTTAGATTTGGAAAAGCTGTATAATAAGGAAACATCATTGCTTATCTATTTGGATTCATTGTCAAATCAAATTAATCTTATTTCTGCAAAGTTATATGATGAACTGCATGTATCTGCAAAGAAGCAAAATGTATTCATGAAAAATATCATGGATTATTTGCAATATTTTAGCATAGTTATTTGTATATTCTTTGTTATTTTTATTGTTCTTACCTATCGTTTTATCTCTTCTCATGTTATCAATCCTGTGCGGGTTTTGGGAGATTTTATTAAACAGCGAATTGACAATGCCGGCTGTTCCTGCGTGGACCAAAAGGTTATGGAAATACGGGATATTTCTTGTGCTGTGTATGATTTTGTTACGCAAATTGAAGATAATGAAAAATCCTTGTTGGAATCACACCAAAATTTGGAAAAACAAGTTTTGGAGCGCACAGAAGAAATCAGACAATTATCTGAAAAAATAATAACTGTTTCTGAAGAGGAACGCTTTAAATTAGCAGCTGAACTGCATGATGATATTGGTTCGAGCATTGGAACAGTAAAGTTTGGTATTGAGCATGCCCTGTGCTTATTGAATAATAAGGACATGGAAGATGCTAAAGAATCCCTGGACAGTTCTGTGCAGATTGTCAAAAGCGTGGCAAGTCAACTGAGGCGTATTCAAACAGATTTACGTCCTCCGCACCTTGATATTGGCTTGTTAAAAACCTTGGAATGGTATATTGAAGACTATAAAAATATCCATTCAACCATACATGTGCAGGCGGATTTCTTTTTTGATGAATTATTGCTTTCAACGTCAATGCAGATTGTTACGTATAGAATTGTGCAGGAAGGCATGAATAATGTTGCAAAGCACAGCCATGCCACAGAAGTTTTGCTTCAGGTCATCTATGATGAAGATTTTCGGATTGTTATTGCAGATAATGGGGGTGGCATGCAAAATACAGAAACCGATTCCGGGCGTGGTTTGAAAAATATCAATGAACGCGTAAAAGTTTCGGGTGGTGAATTTATTGTTGAAAGTTCCGCTCAGGGAACAAAAATTACTGCTCTTTGGAAAAATTTAAATACTGTGCAAAATTAGTATGTTATAGATAATTTCTTTTTGCATTGCAAGTTTTATAAATAAGCGTATATACATGAAAAAAAGCATGTGTTGAGGTTTGTATGCAAACTGTTGGTTTTATTGGCTGTGGAAATATGGGATCAGCCATTATTTATGGCGTGAGCCGGGCAAAAGTATTTCAAGTGGCTGGCTACGATCACCATCCGGAAAAATTGCAAAAGCTGCAAAAAGATTGTGGACTTATTGTCTGCAATAGTGAAGAAGAGCTTGTTAACAAGGCTGATATTCTTGTGATTGCGGTAAAGCCTCATATGGTCGAAGGCCTGCTGACAAGAATTAAGTCACTCATAACGAAAGATAAAATTGTTATTTCCATTGCAGCTGGTATTTCTATTGCCAAAATAAAAGAATTTGTATCTTGCCCTGTGGCTGTGGTTATGCCCAATACTCCTGCTATGGTTAGTGAAGGCTGTACGGCTCTGTGCTTTGACGATCCAATGCTTACGGATAATCATAAAGAAACAGTCAAGAAAATTTTTGATTCTGTGGGAACAAGTGTGATTTTGCCAGAAGATAATTTTCCTGCTTTTTCAACACTTATTGGCAGTGGGCCTGCTTTTGTGTTTTATATGCTGGAAGCGATGTTTGAAGGGGCAATTCGTTTAGGTTTTAAATATGATGAAGCAAAACAAATGCTTGAACAATTATTTATTGGCTCAGCCAAACTTGCTCAGGCAAATGCAGATACTCCCCATGCAAAACTTCGTTTAAACGTCTGTTCTCCTAAGGGCACAACCATTGTGGGCATGAACAGTCTGGATAAAAATGCTGTGCGCGGTGCTGTTATTGAAGCAATAATGGCTACCTATGATCGAAATATTGAAATGAAAAAATAGAGAGAGAACTATGCAGAATTTAAAATTTTTTTCCCATGTGATGAGTCCTGATTTTGATATTTTGGTAGCTTTGCTGACAAAAGCAAGATCTGGTGAAGCAAAAGAAAACGGCTTGCTTTTGGAACGTGATTATCAATGCTACGCGCCTGACCACCACCAATATTGGGAATTGATAGCTGAGGAAAGTTTGAAGCAAACAGGTTTTTCTTCCTATGACGATTTGCTGCTGTCTGTTGGAGACAAGTTTACTGTAACTGGAAAAACTCTCATGGAATTGGAACATGCCATCCTTTGGGAAATTATGGCAAAAGCCTGTGCAGGCTATTCTGAGGAAGATTTTACCCGTTTTGCCATAGAACTTCGCGTTCAGCCAAAAGCATACACCTTTTCAGGCATAAAGAAAGCTCTTGAAGCAAAATATGCGGAAAAAGAAATTTTGCCCATGTATAAAATTTCTTTATGCCTTAATGCTTTGGTTCTTGATTATTTTGCAAAAAATCCCTGCATGCAGTCTGCTCCCTATGTTTCTTCTTTTCTGGAACTTCGCAGTACAGAATTTTTCAGCAATTTCAAATTATTTGCTGATAAAAGCCTGAAAAACTTTTCTGAACAGGAGCTTCTTTGCCTGGCTCTTGTACTAGCAATTATTGCGCTGCGCAAAAAAGAACAGGTATTTTATGGTCGTTCCGGCGATTCAAAAGCAGAATTAGTCAGAAAGTTGAAACGCTTTACCGCACTTTTAAAGACTGTTCCTCAATTTGCTTATAATACGGCTAAGCCTGAAATTATGGCACAAGTGTATGCCTTCAATGTTGTGTATTTAGGACGCTATAATATGCCTTTGCCAAAAGAAATGGCATGTGAAATGCTTTTTGGAAAGATGTTTGCTGCACTTTCTGAAAATGAACAAAAAGCAGTTCTGGACGCTGAGAAAACAAGTCAAAGTTTGGAAGAAATTACGCAAAAACTTTTAGCCTTGGGTTTGAGCAAGGATCAAATGCAGGATTTAATCGGTGTTCTTGCGCTTTCTAATAACAGACTTATCAAAATTGAAAATATCTTTATTGAATGGGCTGTGAAACTGGGACTTCGTTAATAGAATATTGACAAAAAATATTCCCCTTTTCTTGTTCAGGTGCAGGAAAAGGGGATTTTTTGTTAAGAAAGTTTTTTGCAGCCAGTACCCTCTAAAATACTTTTTCCGCTGTAGTCTGGAATAATATTAATTTGCGTTGTTATTCTTTCTTTTAAAAGAGAAATGTGTGAAATAACGCCAATCAGTTTTCCTTCCTGCTGCATGGAGGCAAGGGTTGAGAGGGCTGTGTCCAGATTTTCTTCATCAAGGGTGCCAAAGCCTTCGTCCAGGAATAGGGAGTCCACCTGTACATTTTGGCTTGCCATTTGCGCAAGCCCCAGAGCAAGGCTCAGGCTGACAATAAAGCTTTCACCGCCGGATAAATTTTGTATTGCCCGCGCTTCGCCACCCTGATAATTATCAATGATTTTCAAGTTTAAATTATTCAGATTTTGCGTATCACGAGTTAGAACATAGCGTTCCTGCAATAATTGCAGTTTGGCATTGGCATATTGAATAACATGCTCAAAGGTAATGGCTTGGGCTATGGTTCTAAATTTTTTGCCGTCAGCAGAACCTATCAGCACATTTAATCGTTCCCATTTTTCCTGAATAGCTCTTTGTTCGTTAAGTTTTTGAATATTGTTCTGGTTTGCAGCAATAGCTTGTTGATTTTGTTCAAGTTTTCCCTGTATATCACCCAGTTCCAGTAAAAGTTCTTGCTGTGTTTCCTGAAGTTCTTTTTCTGCTTCGCCCAGTTCCTGTTTTGATTTTTGCGTGAGATTTTTAGTTTTTTCCTGTGCCAGTTTTTGTGTATTTTCCTCAAGCTGTTTTTTCATGATTTCTATATCTTGTTCTAATTTTTTGAAAAATTCCTGTAATTGCAAAATAGTCTTTTGTTCCAAGATCGCATTTAAAAATTCTTCCTGGGAAGAAAATCCCTGTTCTGTTATCTTTTGCAGGAATTTTTCGTTATTTTCAGACAGTTGTGTCTTTTCTTTTGCAATTCTTGTTTGTAGTTGAATTATTTGTTCTTTTATTTTTGTAACTTCTTGATTTTGTTTGTCTTTATTTTGTGAGGTTTGTTCCTTTTTGCTGTGAAGACGTTTAATTTCGTCTTGTAATTTTTGTTCTTCTGCAAGAGGAATTTTTTCGCCAAAACGTTCCAGCCGTTTTGCTTTGAGGGTATTAAATGCTTCTTGTTCAGCAGTTAATGCTTGTGCTTTTTGAGCGAGGGAATGAGAGACTGCTTCCTGTTTAGCATTGCAGCCAGCCAAAAGCATATCTTTTTCTTGTAATTTTTTTTCAATTTTTTGTTTTTCAGTATTTTTTGTGTCCCATAAGGTGCAGTTTTCTTGTAACTCAGCAAGAATAGTTTCTGCATTTTGGGGAGTAAGCGCTGGAATATGAAAAACAGCCAGGTTTTGTTCCAAATCTTGTTTTTGTTTTTCATAGTCAGTCAGAAGTTGATCTTTTTTCTTTTGCATTTCCTGCAGGGATTTTTCTTTTTCTTCAATTAGAAGGGTTAATTCCTGTAAATACTTTGTAACTGTTTTGTATTGTTCATTATTTTTTTTTATGAGAACAGCTGTTTTTTCTTGTTCATGGTGTAATTGTTTTATTTTTTCAATTCGTTTTTCAAGCGCAGTAATTGAACTCTCAAGATCATTTTGACTTGGGAGAAGATTTCCTTCTGTTTTATAGGGATGTGAGGTTGCGCCGCAAAGGGGGCAGGGAGCACCTTCCTGTAAATTTTTGCGGTGTTCTTCCAGAGAGGCAATTTTTATACGGAGCTCTTTATTCTGCTGCATAAGAGAGAGCTCTTTTTTTAATTCATGAAAATGAGCGTTATTTAGAACGTTAAAAATGGTATCTATCATTTCTTTGCGCTGTTTTTGATCCTTTTCTATTTCTGCAAAGAGTGCATTTTTATTTTGTTCTTGTTTCTCTTTATTTTCTTTTTGAGCTGCTAATGCTTTTTTCTGGGCAAGAATTTCATTCTTTATTTCTGTCCCTTTTTCAATGATAGCTGTCAGTGCGGAAAATTTTTGTTTAATGGCGCTTAATTCTTGTTTAAGGGCTTCAATATGCTGATTTTCTTGCAGCCATGTTGTGAGTGCTGCAAAATTTTCAGTAATAGCTTTTTTTTCATTTGTTAATTGAGTAAGCTGGCTTTCCAGATCTTTTTGTTCATTTATTTCTTTTCGAATTTGCGTCTGCTGTTCACCAAGAGTTTTATTTTTTGTTTCAAGAATAATATCCATTTCTTTTATTTCATTAAAAAGAGGTATATTTTCTTCATAGTATTTATTTTGTTTTAGATAGGTATCTTGGATTTGTTCAAGTTCAGCCGTGAGAGTTTGCAGGGCTTTTTCTTGTTCAGGAAAAATTTTTTCTTTGTTTGTAAGGTCTGTCTCTAGATCCTGCAGTTCCTTTCTTTGTTCCACAAGAATTTTATGCTCAGGCAAAAGTTTTTCTGCTTTTTCAGCTTTTAAGAAAGCCAGTTTCCTTTCCCTGGAATTTTCTTGTTCACTCAGCAGTTCAGCATAGTATGTTTGTTCGCTTTCAATTTTTGTTTCAAGCTCTTGAATTTGGTTAAGCCATACAATATGTTCTTGAATTTGTTTTATTTCCGCATTTATCGTTATTAAAGATCTCTTATGCTCAATTTGTCTCTTTTGAAAATTTTCTATTTCCTCCTGCGATAAAATGTGGGTATTATTCGTAATAATGGTGAGTTCATGTGTTTTTTCTTTTTCCTGTTTTGCCCGCTCAAAAACAGCTTTTGAAATTTCTGAATAAATTTCAGTACCTGTAATTTGTTCCAAAAGCATGGATTTTTCTTCATCTCTTGCTTTTAAAAAGCTGTCAAAAGCTCCTTGCGCCAAAAGAATGGAACGAGTGAAACGCGGAAAATCCATGCCTGTAATTTTAATAATTTCTTCATTAATATCTGTTTTCTTACGGCAAATAATATTGGAGGGAGTATCTTTGGCAATGCTGCGCTCCACATCCTGCAGCTTGCCGTCGACTTTATTTTTGGCTCGTCTTTGCTCAAAACGGGCATAATATTGTATGCCTTTGGTTTCAAAATGCAAAAGCGCATAGCAGTCTGCCGTGTGTTTGGAAATAATTTCATTGCTGCTTTGCGTGATTTTTCCAAGGCGCGGGGTTTGTCCATACAGCGCAAGACAAATGGCGTCTAATATGGTTGATTTTCCTGCACCAGTTGGGCCAGAGAGCAAAAATAAGCTGTCGTTCTGAAAGGTTTTATTGGTAAAATCAATTTCCCATTCACCGTACAGAGAATTCAAATTTTTAAATTGTAAGCGCAGTATTTTCATTTTTTACTCGTTGCTGTCTTGTTCCTGCAAGTGGTTTAAAATTTCATGATAGCAGGTCAATAATTCTTGTTTTGTTTCATCAGAAAAATTTTTTTCTTCAGAATTTGCAGTATCATTAAGAATATATTTTTTAAAAACAATATCGGGTGTGAGTTCCTCAAGATTTTCTTGTATGAGCTCGTTATGATGATATTGGCTTGTAATTTTTTGATTTTTGAATTTTAGGATTTCAATTTTGCTTCCTTTGACAAGGTCAAAGAGCGTATCTTTTAACGTTATTCCTTCTTGTCCATGATATTCAATTTCAAGCCAGACAGACTGATCCAGAATTTTGAGTTTTTCTATTTCTTCTTGAATGGCTGACAAATTGCCACAAATTTTTTTTGTAATTTGAAATTCAGGAACTTGGATTTCCTGAATTTTGAGAGAGCTTCCTGTTTCAAGAAGAAACATTTTTTTCGCAAATTTTTTTTCAGAAAAATTCATGGCAAGGGGAGAGCCGCAGTAGCGAATATGTTCCGTTTTAGCAATTTTTTGCGCGGAATGGATATGTCCCAAAGCAACATAATCAAGTTCTTTTGGGAAAATGCTTGCTGAAATTTGGGCAAGAGAGCCAATATAGAGTTCTCGCTCATTCTCATCTTCCAAATGAGAGCCTGCAATATAGAGGTGTCCCATGGCAATAAGCGGACTGTTTGGATTTTTTTTTGTGAGTGCCAGTTCAGTCAGTTTTGCGTAATGATCCTCGATTGCACTGATAATTTTTTCTGCTCTGGTTTCAAAACTATCAGTAATGGCAATATCCTGCAAATCCCGTTCGCGCAAATAGGGCACAGCGAGGATAATTGCTTCTTCGTTATTCTTTTGAATGCGGATAATTTCATCTTCAAGATTTTGGGGCATGGCGCCTGCCACATGAATATTAAAAGATTTTAATAAATCTTTTGGCGCGTTCAAAAAGCTGGGAGAATCATGGTTTCCTCCCGTCAGAACAACATGTTTGCAGGGTGTTTTTTGCAAGTCAACCAAAAAAGAATAATACAAATTTTGCGCTGTATTGCTGGGCAGGCTTGTATCAAAAATATCTCCGGCAACAAGCAGAGCATCAACTTCATTTTGTTGAATAAAATCAAGCAGCCACGTGAAAAATTTGTGGTATTCATCATAGCGTTTTTTTCCAAAAAATGTGCTGCCAATATGCCAGTCAGAAGTATGTAAAATTTTCATAATTATCCTAAATTTTTTGATTAAATATTATACAACAAAAATGTAAAAATGTAAATAAGAAATGAAAAAAATTGTCAATTTCTTTGATTGACAAGACCTCAATGAAAATGTACTCTTGAAAAAAAATGTTTGAGTAGATGGGAAGTATGCATTAATGGGTAATGTCAAAGAAAAATTAAATGCTGAAGAAAGAGCATATCGTTTATTAACGGAAACTATCAAGCAATCATACAAGCCTGGTGATTTTATTCTTGAAAGCACCTTGGCTGTTGATTTTGGAATGAGCAGAACGCCTATTAGTATTGCGCTGAACCGTCTTGTTTCTGAAGGAATTTTGAAAAAAGTACCTAAGAAAGGAAGCTATATTCCAAAACTTGAACATGATGATGCATACAATGTTTTTAGTATTCGTAAACTTTTGGAAGTTGAAGCACTGCGCATTGTAGCTGAACGAAATGATTATTATGTGCTTTCAGTTATCAACAGAATGTTGGAAGATTCTGTAATGGCGCTGCGCTATGATAATATTAAGAAATTTGTTGAAATTGATGAAGCTCTCCACCTGTTTATTGTAAAAATGGCGTATAATACCTATTTGCTTGAAGCATGGAAGCGCATATTCCTGCGTTGTAACATTTATACAAGATATTATAATTCTTACCAAAGTTATGAAGATGTGCAGGAAAATATGGTTTTATCTGACCACCAGGACATTTATTTTGCCATGCAAAATGGTGATGTAAAACTTGCTACAAATTTGCTTGGTAAGCATATTGACAGAGTTTATGAAGATTTGTGCAGAAAAATGAAATCAGAATAGATTCTTTTGAAAATACATATAAATAATTTTATAAAATTTTTGCCCTGTTATCGATAGCAGGGCTTTTATATTTTCTGCACGCCCTTTTCAGTGGCAAGGTACTGAACAGCCCTATCCCATGGCTCAACAATAATATCTTCTGATATGAGCGAAGAAAGCGTGATGCCTATGCTTGTGGCAAGGGGAATTTTGGCTAAAAATCTATCATAAAACCCTTGCCCGTAACCAAGTCTGAAACCCTTCGGAGAATAGGCAAGCGCTGGCACAAGTACAAGCGTATCAGGGGAATTGAGTATATTTTCGTTCCAAAGTTTGCAGGATAATTTTGGCTCAAGAATATTGTATGCGCCTTGTTCCAAATCAGAAAAACTTTCACATTGATAAAAATTCATGATCCCTTTTTCTGTTTTTGAGCAGCGGGGATAGATCACGGTTTTCTTCTGTTCCCATGCTGTTTTGGCAATGAGATTTACATCTATTTCACTTTTTGTGGGAGCATAGCTACAAATAATTTTTGTGGACTGAAAAAGTGCATGGTTAATAATATGATTTTGTAAATGAAAACAATATGTTTCAAAATTTTCACTGGCATAGAGAGTATTTCTTTTTTCAGTTAAGAGCTTTCTTAAATTTTTTTTATCCATATAATTTCCTAAAAAAAGTAGTAAGGTATTTATTTTTTTCTTGAAAAAAATATAAATATTGGTTAGTGTGTTCTAAACAAATAAGTATACTGCAATGTAATTTTTGTAAATATTGTTTTATGATGTAGGTTTTCGAGCATGTGTATTGCAAATTCTCCATTTTGGTTTTTTTTAGGTGATATACATGGCGAAACGCGGAATATTCATAAAATAAAAGATGTTCAAAATGCTCAAGCAATTGTGATTACTGGTGATATTGGAAAAAGTGGCACAGTTCATGATACCCAAAAAGTATTGCAGGAATTTGCAGCATTTCAGAAAAATCAGACAAAAATTTATGCACAAATTGGGAATATGGATTCTTTGCAGGTAGATACGTATTTGTCAGATAACCATATGAATTTGCATGGGAATTTGATTAAATTTGAGACGATAGCCTTGTTTGGAACAGGTGGTTCACTGCCAACGCCTTTTTTTACAAAATCAGAATTTTCTGAAGACTTTTATCGTGAAAATTTAAAACAATTTTTGTCTCTTCCCCAGGATTTATTGACAATTTTTGTCAGCCATAATCCTCCCTATGGAACGCTGTGTGACAGGCTCAAAAGTGGAAAGCATGTGGGAAGCAAGGCTGTTTTGGAATTTATACAAGATTATCAGCCGGATTTTTGTATTTGCGGGCATATTCATGAAAGCCGGGCAAAGGATATAATCGGAAAAACAAAGGTTTATAATCTTGGGGATTTTGCGTCAGGTTATTATGGAAAATTAACATTTTCTGAAGAAGATCCTGAAATGGAATTATGTACACTCTAATTAGGAATTTTTATGGAACAAACAGAGAAAAAAAGAAAAGGTCGTCCTAAAAAACAAGAACAAGCCAAGGGCGAAGTTTCTCAAAATGTTGAAGAAAAAGTTACAGAACAAGCAGCACAGGAAACAGAAAGCATAGAACCGAAAAAAGCCCGTCGCGGCCGTCCTCGTAAAGTAAAAACAGATCCGCTAAATACTGAGGCAAAAGCAGGAAAAGAAACGCAGGAAGAAAAAGAACCTGCTAGAGAAAAAACTGCAAAATCTCGTGCGCGAAAAAAGAAAACTACAGAAAAAATTCTCGCTATAGACGCAAAAGAACGAAAAGCTCTTACAGGAACAAAAGAGCGTAAGGCGCTCACAAGCTCCCAAGAGCGTAAAGCCCTTACCGGCACTGAAGTAAAAGAATTGCCTTATTCTGAACCCAGTCAAAATGTTCCTGCTGAATTTAAAACAAAAAATCTTGCTGTTGTGGGCACAAAAGATATTGCCGTAACCAGTGCAAAAGAAATTGCTTTGTCTGGAACAAAAGATGTTGCGCTTTATGAACAGGGGCAAGTTGTTCCTGTTGAAAAGAGCAAAACTTCAAAAACAGCCAAAAAGCGCGGCAGAAAAAGTACAAAAGAAAGTGCTGCCCAAGAAAACAGCTCTCCAGAAGAACAGCCAAGAAAAACAAAAGAAGTTGCTGATTTTGTTGCTGGTATTAATGGTGTTGCTGAATATAACGGCGCTGAAAGTTTGAGCTCTTATGGTGAACAGGCAGGTCTTGGTGTTTTGGGCGTTATTGATGAAGCTCCTGATGCTGATGCCATTTTACCTCTTGTGAATGATGCAGAAGCAGCTCCAAAGCCACAAAGAAAGCGCGGACGCAAGAAAAAGGCTGTTAAAGACGTTGCTGCTTCAGAATTTTCACCTATTGTAGAAGATGGCGAAATTGCCCGTATTCAGGCTGAAGAAAATGTGCGCAGCGCCAAGAAAAGCAAAAAGGATGCTGCAAAGGCCGAAAAACAGGAACATGTGCGCAGAGTGCTCTATGTAAGCACAGTGCCTGATGAGCAAGTGGAAGTTGTTATTACAGAAAATGGCGTTGTCTCAGAATATTTTGTGGAAATGGCGCATCAAAGCAAAATCCGCGGCAATATTTATAAAGGCATTATCAATAATATTGATACCAATTTACAGGCCGCTTTTGTGAATTTTGGCTGCGGTAAAAATGGCTTTTTGCAGATTGATGAAGTACATCCTGAATATTATCTTGTGCCTCATGATGATAAGTCAACAAAGTATCCGCCTATCCAAAAAGTTTTAAAGGCAGGGCAGGAAATTTTAGTTCAGGTTGTGAAAGAACCCAATGGCTCAAAAGGTGCATTTTTGACGACCTGGCTATCCCTGCCAGGACGTTTTCTTGTGCTGACTCCGGGGCAGGAGCAAATTGGTGTTTCCCGCAAAGTGGAAGATAATGAAGAACGTCAGCGTTTACGTTCACTTTTGGGCGGAATTAAGCCTGGTGAAAATATGGGGATTATTATCCGCACAGCCAGCGAAGGCGCAAGTAAAACCCATATTCATAAAGACTTACAATTGCTTAAACGTACTTGGAAAAATATCCAAAAGCAAGTGGTCAAATCTCCGGCGCCAAGCCTTGTTTATCAGGAAGCTGACCTTGCAACACGGGCTGTGCGCGATTATTTGAATGAAGATATTGACGAAGTTTGGGTAGACTCCAAGGACGTGCAAAAAAGTGTTGGTGAGCTTATCAAAGTTCTTTTCCCTAAGAATAAAGATATACTCCGTTTGCATGATGATAAAAAGCAAAGTCTTTGGGAGCATTTCAATATTACCCGTCAATTGGATGAAGTAACGAAAAGAGAAGTCAACCTTCCTTCTGGCGGACGTTTGGTTTTTGACCAGACAGAAGCTCTCATGGCAATTGATATCAACTCCGGCAAGAGCCAGGGCAAAAATAATTTTGAAGCTATGGTCTACCGTACCAATATGGAAGCTGTGGAAGCCATTGCGCGCCATTTGCGTCTTCGTGATATTGGCGGACAGGTTGTGATTGACTTTATTGAAATGCGCGACAAAGCCCATTGCAAAGACGTGGAAAATGCTTTGCATACAGCCATGAAGCGTGACCGCGCTCGCCATGATATCGGTAAGCTGAGCAGCTTTGGCTTGTTGGAATTGGTACGGCAGCGCACAGGCTCAAGCGTTATTTCCATTAGTTCTGAACCTTGCCCCTATTGCCGCGGCACGGGCTTTAGAAGAAACCTGGAATGGCAGGCACAGGGCGTTTTGCGTGATATTCGCAGCAAACTTGCCGGAAAAAATGTACCAAGTACCTATGTGCACCATGTTGAGCAGGAAATTGCCTTTTATTTATTGAATAAAAAGCGTGACCGCCTGAGTGATCTTGAACATGAATTTAATGTGAAAATTGAAATACATTTAAAGTAACAAAAGAAAATTTTTTTTCCTTTTTGGGGGAATTATTCCCCCCACCCCCCTAAACGCAAATCCGCTATGAGTTATCACTCATAACGGGTTTGTTTTTATGTAATTTTAGAATATTTTCAAAAATTATTTTATCTCAATTTCTTTGGGTATCACATCACGGCCGCAGTGTTTGCAGACTTTGGCTTTTTTCTTAATAAGTTCAGCGCAGTGGGAACATTCAGTGTATTCATTGGCTTGTTTTTCCTGTTGATCCCCTTGAAGAAAGAGAAAAAGAATAGCAAAAGGAAAAACGAGACATAGCCAAAACCAGAAAACGGGGTTTTTACCATATTTATTTGCAAAAACACCGGCGATAAAGCCAACAGCAATGCCAATGAGAATATAATGAAACATAGGGTTTTCCTTGCGTTATGAGCGTTTTTTACATTTCTATTTCTTTAGTCGTAATATCGCGTCCGCAGTGTTTGCAGACTATAGCTTTTTTCTTAATGAGTTCCGCACAATAGGGACATTCTTTGTATTCATTGGCTTGTTTTTGTCTTTGTTGTTTTAATTTTTCCAGTTGTAATGCTTCCTTGTCTTCCCCAAGAATGAGAAGAGCAAAAATTGCAAAAGGAAATATTAAACAAATCCAAAACCAAAATGTTGCGTCCCTTCCATATACTTCGGCTAAAACACTGGCAATGAAGCCCGCAGCAAGTGCAATGAATATATACATAATTTAATCCATATAAATAATGATAGCAAAAAGCCCCGTAAAAGGGGCTTCACTTATTTTGCGCTTACTTCAAAAGTATAATTGGGAATATCATCCAATTCAATCAGTTCCAAGATGGAAATATCATCATTTAATGTTATTTTGCCCATAAATTTTCCTGTTGTTTGAATGGTTTCAGTCAGCGCGTCAATAATTTTTACAATTTCATTACTGCCTATAACATCTTCGTTTTCAAGAAAATCTTGTTTTTGTACCTGCAGGAAATCCAGAATATCATCTTTTAAAGCTGCAGCAGGAAAGCCGGTTTCATTGGCGGCAACTTTGAAGGCAAAGTCGATAAGTCCGCTGTCAGCAAAGGAAACCTGCATGGATTTGAGACTGATATTTTTTAACAACTCTTCTGCTTCATCAAAGGACATATCATAAAGGAAAGGGTTATTATTGAAGAAAAAGGATGCCTTATCTTTATTGAGGAATTTTCCTTTTGTTTCACCTGAAAGACTTGCCAGTTCATTGATGGAGAAATTGCTGTCTTGTGAAAATTCACCGCTTTCTTTTGTGTATACGCCGGTTTGGTCAAAGGAAAAGACTATGCCTTTAGCAAATTTTTCTGTGAAAAGTTCCAAAGATGCAGTGCTGACAATATCTTTCAAAAGTTCTTTGGCAATGGTGAGCTCAGAAAGTTTTGAATTTACTTTGAGCGCCGTATCATCTTCATCCAAAAGATAGGAAATTTCTTTGAGCGTAATAGGAGTTTCGGCAATTTCTTCAATTTCATTCAAATAAAATGCAGAATTTAAAATTTTCACTTCCTTAATAATGGGAGAAGCAGGGTAGTCAAAAAGCTGCTTGAGAAGCTGGTCAGAAAGTTTTTCATATTCATGTATTGTTGCAGGATTATTTTCAAAGTCACTGGAGCGTTCCAATGCATTTAATTGCATGATTGTTTGGGAGAGGTCTGCCAGATATTTTGCTGTTGGCAGGGCAATATTTTTGAGGTCAACTTCTGCAATATTAAAATTGAGCGGAGTGCTCTTTACGTCAATATTGTGGTAAATAATATTGAATTTTTCCCCGGAATAGGCAGGAAGTTCAATATCTTTGAGGGTAAAGCTTGCTTCGCTTTTGCTGCCTTTGAAAGCCTGCATGGCAACATTTTGAATTTTTACGCCATTGTGACGAATATCAAGAAGATTTTGGAAATATTCTTCGGAATAAGGAGCTGTGCGGTGAAGGGCAATGAGTTTGAGCAAATTCAAGAGAGGTTTTTCAATGCTTACTTTTTCTGTTGTGGAAACGAGTTCTTCATTGCCATAAGCATAGACAGTTGATTTAATTTTATTTAAAATGATTTCATCACAAAGAAGCGCTTTTTCTTCTGATTTTGCGGTAAAAGAATCCGCATTGATGCCTTTAATAATGATTTCTTCAGCGCTGTTGTCAATTTTTACTTCATTATCGCTGTAGGGGAAAACAACATTTTTGATAACCAGAGTTTTATCCAGGCAGTTATAGCTGACACCTGAATTTGTAATATTGTTGCGCTCAAGTGTTGCTTTGGCAATTTCTTCCACTTGGGCATTGATTTTGTTAACATAAAAATATCCGCCGCCAAGAATGAGAAGGAGTGCAATCACACCCCAAAGTATTTTTTTATTCATAATTTCCTCGAATAAGAATGTCTTTCTAATATATTTTGTTTTAAATATTCTGTCAAACAGGGCAAGAAAGATAATAAATTTTGCGTATAAAATTATTGCAATTTTTGGATAAAAAGTTTATACGAATGGTGTCGTATACTATGGAGGCATAAATGCGTAAATTTATTCGATTGACTATTTGTTTTTCTGCTGTGATTGCTGCATTTTTAGCTGGCGGCACCTATATGAAAGCCGTGAGTGCGGATGTGGATTATGATTCTTTGCGGAGATTTAGTCAAGTTCTTGATATAATTGAACAATATTATGTTGAAGATGTAAAGCAGCCAGAACTTATTGACGGTGCTTTGAAAGGTATGCTGCAAGGGTTAGACCCTCATTCTGCCATGATGGATAAGGATGAATTTAAACAAATGCAGGAAACAAATGTGGGTAAATTCAGCGGTATTGGCGTTGAAATCACCACTGTCAACGGCATTGTGACTGTTGTTACTCCTATTGAAGATACGCCTGCTTACAAGGCTGGAATTTTGGCAGGTGACCAAATTCTTTCCATTGACGGCAAATTCACTGACCAAATGACCTTATCCGAGGCTGCCAACCTTATGCGCGGCAAAAAAGGTACAGAACTTACTTTGCTCATTTTGCATAAAAATTCCAATGCGCCTGTATCCGTGAAATTAAAACGTGATGATATCCCGTATCATACCGTCAAAGTAAAAGAACTCGAAAATGGCTATTTCTGGGTTCGCCTGACTCGTTTTAGTGAAAATACCTTTGCAGATTTGAGAAAAGAAATTGATAAAGTAAATAAAAAGAATGAAAAAGCCGCAATCAGGGGCTTAATCCTTGATATGCGCAATAACCCCGGCGGACTTGTGGATTCAGCGATTAATATTGCAGATATGTTCCTTGAAGACGGTGTGATTATGTCCATGAAAGGGCGTGACGGCAACGATGAGCTGGAATATAAAGCGCAAAAGCAGGATGATGATATCAAAGCTCCGCTTGTTGTGCTTGTGAATGCTGGTTCTGCATCAGCTTCTGAAATTGTCGCCGGCGCACTCCACGACCAAAAACGCGCGCTGATTGTTGGGGAAAGAACTTTTGGCAAGGGCTCTGTGCAAAATGTTATTCCTTTGCCGGACGGAACAGGCTTGAAATTGACTGTTGCCCTTTATTATACTCCATCTGGAAAATCTATCCAGGCTGAAGGCATTGTTCCGGATTTTGAAGTATTGTGGGAAAGCCCGCGTAAAGCAGAAGACAGTTTTTCTGTACGTGAAAAGGATTTAACCAGACATCTTGAAACAAATCCTGCAAAAGAAACAGCTAAACTGCCTCAAGATATAGAAAGCAAAGAACTTTTAGAAAAAGACAATCAATTGCGTGTTGCCTTGCAGTTGGTAAAGTCTTTGCCTACTATTCAAAAAATTAAATAGTTGAAACATAGACAGAAACAGAGTTTTTGTTTAATATGGGGACTTGTGAAAGCAAGTCCCTTTTTTAGTGTAAAGCTGTCAGAGTAAAGCATGAAGTGGTTTAGTGATATAGTTGAGAATAAAAAATCCATCTTGGCAGGAACAAAACGCATTTTAACAGGTTTTTTGTTTTTTGTGTTTTGTTTATCTGTGTATTTTGGTTTTTCAGCACTTTTATCACAGTTTTTTTATGAAAAAAGCTCAGCTGTGCAAAATCAGGAAAATTTACCTGTTGAAAAAAGTTCTGCTCAACAAAAGAATGATTTATTAACGCATAAAAGTTTTTATGAAGCTTCTGATATGTTCTTTTCAGCCTATGTTGCTGACCATGATCCCGCTCCTGACTTAGAAACTAAAATTCATGCATTATATCAGTATGATCAGGAATTTTTATCTGCTGTGCGCACTGTTCATCAGGCGCTTGATATGTTTTTGAAAAAGGAAATTCCTGCCAAGGCACTTGTTTATGCGGATAGTGGTGTTCATTTTACGCAGGAAAATAAGGCATATCCTTTTGTTGTCTATCAGTTGGTTCATCCTGAAACACCTGAATATATGTATTTTTTAGAAGATGAAAATGAGGCGTTTTTTGAGAAATTAAAAAATTATTTGAAAGCGCAAAATCTTTCTTGTTCCGTGCATTTTGAAAACAGTTTTTATTATGTTGCGTATAAAGGGCAAATTACCCATGTTATACGTTTGAAGGAATTACGGGAACGAACTGCTGTTTTTAGTTTGCTGAACAGCTATAAGTCTTTTATTACGCTTATTTTGGATGATGCAGGAGAGAATTTGCCGCTGGCGAAAGAGTGTATGGACTTGCCCTATCCTGTTATTTTTTCCATTTGGCCGCATTCTACCCATGCTGCAACCGTGGCAGTGCTTGCCCATGAAAAAGGTTTGCCTGTGTATTTGCACCAGCCCATGGAAGCTTTGCCCCGCAACAGGCAGGCTGTGGATATAGGGTCAAAAGGTCTTTATACTTCCATGAGTTATGAAAAAATGCGTGAAGTGCTGGCCCAAAATATCCTTTCAATTCCCTATGCGCAAGGGGTGAATAATCATATGGGCTCAAAATTTTCTTTGGATGAGAATGCAATTATAAAATTTTATAAAGCAATTCAAGAAATTAAGCCTTATTTCTTCGTACTTGACAGTTTGACTGCACCGCAGTCAAAACTGTATCGTATTGGGAAAGAGAATGGATTTTTGGTTGCAAAACGGGACTTTTTCATAGATAATGAAGCCGATAAAAATTCTGTTTTGCATGAACTTGATCGTGCTTATGAGTTATCCAAAAAACATAAACGCATTGTTATTATCGGGCATGTACGAAAAACTACTGTGCAGGCTTTGAAAGAATGGCAGGCGTATAAAGATCAGGATATTGTTTTTTCATTGCCGTCAACATTTTAGGAGGAGCTATGCAATATAGTTTTGGGATCATAAAACCAGATGCTATGCAAAAAAAGTATTATGGAAAAATTTTAGACGATATTGCAAGTGCTGGCTATAAATTGATTGGGCTAAAGCTTTTTCATTTGACAGAAGAAAAAGCTAAAAATTTTTATGCAAAGCATGAAAATAAACCTTTTTTTGATGAGCTTATCCACTACATGTGTTTAAGTCCCGTGCTTTGCTTTGTGGTGCAAAAAGAAAATGCTATCAATGATTTTAGGGCATTGGTGGGGAATACCGATCCTAAACTTGCTGAAAAAAATACCTTGCGGGCAAAATATGGACAGGATCTGTCTGCTAACGCTATCCATGCTTCTGACAGTGAAGCAAGCTTTGACCGGGAATGGCGCTTTTTCTTTACAGAAAATGAGCTTTACTTTCAATAGGTTATTCGTTTAGGCTTATTTTTTTCTTTGGGGGAGATTATCTCCCCCCAAGAAAAATAAAAAATGTATGCTAAAATGGTGCGTCGTCCATGTCGCTGGCTTCGCTGGGGAATGGGGAACCGTAGTCTTCCATGGGTTCCTGACGAGTATTTTTTGCTCTTGGTGCAGATTGCTGCGGAGCAAAATCATCAGAATTTCTATCTCCTTTCTTATCCAGAAAGCGAACGGTATTGGCAACAATTTCAGTAGAAAAACGATCCTGGCCCTGCTGATCCTGCCATTTTCTTGTTTGGATGCGTCCTTCAACGTAAACAAGGCTGCCTTTGCTCAAATATTGTGAGCAGTTTTCAGCAGCGCGCTGGAAAACAATCACTCTATGCCATTCTGTTTTTTCCACTCTGTTGCCGTCACGGTCCTGATAGCTTTCGTCAGTGGCAATATTAAGCGTGGTGACAGGTATACCTGTTTGTGTGTATTTCAGTTCTGGTTCGCGACCTAATCGTCCAATAATCATTGCTTTGTTTAACATAATTCGTGCTCCGATATAATTTACAAAAAAGTATACTTGAAATAAAAAAAATTACAATAAAAAAGAAAAAAAGTAAATTTTATCCATTAATAAAGCATATTACAAAAATGGCTTTTCTTTGACGGAAAGCGATTTATTATGTATACTCATAAGGTGAAATGAAAATAAGGAGTTTTTATGTATATATACAATACAATGACCAGAAAAAAAGAAAATTTTGTGCCTCAAACTGCAGGAAAAGTCGGCATGTATGCCTGCGGTATCACAGCCTATGATTTTTGCCATATCGGCCATGCCCGTTCTGCTGTAGTTTTCGACGTTATTGCTCGTTATTTGGAATATAAAGGCAATCAAGTAACTTTTGTGCGCAATTTTACGGATGTGGATGATAAAATTATTAATCGCGCCAATCAGGAACATGTCAGTTCAAAAGAAATTTCTGAACGATATATTGAAGCATTCCACGAAGATATGGACAGACTCAATGTTCGCCGTGCGAATATTGAACCAAAAGCTACTGAATATATTGGAGAAATGATTGAACTTTGTGAAAAACTCATTGCCAAGGGTTTTGCTTATGCAACGCCTTCCGGGGATGTGTATTTTCGTGTTCGTTCTTTCAAAGATTATGGCAAACTTTCCGGGCGTGATATTGATGATATGCGCGCCGGTGCTCGTATTCAGCCCGGTGAAGAAAAGGAAGATCCACTGGATTTTGCCCTTTGGAAAAGTGCAAAGCCCGGTGAACCGTTTTGGGAATGTCCCTGGGGCAAAGGCCGTCCCGGCTGGCATATTGAATGTTCTGCTATGAGTGAAAAGAATTTGAAGCTGCCGCTTGATATCCACGGGGGCGGTCAGGATTTGATATTCCCTCATCATGAAAACGAAATTGCCCAAAGTGAAGCTGCTCTTGGCGGTGAATTTGCAAAATTCTGGGTACACAATGGCTTTGTGCAGATTGATTCTGAAAAAATGTCTAAATCTTTGGGGAACTTTAAGACTATCCGTGATATTTTAGAATCCAGACATCCGGAAGCTCTTCGTTTCTTCCTATTAGGCAAACATTACCGCAGTCCTATTGATTTTAGTTTTGTAACCATGGACGACGCTGAAAAAGGACTTGTACGCGTCTATGAATGTTTGGCAGAAGTTCATGCTGCACTGCAAAAAGATTTCAATAAGAAAATGGCAATGCCGGAAGAAATTACTAAAGAATTTGAAGAATTGAAGAAAGCTTTTATTGAAGCCATGGACGATGATTTCAATACTGCCGGTGCGCTCGGACATGTTTTTGGCACGGTGCGTCTTGTGAACAGAGTGCTTGAAGATAAAGCTCTGCGCGGAAAAGACGGCACAAAGGCATTTTTGGGTGAAGTGCTTGAAGAAGTCAAAGTCTGGTCACAGGTTTTAGGTGTTTTTGGCTTGGAACCGGCAAAAATTTTGCTTGAATTACGTGATTTGAATGCAAAGCGTTTAAATATTGATGTCAAAGAAGTGGAAACTCTTCTTGCACAACGACTGGAAGCAAAGAAAAATAAAGACTTTGCAACAGCTGATGGCATCCGTGAAAAGCTTACAGCCATGCATGTGGAAGTTCGCGATACACAAAACGGACAGGTCTGGGCAATCAATAATATTGCATAAAGCTGTATTGATAATTGCTCTAACACTATGGAAATAGTGAGGAAATATGATAAAGAAACTCGTTATGATATGTTTAGTCGCGTTTATTGCGATGATTGGTTCTTTTCATGTTTCTGATTCTGTTTCAAGGGCTGAACTTTTTAAAGATTTTAGCGTGAAAGACGAAAAGGAACTCGCCAAAGAGTTTGAAATTCTCGTTAAAGCACGTTTGCCCATTATTGAAGATCCGGTAATAAAACTCTATGTTCAATCTGTGGTGGAACGAATTTTAAAAGTTGTTCCTCCGCAGCCATTTAATTTTGAGACCAATGTTATTTACAGTCCTGTGCTCAATGCGTTTGCAACGCCCGGGGGATATGTCTGTGTCTTTTCAGGACTGCTCATCAATATTGAAGACGAAGATTCTCTTGCAGGAATTTTATCCCACGAAATTGCTCACGTCACGCAGCGGCATATTGCCTCCCGCATTGACAGAAGCAAATATCTGAGCATTGGAACGCTTGCGGCAGTTGTGGGGGCTCTGTTGGCAGGCGGAGGCGATACTTCAGGCGCGCTTCTTGCGGGTTCTATGGCAACATCATCAGCAGCTATGCTCAGTTACGGGCGTGAAGATGAAAGTGATGCCGATAAGTTTGGTCTTCAGTACATGCTCAAAGCTGGCTATAATCCACAAGGCATGGCAAAGGCTTTTCAAGTTTTGCAAAGTAAGAGCTTAGGGGCACGGGCTGATTTCCCAACCTATTTATCCACTCACCCTAATATCAATGCTCGTATTGCCACGGTCAATTCCTTTGTGCGCGGTTTAAAATCTTCACAAAAAGATATCAAAACAGACAATACGCATTTTATTCGGGCAAAGGCACTTGCTGTAGCGTATTATGCAGATATGCGTTTTGCAGATAATTATTTTTCTTCCAAGAAAACAGCCTATGATTATATGGGCTTGGGTATTGTTGCCCGCAAGCGAAATCAAATAAAGCAGGCTAAAGATTATTTGCAGAAAGCTGTTGAGCTTGCCCCTCAGGATTTTTTGATGAACAGGGAATTAGGGCGTTTCTATTTTGATGTGGGTGAATTTTCATCTGCAAAAGTCTATTTGGAAAAAGCTCTCAGCCTTAACCCTCGTGATTATATGGCAGTCTTCTTTCATGCGCGTTTGCTCGACAGTGAAAATCATGTGCTTGAAGCGGAACGGGAATACCAAAAAGTATTGAAATATGCTCCGGAAGACGGGGAAATTCTGAATTTTTATGGACGTGTTTTAGGACGTCAGGGTAAAGAATTTGACGGATATTTACAGTTGGCACTGGCTGAAATTTATAAAAATAATGAAGGAAGAGCAATTTCCTGGCTGAAACGTGCTGACAGTCTTGCAGTTTCTTCCGGGCAAAAAGAACAGCTCAAAAAAGCTCAAACTATTTTGGCAGAACGGAAAAAATATTGGAAATAAAGGGAATAATATGGAAATTCGCGGAACGACTATATTGGCAGTGAAAAAAGATGATAAAGTTGTGATTGCCGGTGACGGACAGGTAACCATGGGACAAAGTATGGTTATGAAACATACTGCCAAAAAGGTTCGTCGTTTATATAAAGGAAAAGTAATTGGTGGTTTTGCTGGAGCAACGGCAGATGCCTTTACGCTTTTCGAACGTTTTGAAGCTAAGCTGGAAGAAAGCGGAGGCAATCTTACCCGTGCAGCTGTGGAGCTTGCAAAAGATTGGCGAAGTGATAAATATTTGCGTAAGCTTGAAGCAATGCTTTTAGTGGCTGATACGGAGCATATTTTGATTTTGACCGGCACAGGTGATGTGATTGAGCCTGATTTTGGCGTTGCTGCCATTGGTTCCGGCGGAAGTTTTGCTCTTTCTGCTGCCAAGGCGCTTCTTAAACACAGCGACCTTGACGCTGAAGAAATTGCCAGAGAAGCTATGGAAATTGCAGGAGATATTTGTGTCTTTACCAACCACAATTTAACCATGGAAATTTTGACGAAAGACTAAGATTTGGTGCTATTATGGAAAGAAAGGTTGTTTATATCCATAATAATGTTTGTAAAGAAACAAATGAGCAAATAGCCCTTAAAACGCTTTTTGAAGATACAACTCAGACTGTTTACTGGGTACAGTATGAAGTTGTTACAGAAGAGGAATGGCGGTATTTGGTGGAAAATTTGCCCCTTACAGATGCTGAAAAACTCTTTTTCAACGACAGAAAAGCTTTTCCGCGGGTGGAAGTAGTCGGCACAACAGGTATGTATCTGCGCATACCCAGTTCTAATTACTGGGAAGAAGCAACGCATTTTATTCATTTTCTCTTACTGGGCAATATTGTTATCAGTGTGACAAGAAGTGAAAGCAAAACTCTGGATAAAGCTGCGCTGCAATTATCTCTGGGCGAGAAACTGGAGGGCAGGGAAGGCATATTCTTTTTGCTCTATCTTCTTGAAAATGTTGAAGAACATCTTGTCAATAATTATCTGGAAGCACGCAGTATTATCAGCAGTTTTATTTCTTCTTTAGAAAATATTCCTCAAATAAAAGATAATGATAAAGTGGTTGAAATAAAAGGAAGATTGGCAAGTATTACAGGACAATGCGAAGAATTTTTATTTGCCTGCACGCTGCTTCGCAATATTTTGGTGGTGCCTGTGTATCCGGCGGCAACGAAAAAAATGCTCAATGATATTGTGGATACCTTGACGCACCTTGAATACAGCATGCGTAAACTGGATAAATGTCTGGAAGACCAGCTGCACCGCATAGACTCCCATTTACGGGCATTGTCTGACAAGCGTTTGCGGATACTGACGGTTTTATCTTCCATTTTTCTTCCTTTGACATTTATTTCCAGTTTATACGGAATGAATTTTGAGCATATGCCGGAATACAGTTATGAATATGCCTATCCGCTTTGTTTAGGCATTATGTTCTGCATTACTTTTGGCATGGTGATTTATTATGCAATAAAAGGTTGGTTTCGCTGATAATTTTTTGATGTAGGGCTAACCACAGGATATAGGTTTTTCAAAAACCTAAAGAGGAGATGTGTATGATTTCAAAGACATTAATTAATGAGTTTGAAGCTCTTTTAGGCAAAGAGAATGTTTTATCAGATGAAATTGATAGACATGCTTATTCCTTTGACGCTGCAGTGCTCGAGTCTCGTGTTCCTTCCCTTGTTTTGCTCCCAACTGAGACAGAACAACTTGGAACTATTGTTAAAAAATGCTATGATGAAGGCCTGCATATTACTGTTCGCGGTTCAGGCTCAAATCTTTCCGGCGGAACTATTCCTGATTCATTGGATACTGTTGTTATTTCAACAGGAAAATTGAATAAAATTTTAGAAATCAATACGCACGACTTATATGCTGTTGTTGAACCAGGGGTTGTTACTGAAAATCTTGCAAAAGAAGTTGTTGCAAAAGGACTTTTCTATCCGCCAGACCCTGGCTCACAAAGTATTTCAACCCTGGGCGGCAATATCGCTGAAAATGCCGGCGGTCTTCGCGGTTTGAAATACGGCGTTACCAAAGATTATGTTATGGGCCTCGAATTCTATGATTATGAAGGCCAGCTTGTAAAAACAGGCTCTCGTACCGTAAAATGCGTAACCGGTTATAACCTTGCCGGCTTGATGGTTGCTTCTGAAGGAACACTTGGCATCATCAGCAAAGCTATTTTGAAACTTGTTCCGCCTCCAAAGGCATCCAAAGCCATGATGGCTATTTTTGACGATGTGCAAAAAGCATCAGAAGCTGTAGCCGGCATTATTGCTGCTCACGTTGTGCCTTGTACTCTGGAATTCTTAGACCATGCAACCATTAATTATGTAGAAGAAGATACGCATATTGGCTTGCCAAAAGATGCTGATGCTCTCTTATTGATTGAAGTTGACGGTCACCCTGGACAAGTTGCTGATGAAGCTGAAATTGTGGAAAAAGTTTTGAAAGAATGCGGTGCAACTGACATTCACGTTGCGAGAAATGATGACGAAAAGGCTAAAATTTGGGCTGGCAGAAGAAATGCTCTTCCTGCTCTTGCTCGTTTACGCCCAACAACAGTTCTTGAAGACGCAACTGTTCCACGTTCACAAATTCCTGCAATGGTAAAAGCACTCAACGAAATTGCCAAGAAATACAATGTTCAAATGGGAACATTTGGCCATGCCGGTGACGGTAATTTGCACCCAACTATTTTGTGTGACAGACGTGACCATGAAGAATTTGTACGCGTTGAAGCTGCTGTTGACGAAATCTTCAATGTTGCTTTGGAGCTGAATGGTACACTTTCCGGCGAACACGGCATTGGCACTGCAAAAGCAAAATGGCTTGAAAAAGAAACTTCACGCGGAACCATTATGTTCTCACGCAGAATGCGTAAAGCTATTGACCCTAAGGGACTTTTCAACTCACAAAAATTAGTAGGTATTTAATATGAATGATATGGAACAGTTAAGACAATCCCTTGTTAAAATTGACGACCTCTTAGCTTCCTGTATGCGCTGCGGAAACTGTCAGGCTGTTTGTCCTGTTTATACCCAAACTCGCAGAGAAGCTGACGTTGCAAGGGGAAAAATTGTTCTTTTACAAAATTTGGCCTATGAGTTGATCAAAGATCCAAAGGCAGTAGAAGAACGTTTGACTCGTTGTCTTTTATGTGGTGCTTGCGAACACAATTGTTCTACTGGTGTAAAAACATTGGATATTTTTATTGAAGGCAGAATTGCTTTAACCCAATACTTGAAGCTTTCTCCTTTGAAAAAATTGATTTTCCAATCTTTGCTGACCCATCCAAAATTGTTTTCACGGGCTATTCACACAGGTTCACTTTTCCAGGGACTTGTTTTGCGCAGACAGCAAAATGCTCAAAAAACTGCAACAGCACCACTTTTGAAGCATTTTTTGGGTGCAAGACATATGCCTACCTTACCAAAGCAGCAGCTGCATGATAAGTATGGCGTACTGACTGGCGATAAGTCCAAGAAAATCAATGTTATCTTTTATCCTGGCTGTATGACCGACAAGGTTTATACACAAATCGGGGATGCAGTAATTAAATTGTTGAATCATTATGGTGTGGGCGTGATTATGCCTGATGATTTCTCCTGCTGCGGACTTCCAGCTTTAGCTTCCGGCGATAAAGTGGGCTATGATACGTTGGTAAAAAATAATATTAGTGTTTTTGAACGGTTACTGACTGATGATGTGCAGTACATTGTCAGCGCTTGTCCTTCCTGTACAGAAACCCTGCATAAATGGTGGGTTCGTCTGTCAGAAAATTACAGCGAAAAAGACCGTGAAATACTCAAGAAAATCAGTGAAAAAGCTATTGATATTCACGCGTTCCTCTATAGTGTGCTGAAAGTGGATACCAAGGATCCCGTTGCAAAAGAAAATGCTGTCAAGATCACCTATCATGAATCCTGCCACTTGAAGAAATCATTGGGTGTTTCAAAAGAAGTTCTTGAACTCTTGAAACTGAATGATAACTATACCTTGGTAGAAATGGCAGAAGCTGATAAATGCTGCGGCTGCGGCGGCAGTTTCACCTTGACCCAACCGGAACTTTCTTTGAAAATCGGTACACGCAAAGGCCTGAACATTATGAAGAGCGGAGCAGAAGAAGTTGTGGCTGCCTGCCCTGCCTGCATGATGCAAATTGCTGATATTTTGGGCAGAAACAACTCAAATATCAAAGTAAAACACAGCCTTGAAATAATCGCTGAAAACTTGAAATAGGAAAATACCATGATTGCAAAAATGTGGGTTAAAGCAGAAACGCAGGCAGTGTGTCAGCTTTGCTCACATTTTTGCCATTTATCAACGGAAAATCCTATGGGCAAATGCCATGTGCGCTATTTCAAAGACGGGGAAATATACAGTCTTGTGGATACGCATTTGGCGGCAGTCAATATTGACCCCATTGAGAAGAAAACGTTTTATCATTTTAAACCACGGGCAAAGGCGCTTTCCTTTGGTACAGTTGGCTGCAATTTCTCTTGTGCCTGGTGTCAAAATCATTCACTGGTGACGGCAGCGCATGCTGACAGACTGCTTGTTTCTGATTTTGAAAAATTGAAGCCTCTCTTTGGACATGTCTATAATCCGGAAGAGCTTATTCAAGTTGCCTGCCAAAAGAATATTGAAGCGCTTGCCTATACCTATAATGAGCCCACGGTGTTTCTCGAGCAGGGGCTGAGGCTTGCGGAACTTGCCTTGCAGCATGGGAAAGCAAATCTTTTTGTTTCCAATGGCTATTTTTCAAAGCAGACATTTTCAGTATTGAAAGACTATATCCATGCCTTTAATATTGATATAAAAGCCTTTTCTGGAAAGACGTACAGTGAATACTGCAAGGCGACCCTTCGGCCCGTGCTTGATTCTTGTGTACGGGTGAAAGAAGCTGGTTTGCATTTGGAAGTGACAACGCTGATTATTCCAGATTTGAACGACAGCACAGAGGAATTGACGCAATTAGCGAATTTTATTGCAGAAAAACTCGGTAAAGAAACGGTTTGGCATATCAGTGCTTTTCACCCTGATTATGAAATGCGAAATAAACGGGCAACACCTTTGGAAACTCTGGAAAAAGCTTTTGCGATTGGCAAAGAAGCAGGACTTGACTATATTTATTACGGCAATGTAGGGAAAGAAAATGATACGATCTGCCCCCATTGCCAGACTGTGCTTATAAAAAGAAATGGGTATCTTGTGGATGTGCTTGACGGATTTTCCGGAAAATGTCCGCATTGTGATTATGAAATAAAGGGAATATGGAAATGAGTAAGAATAAGGAAAATAATACCAATCCTTTTGCAAGACTTTCAAAAATGGATTTTCCTGACAAGGATGCAAAAAAGAAGACAAATACTCGCTCAGATGTGAAAAAACAAAAGATCACAGATATTCCTTTTGACGACGATGCCCATTTGTTTTTGGCAAGCATTGGGGAAGTGAATAAGCTCTCTTCCAATAAAAAAGTACATGCTGATTTTTCTGAGACAGATTGCACTATGGCTGAACTCTTGGAAAAAACAGCTCAAAAAAAGAATGAAAACTCTGTGAAAAAACAGGAAAAAATTGCAAAGCCAGAACAGGCTGAGCAAACATCTAAAAAAATTGTACTTGAAACACAAGAAGAAAATCAGGCTGTTGGCGACGAAGAACTCAATGATTTTTATAAAGCCATGCAGGATGTGAAAGCGCTTGAAGGCAAAGGGCGTGAGATTATTCCCTGCACAAAAGATACGAGCCTGACACCGCCGCCCGTGACCAATCCTTTGCAGGATTTCATGGACGGGAAATTGGAATTTGCCTTGAATGCCACAGAAGATTATGTGGAAGGCCATATTTTAGGCATTGATTTGATGACTGTGGGAAAATTGCAAAATCGTCAATACAGTCCGGAAGCCCACATTGATTTACACGGTTTAAATGCTGAGCAGGCGTATCATAATTTGATTGCATTTTTCAGAAATTCTTATCAGCGCGGGCTTCGCACCGTCCTGGTGGTAACAGGAAAAGGAAAAAATTCTATCAACGGCATGCCCATTTTGCGCAACAAGGTGCAGGAATGGTTTACAAAAGATCCTTTCAGACGGGTAATTATAGCCTTTTGCACCGCAAAACAGGAAGACGGCGGCACTGGCGCTCTTTATGTACTCATTCGTAAGCAAAAAAAGAATTATGGAAAGGTTTATTGGGATTTAACGCCGATGGACAGTGATTTCTTTTTATAGAATGATAGACATTTTCTAGGGTTATTGAAGTGTGAAAAAATATTTACGGTTAACCCTTGCTGATTGTATTAAAACTTGTTATAAGTGTAGAGAAAAAAATATAATGAGGGAAGGTTTTTTATGCAAGCTCCTGAAAAAAATTTAGCTTTTGATCTTGTACGTGTAACTGAATCCGCAGCTTTATCCGCAGCACGTTGGCTTGGCCTCGGCAATAAAGAAGGTGGTGACGGTGCAGCTGTTGATGCTATGCGTCTTTCCTTTAATTCACTCGATATTAATGGAACTGTTATTATTGGTGAGGGTGAAAAAGACAATGCACCCATGCTCTATAATGGTGAAAAAATTGGTACAGGCGAAGGCCCTTGTTTAGATATTGCTGTTGACCCGGTTGAAGGTACAAACCTTTTGGCTCTTGGTCGTCCCAATTCTATTTCTGTTATTGGTGCCTGTGCTGCCGGTGCTATGTATAATCCCGGCCCAAGCTATTATATGCAAAAAATTGCTGTTGGCCCTGAAGCCCGCAATGTTATTGATATTGATGCTCCTGTAAAAGATAACCTGAAAAATATCGCAAAAGCACGCGGTAAAGATGTGCACGACCTCGTTGTTTTTGTCCTTGATAAACCTCGCCATCAACGCCTTATTCAGGAAATTCGTGCAACTGGCGCTCGTATTCAGCTCCATACTGACGGTGATGTTGCCGGTGCACTCATGGTTGCAGATCCAAGAGGCGGCATTGACGTTATGATGGGTACCGGCGGAACTCCTGAAGGTGTTATCGCTGCCTGTGCGCTGAAAGGTGTTGGCGGTCAGCTCTTAGGTCGTCTTGACCCGCAATCCATGGTTGAAAAAGAAGCCATTGAAAAAGCCGGCGTTGATATGCGTGAAATTCTTTCTATCGAACGCTTTATTAAATCTGATGATGCATTCTTTGCTGCAACTGGTATTTCCGGCGGTTCATTCCTCAACGGCGTAGAATTTGTGGGCGGCGGCGCTGTAACCCATTCTCTTGTTATCCGCGCAAAAACCGGTACTATTCGTTATATTGAATCTCACCATAACTGGAACAGATTGATGAAATTCAGCGCGGTTGATTATTCATAGGTGATAAAATGAGTATTGCAATATTATTTCCTGGCCAGGGTTCTCAAAAATTTGGCATGGGCAAACGTTTATTCGAAAAAAGCCCAGAAGCTAAAGAACTGTGGCTTAAGGCTGAAAAAATCAGCGGTGTGCCTTTGCGTGAAATTTACTGGGAAAGCAACGACAACACGCTTATGGCAAATACCCGCAATTTGCAGCCTGCTATTACTGTTGTGAACCTGGCTTTGTGGACGTATATCAAAGAATATATCAAGCCAACCTGCACGGCTGGTCATAGTCTTGGTGAATTTAGTTCCCTTGCGGCGGCAAAGGTACTCAGTGTTGATGATGTCTTGCAGGCGGTTTCTCTTCGCGGGCAGCTCATGGCTGACGCTGACCCTGACGGCATTGGTTCCATGTATGCCGTTTTGCGTCTCAATGCTGAACAGGTGGAAAATCTTTGTAAAGAAGTTTCTGAACGTTCTGGAAAAATGGTGCGTCTTGCCAATAGAAATACTCCTGGTCAATTTGCTATCAGCGGACATAAGCAAGCTCTTGAAGAGGTTGTTGAAAAAGCTCAGGATCTTGGCGGAAAATGTATTCCTCTTGCGGTGAGCGGGGCTTTCCATACGCCGCTTATGGCTGATGCTTCCAATGAATTTGCAAAGTATTTGGGCACACTTGATTTCCATGACGCGGAATTTCCCGTGTACTGCAATATCAACGGTGAACCCTTGACAGAAGCTGAAAAACTTCGTTCTGCCATGAAGAAACAAATGACTTCTTCTGTGTACTGGATTGAAATTATTTGCAATCAATATGAACATGGCGTGCGCAAATGGTTTGAATTTGGCCCTCAAGGCATTTTAACCCGTATGATGCGTCAAATTATCAAGGTAAACGAAGGTGCGGACAGTTGCTTTGAGACTATCCATATTCCAAACCTTGAAGAAGCAGATAATTATATCAGCAATAACAGTTAATTTTTCGAAAGAAATTATTTTGTATAAATCAGCCTAACAGGCTGATTTTTTTTATTTAAAATTGTTCACTTTAACTTGTCTAAACCCTGTATATTCGGTATATTTTAATGCTGAATTGTTTGATTTTGGAGGCTTTATATGAAAGCTTTGAAAAAGATTGTTTTCCTTAGTTTTTTGATGATATGTATGAGCAGTTCCTTTGCTTTTGCAAAAAATACTGTTGAAAATATTCGTTATTTACTGGAACAAACTGCCTATAATGAACAAACAGAACAGGAGATACTTCGGATAGTGCAGGGCAAAGACCCTGTGTATTTGTATTTCTCTGCTGATGAACAAATTTGTAAAGAAAAATACGGCAAGAAAGCGTATGAAATCTGCAATCGCAGCTTTCAGAATGTTTTTCCAGGCACAGAACAGATTAAACTCACTCCTGCCATGGAAGGTAAATGGGAATGGACTTCTGATACTTCTCTTGTTTTCTATCCAGCCAAAGAATGGCAGGCTGATACAAAATATTCTGTAGAATTTGGTGAAGAAGCTTTGCCAAAACTGACAGTACTGACCAAGCCTGTAACCTTTACTACGCAAGCTTTTAGACCTGAAATTACTGCTGATTTTAAATTTGATCCTGAACATATTGAAACCATGATAATTACAGGTTCTATTTCATTCAACTATAAAGTAGAAGAAGAACAGGCAAAGGAAAAACTTCGCATTGTGTCAGGCACTGCCAAGACGGTGAGCCTTGGAAAAATGGAAACCAATTTTCATAATAATACCTTGTACTTTTCACTACCTGTGCTGAAAGTAAGTGATAGGGCAGAAGAAGTAAAAATTGAACTTCCAGCTGGCCTTCAAGCTGAAAACGGCGGAAAATTAGCGAAAACTTATGAATATGTGGTGAAAACTCCACCAAAAAATGAAATATTTAAAATAGTTGGCTGTGAGGCAGGGATTGAAAATTTGCCGAATCTTTCTGTAAAACAAAATATTGTAGTTGAGTTCAGTTTGCCTGTTTTGTCAAAGCAGTTCAGCAGTAAAAATATGAAAGCTGTGCTCTTGCCTCGTGATAAAGTGCAGGTAAAAGAAGGGGATAAAGAAAATCCGCCTTACAATTGGTGGACATTTACCGAAATCACAAGCGATGTTTTGAAAAAATCTGAGCCATTGAAACTGAACATCATGAATAATGCGGATGAGGCCGCACGTTTTCTCATGCTTGCTCCTGAAAGCGATATTGAAGCAGGCAGATGTGCCCTTATTACCTTTTCTGCTCCTATAGAAGGACCGGAAGGTTTTGTGCTTGATAAGGGAATAGACCTCCTAGTGCATTTTAAATCCCTGGACAGCACTGTGAAAATCATGCAAAAAGGCTCTTTGCTTTCTTTGCATGGCGATAAGAAACTTTCTCTTTATGCGCGAAATGCGGATAAGCTTCATTATGAAGTACGGCAAATTCGTCCAGAATTTATCAATTCCTATGTGCCGCTGCTTCGACAGGCTCAATATGATGAGGTCTATGGTTATCAGCTTGATACCATGAGCATTGTGCATGAGGGAGATTTGCCTTTGGCTTTTGTCAATGCAGAAAAGGCACAGTTCAGTTCTTTGGATTTAGCACCCTATGTAAAAAATGATAAAGGCTTTTTCCACGTGACTGTAACAGCGCAAAAAGGTGATATGACTGTTGCCCGTGATGAGCGCTTTATTATGCTCAGTGACCTTGGGCTTATTGTGAAAGCTGATGAGAATCAGGAGCATGTCAAAGCCTATATTATGTCTTTGCCAACGGGTAAGCCCATTGGCGGGGTAAAGGTTGAAGTCTTGGGCGCTAATGGCATTGCGCTTTTCAGCGGAAAAACAGACAGAAACGGGATTGTCTCTCTGCCTTCCTTGCAAGGTTTTGAGCGGGAAAAACAAGTAACAGCCATTGCAGCAAGCTATAAAGACGATATGGCAGTTTTGCCCTTTGTAGATTATCAATTTGCTTTGCGTCCGCAAAATAAAATCAATACTGCCGGAAAAATCTTTTCTGAAAATAGTCTGAATGGTTTTATTTTCACTCAGCGCGATATTTATCGGGCAGGCGAAACAGCCTACTTTGGCTTTATTTTGAAACAAGGGGATCTGGGTAAGACTGCTTTGGAAAATGTACCGCTGACAGGAACTGTCTATGCAAGCAACGGGCAAATGATAAGCAAAGAGAAAATCACTTTGTCACGGCAGGGCATGGGTGAATTTTCCTGTAAACTTCCTGATAATGCCGTGAGCGGCGTCTATAATTTCCAGATTGAAAAAGCAGATACTTCTGCGCTTTTGGTTTCAAAAGATTTCCATGTTATGGATTTTACGCCTGATACGATTAAAGCACAGATTATAAATTCTCTGGAAAGCAAGAAATACTGGTACAATAAAGAAGACTTGCAGGATACTGTTTATACTGTCAGTGTGCAGAATTTATTTGGTTCACCTGCCATTAATAACACGGTCAACGCAAAGCTGATTGCAAGTCCTATGCGCTTTAGCTTTGATGGTGAATACAGCGCCTTTAAATTTTATGATGCAAGCAAGGCAGATAAAACAAATGTGCAGGAACTTGGCAAAACAACCACTGACGCAAAAGGACAAGCACAGATTAAGCTTGATACCAGTGCCATTGCTGATGAAAGCCTTGTTTTGACCTTGCAGGCTGATGTGCAGGATGCCCAGGGCGGTTCCAGCATCAGCGTAAAGAATGTGCTGAATGTATCACCCCTTGCGGCTGTTGTGGGCTATAAAACGCAAAGCAATTTAGACTTTTTGACCCAAAATGAAAAGGCAAATCTTGCAATCATTGCCTTGGATGCCCTTGCAAAACCTTATGCCATGGGCGAACTTGCTTTAGAGTTATACGAGTCTGAACTTGTCAAGAGCTTGGTAAAAGTGGACGGCAAGTATCAATATACCAAGGTTCGCCGTGAAAAACTCCTTTCTGAAACAAAAATTAAACTTGAGGCAAAAGTTCTGGATTTGAAGCTTGATACAGCAAACGTTGGCGATAAATTGCTTGTGCTCAAAGATCAAAAAGGCAAAACACTTTTGCAGGTTCGCTATACTGTAGTGGGCGACAGCCAAGTTCAATTTAATGAATATAAGCCTGCTATGCTGCAAGCAATTATTGATACAAAAGAATATCAGGCAGGCGAAAATATCAAAATAGCCCTGAAAACTCCGTATGAAGGAATGGGACTCATTACCCTTGAACGCGATAAAGTATATGCTGAAAAATGGTTTAGAGCGAAGAAGGGTGACGGTGTTCAATATATTGAAATACCAAAGGATTTAGAAGGTAAAGCCTATCTCAATGTTTTGTATTTCAGAAATATTGACGACAAGGAAATTTTTGTTGAGCCTTGCGCCAGTGTAGTTCTTCCTTTCACGGTGGATATTTCCAAACGTAAACTCGATGTACAGGTAACTGTTGGCAGCGGCGCAAAGGATTTTGTTGCTCGCCCCGGACAGGATTTGGAAGTTTCGGTGCAGACAAACGAAGCCGCTAAAGTGCTTGTCTATGCTGTGGATGAAGGCATTACCCAGCTCACTAATTATAAGTGCCCTGATCCACTCAAAGAACTTTTCTTGAATAGAGCACTTTCTGTGCAGACCTATCAATATTTGGATATGCTCATGCCGGAATTTTCGCTTATGCAAAAGGAATTGGCAAAATTCGGCGGCGGTGAAAGCCTGATGATGGCAAAAATGGCAAACGCCATGCGCGATGCCGGAGCAAATCCTTTCAAAGTGAGCAACCATAAGTCAGCCGTTTACTGGTCTGGACTTTTGGATGTGGATAAAAAAGGCACAAACGTAAAAATCCCTGTTCCAGATACCTATAACGGCAATATGCGCATTTTTGTGGTGGCATGTTCTGACATTAAGGTCAATGCCGTACAAAAAGATGTGTACTGTCAGGCAGAAGTGATTATTCAGCCTCATGTGCCAGCCTTTGTTGCTCCGAGCGATGAATTTGAAATAACACTTTTACTCACGGATATGCGTAAGGATAAGAGCCAGAAAAATGTGGAACTTTCCTTTGATTTAGGCAATGCCTTTGAATTTATTGGAGAAAATGTTTCCTCGCTGACTCTTGAAGAAGATAAGCAAAATCTTGTTCATGTTCGTGCAAAGGTAAAGGATGAGGCAGATGTTTTAGGCGAAAAAACACTTTTCTTTACTGTACAGGAAAAAAAGAGCGGGCTCAAAGTGACTATGCCTGTGTCTATTTCTGTGCGTCCGGCTTCTGCTCTTTATAGTTCTGTAGAACTTGGCATGCTTGCAGAAAAGAATTCTGCCTATGCAAAAGAAAGTCTGATGAGCCGCACCCTTTATCCTCAATTTGCAAGCGTGACCGCAAGCGTATCTTCTGCTCCCATTCCATACGTACAGGCACTTTTGCAGCGCGATACCATGTGCTGGTATCCAAGTACTGTGCAGCGCGTTGCCAAGGCAATGCCTTTGCTTTATTTGCTGGAACATAAGGAATATGCACCGCTTCTTGAAAAATTTGAAGAAGAGGCAATTCGCGAACAAATACTGGAATGCTTGAAATTGCTGGAAAGCCGTCAGAATTACCGCGATGTTTTCTATCGTTTTGATCATTATGGGCCTTTGTCAACCTATGAACTTTCCTTTGTTTTGGATTTTCTGACCACGGCACGGGAAAAGGGCATTGCTGTACCAAGTTATCTTTTTGATAATGTACTGAACAGCATGCAAAGAAAGCTTACGCAAATGCCAAAGGATTTGAATGAGGCACGAGCCATTGCTTACGGGGCATGGGGACTCACCAGAAATGGTATTATCACTTCTCAAATCATGGCAAACCTGACCACATGGCTGCAGCAAAATGCGCCTGATTGGGAACGCGATATTGTGGCTTCCCTTATGGCTGGTTCCATGAAGCTGATGATGCAGGATGAGCTTGCGGATATGTTTGTTGCAAAATATAATCCTGATAGTTTGCAGGAACATACGTATTTTGCATGGTTTGACGGTCTTTGCGAACGAGCTTTGTATTTTGAAATCATTACAAAGCATTTTGCGGAAAGACTGGAACATGAAAAGACGCAGCAAATTATGCAGGAAATGTACAGTTTATTGCAGGAATATTTTGCTCCAAGTTCTGAAGCTTTGGCAATCCGGGCTATTATTGAAAATGGCAGCAGGAAGGAAGTGCAGAATGTGACTGCAAAACTTGCTTTTGTTGATGAAGGCGGAAAGAGTATTGCGCAAGATGTAACAGAAGAGAAAAACGATTATAGCCAAAGCATTAAACTGGAAAATTCTGCACAAATTGCAGGCGTAAAACGTGTGCAAATGGAAGCAGACAAGCCGCTTTTCTATCAAGTCAGCGTAACAGGCTATGATAAAAACCGCTTTGCAGACACTGAAAAGCCGCAAGCCTTTGCCATTACCCGGGAATTTCGTGATATGGACGGAAATCCAGTCAAGGATTTCCACGCAGGAGATGAAATTGTGGTGGCAATCAAAGGAAAGTCACTCACTGGCAAGGCAGAACAAGTGATGATAACCGACATTTTGCCTGCTGCCTTTGAATTTGTAACCACAAAATCCGGTGAAGCGGCAAGCTTTAGAACCATGCAGGGCAAGCCAAATGTGGCTGATTTGCAGGAAGCAGATATGCAGGTTGAGTTTGCTGACAGACAGGAAGACAGAGCTTTCTTGTTTGCAACTTTGGAAAATCGTGAAACTGTTTTCCGCTATAAAGTGCGTGCAGGCAATAAGGGTAATTTCGTTTTACCTGATATCACAGCCCAATCAGTGGAAAATGCATTGCTTTATGCTCGTGATTTGTCCATACAAGATACCAGAATCATTGCAGAATAATCTATGTTAAAACAACTGGGTACAAGATTTAAAACCAAAAAAATGCGTATGCTTTTGGTTTTGCTTGTACCCTTTTTCCTCTTTATTGTCAGCATTGTTTTGAGCGCGAAGCCGGATCTTTATGAAAAGGCAGAGTTTTCCTGGCTTGTTCGGGACAGGCATGGCGAACGTCTTTGGCTAAGTTTAAGTGAAGACCAAAAATACCGTTATTTTGTGCCGTTAAAACAAATTCCTGGTGATATCATTGAAGCAACGATGCTGTATGAGGACAGGGATTTTTATACGCATTGCGGGGTAAATTTTTTCTCCATAGCACGGGCTGCTTACAGTATGCTTGGAGGCGGGCGCAGGATCGGCGCGTCAACCATTACCATGCAGTTGGTGCGTCTTTCCGAGCAGGCAAAAACAGATACTTTTTTCAAAAAGATATGGCAGATTTGGCGGGCTTTTGTCTATGAATACCACTATTCCAAAGAGGAAATTTTAGAAGCCTATTTGAATTTGGCTCCTTATGGTTCCAATGTGGAGGGCATAGGAGCAGGGGCATATGTTTGGTTTCACAAGGAGCTATCAGCGCTGAATCTTGCAGAAATCATTGCTCTTGTGACTATTCCGCAAAATCCCAGAGCAAGAAATCCGCTCAAGCAGCCAAATCCGGTCTGGGATAGGGCACGGGAGCGTTTATTTAGTGTATGGGATGAGGAAAAGCCCAGTCCCTATAATGCATTTTTTGCGAAATTGCCGCTGACAGTCTTTGCGCCTAAAAATTTACCCTTTCATTGTCCCCATGCAGTTTTAGAAGTATATAAAAATCGTCCGCAAAATAAGGCTCAGTTTCCAGAACTGCAAGAAATTAAAACCAGTCTGGATTTGACCCTGCAAGCAGAATTGGAGCGGATTTTAACCGGCTATGTGGCGGATAAAAAAGCTTATGGTATTCATAACGGCGCAATAGTGCTGGCAAATTGGCAAACAGGGGAAATTTTATCGCTGGTGGGTTCAGCCAATTTTTATAATGAGGCTATCAGCGGGCAAATTGACGGAACGAATATTCCCCGCTCCTATGGTTCAACGCTCAAGCCTTTTATTTATGCCCTTGCCCTGGAGCAGGGACTCATCCATTCCAAAAGTATTTTACTCGATACTGAGCGCAATTTTGCCGGTTACGAACCTGAAAATTCAGACGGGCGTTTTGTGGGGTCGCTTTATGCAGATGATGCGCTCAAAAACAGCAGAAACATTCCTGCCATTTATTTAGCTGAACAATTAAAGTCCCCTGATTTATATGGTTTTTTGCAAAAGGCAAATATTATTTTGCCCTATAAGAAGGAGCATTATGGACTTGCCCTTGTCTTGGGGGGTGCAGAGCTTCGTTTGCGCGAACTTGCAAGTCTCTATGCCATGCTTGCTAATCGGGGTTTTTATAAGAAGCTGAGTTATTATCCGCAGTCTCCTCATAATGCGGAAAAGCCAGAGCCGCTTCTTAGTTCAGAAGCAAGCTATATTGTGCTCAAAATGCTGGAAACAAAATCACCGTATCCTTTTAGTTCAGTGATTTCTTCATGGAAAACAGGTACTTCCAATGGGCAGCGTGATGCTTTAACTGCGGGGATATTGGGTCCCTATGTTTTGGTTGTCTGGATTGGAAATTTTGATGCAAGTCCTAATCCCAATTTTATTGGGGCAAATGTGGCTTTGCCCTTATTCTTTCAGGCTGCGGAAAAATTGCAGCAAATGCAGGGAGGTCTTGATAAGTCCTGGTATACAAAGGATAAACTCAACGTCAAAGAAATAGAAGTGTGTGCTTCAACCGGTGATATCAATCTTTCTTTATGCGCGGATATGCCCAAAGTGCAGGCGTATTTTATTCCCGGTAAATCGCCTATAAAGGATACGGGCGTACTTCGGAAAATCCTTATCAATAAAGAGACGGGCCTTCGCGAATGCAAAGAAATTGCGGGCGTGACAGAGGAAAAAGTTTATGAGTTTTGGTCAGTTGAGCTGCAGCGCTTATTTGCCAAAGCGGGTATTCATAAAAAGCCCATTCCGCCCTACAGCTTGCAGTGTCTGCATGAAATTCAGCCTTATCAGGGGAGGACTCCGCAAATTATTTCTCCGGTCAAAGGTGTTTTATATCAGCAGGATATAAAAAATTCACAAGAAATTTCTTTGCTGGCGGATGTGGATCCTGATGTTCATCTTGTGCATTGGTTTGTGGATGATAGTTATCTTGGCTATACGGAGAGGAATGTGGGCTTGAGTTATGTACCCACCGTGGGCATGCATACGGTTTATGCAGTGGATGAGTTTGGGCGTTCCAGTTATTTTTCCTTTAAAGTGGAAAAAGCAAGTTTCTAGACTTTTTCCAGACTTTTTTAATTTAATTTTGTTTAAGTTTTTAAGCAAAATAATTGCCTGAAATCATGTTAATAATTTGTTAAATGAATGATTAATAATAAGAAAATATTATTATAACTATGTAAAAAGATTGCACTTAAAATTTTTATCCTTATTTGACTTTAAAAAATTTTTGAATATAAAAAAACAAAGAGATGAAGCAAACTGCTTCAGGGAAAACGGTGTAATTCCGTTGCGGACCCCGCCGCTGTGACCCGGACATTTTTTGTACTATGCCACTGAATTTTTTTGGGAAGGCACAAAAAAATGGATGAAGGGAAGCCAGAAGACCGATCTCATAAATACAGGGAAATCTTTCGAGGAAATAAAGATTTTTCGCTCTTGTCCTGTATGTGTGAGATCATACAGGTTTTTTCATTTAAAGGGGAATTCACTTTTTGCAGGTGCATATGGAAAAGCGGATTAGTAGTATTATTAAACGGGATGGAAAAAAAGAATCCTACAATGAAGCTAAAATTCAAGCTGCTATTTTTAAAGCTGCCAAGGCTGTGGATGGTGTGGATGAAGACAAGGCGCGGATTTTGGCCTATAAAGTTCAGGCGTATATCCTTGAAAATGGTATTGGCGAGCTTGAATTTGCAGATAATTCCATTGAATTTTATAAAGTAAATATTGAAGATGTGCAGGATAGTGTTGAAAAAGTCCTTATTGAAAATCAACACGCAAGAACTGCCAAAGCCTATATTTTATATCGTAAGAAAAGAAGTGATGTTCGCGATGCCTCAGGGGCACTCATGAAGCTCATGAAAGAGCTGACCTTTTCTGACAGTAAACATTGCGAAACAAAACGCGAAAATGCCAATATTGACGGCAATTCCACCATGGGCACCATGCTGAAATACGGCAGTGAAATTGCCAAAGATTTTAATAAAAAATTTCTTATCCGCGAAGAGCATGTTAAAGCCTATGATGAAGGCATTATCCATATTCATGATATGGATTTTTATGCGCTGACTTTGAACTGTCTGCAAATTGATGTGGGCAGACTCTTGGATTCTGGCTTTAATACCGGGCATGGAGCTTTACGTTCCCCTGGCAGTATTGGTTCTGCGGCAACCCTTGTCTGCATTATTATTCAAAGCAATCAAAATGAAATGTTTGGCGGGCAGTCTGTGCCCACATTGGATTTTAGCCTTGCGCCCTATGTTGCCCGTTCCTATGCAAAAAATATTCTTTTGTTTTTAGATGCACAATGTGATGATGAGGAACTGACTGCTGATGTAAAAGCTGCCATAAACGCCTATATGGAAACACATCGGCATTTAATGAATGATGAGGCAAAGAAGGTTTTACTGCAAATTTTAGCTGATTACGCGCAAAAGTATGAGCTTAAAATTGACGGTGAAAAAGCCCTTGCCTTTGCCTATAAGAAAACGGATAAAGACACTTATCAGGCTATGGAGGCAATGATCCATAACCTTTGCACCCTCAATTCCCGGGCAGGAAGTCAGGTGCCTTTTTCTTCCTTGAATACCGGCATGGATATTTCAGAAGAAGGCCGCATGGTGACGAAGAATCTTTTCCTTGCCACAGAAGCAGGGCTTGGCAATGGGGAAACTCCTATTTTCCCTATTTCCATTTTCAGCATGAAGCAGGGAATCAATAGAAAAGGCGATCCAAACTATGATTTATTTCGTTTGGCTTGCCGCTGTTCAGCAAAAAGATTATTCCCTAATTTCAATAATATAGATGCAAGTTTCAACAGTATTTATTATAACGGCAAACCTGAAACCATTTGCGCGGTTATGGGCTGCCGTACCCGTGTGCTTGGCAATGATTATGATCCAAGCAAGGCAATAACCCCGGGACGCGGCAATTTATCCTTTACAACCGTGAACTTGCCTTATCTTGCTTTACTTGCCCGTGCTGAAAATCCGTCTCTCAAGGGGGAAGCCCTTTTTGAAGCGTTTATGGAAACTGCAAAACAATATATTCAGCTTGTTTTCGCGCAGTTATTGGATAGATTTGAAATTCAGGCCAAACGCGTTGCCCGTAATTATCCATTTCTTATGGGGCAGGGCGTTTATGTGGGCAGTGAAAATTTGTGTCCAGATGATGAAATCCGTGAAGTGATTAAGCATGGTACTTTATCCATTGGTTTTATTGGTCTTGCTGAATGTTTGATTGCTCTTTTTGGCAAGCACCATGGCGAAGATGCGGCTGTCAATGAACAGGGCATGCGGATTATTAAATATTTTTATGATGCCTGCAAAGAAGAAACAAAACGCACCGGGCTTAATTTCAGTCTCATTGCCAGTCCGGCTGAGGGCTGTTCCGGGCGTCTGCTGCGTTTGACACGCGATAGATTTGGGGTTTTAGAAGGTATAACAGACCGTGATTATTTCACCAATTCATTCCATGTGCCTGTGTATTTCCCCATTCGTGCTTGGGATAAAATCCAAATTGAAGCTGGCTATCATAAATATTGTCTGGCGGGTGCAATCAGCTATATCGAAGTTGCTGAGGATTTATCCCCGAATATCGATGCTTTTGAGACCATTGTGACGGCAATGGCTGATGCGGACATGGGCTATTTTTCCATCAATCACCCTGTGGATCGCGACCCTGTGTGCGGCTATGTGGGAATTATCGGCGATACCTGCCCGCGCTGCGGACGCCGCGACGGAGAGGGCTTGCCTTTATCTGTTTTGAAGAAGGTGCAGGGCTATAGTCCAGACCCTAAATATGCCCGCGTTCATGCAACAATCCAGGAAGAAAACGATACGTTACCGAATAAATAGGAGTAGAAAATGCAAACACAACAAGTAAAGGATGAAATTATTGGCGAAGGAGTTCATTTTTCAAGAATTCGCCGTATTACTGGATATTTGGTAGGCGATATGGACAGATGGAACGATGCTAAACGCGCGGAAGAAGCAGACAGAGTAAAGCATTTTACCCATAAAGACTGCATATGCAAGCATTAGATTTGACTTCAGAAGAGTATGAGCTTTTAGAAAATACCCCTGTTCGGCTGGCAGGCTTTCAGCATGAAAGTGTTGTGGATGGGCCGGGGCTAAGAACAACGATATTTTTTCAAGGCTGTGATTTTCATTGTCCTGGCTGCCACAATGAAGTTACCCATGATAAAAGTAAGGGCAAACTGGTTACTGCCTATGCTGTTTATGAAGAAATATATGAAAGCAAGCTGGCAGGTGGCGTGACCTTTTCCGGGGGAGAACCTTTTTTACAGGAAGAGGCCTTACTTGCTCTTGCAAAAGTTTGCAAGGCAAAAGGGCGGCATATTATTATTTATACAGGCCATGAAGTGGGAGAACTTTTGACTGTTTGTTCAGATGAAAGAGCAAAGCTTCGACGTGAAATTTTGCAGTATGCTGACATGGTGATAACAGGACGTTTTGTGCAAAAACTTAAAACCCTGGAAATGCCCTTTGTGGGAAGTTCCAATCAGGAAATACATGAATTGGCTGTGCATAATCCCTGGCAAGAAGAGTAAAAATACTATGATAAAATGAAAAAGCCCTGTAAAAGGGCTTTTCTTGTATGCAGTATCTGGAAAATATTCTTTTAATTTTTACTCTTGCGCCAGGATTTTTCTTCGCCTTTGAGCAGGCGTTTGATATTTGCACGGTGTGTCCAGACAACAATGGCAAGCATTACAAGGGAAAGGGGAATCCAGTGGCTGCTGTCAAAGAAATAATAGCAAAAGGGCAGGGTTGTATACAGGGTTAGCGCGCCTGCTGAAACATAGCCTGTCAGGGCAATTACAATAACACAGAAAATAACAGCGGTTAGAAGAGGGGGAAAGGCTAAGGGAATTAATACGCCAATTCCTGTGGCAACCCCCTTGCCGCCGTGAAATCCTAAAAATGGGGATTTGATATGTCCCATAAAAGCAGCAAAAACACAGGCACTGGGCAGCCATTCATAGGCAGTTTGCTGGAAAAGGTATATGCTTAAAAATACAGGAATTGTACCTTTCAAAATATCACAAACAAGCGTCATCACTCCATAGGGAAAACCGCAAAGCCGTGCCACATTGGTTGTGCCGGGGTTTTTGCTTCCTTCTTTGCGCGGGTCAATGCCTTTAAAAGTTTTTGCAATAACCACGGCAAAGGGAATGGAACCACAAAAAAAACTGATAATAACCCAAAGTATTTCCATGTATTATCCTAAAATATCTTCAAATTTTATAAAGAAACTTCCTGAGGAGCAGCTTCTTCTGCTGCCGGTTCACTTGCAGATTTTTTCGGTTCAGCGGCAGGTTCTTCTGGGGCGGCTTCTGTTTCATGTGCAGGAGCTGTATCTTGTTCAGCTTGTTCTGATGCTTGCTCCGCTTGTTCCTTCAGTTCATTTTGTTCTGACTGCGCTTCATTTTGTTCTGAACTTTGCGCTTCATCAGAATTTATATTGCGTTCTTGTTCTTCTGGAGTTTGAGCATTTTCTTGTGCGTTTTCAGCTTGTTCAGGCTCAGCAGTTTCAGAACTTTCAGCGTTTACAGCAGAACTTGCACTGTCTTTTGGGGTCAATTCTCCATCAATATCTTTTCTGTCAGCAGCGGTTTCATTGGAACTTTCTTCAAGATTTGGCTTGTTGGAAGAAATATTCCAATAGGTAAGAATAATGTATTGATGCTCAATCCATTGTTTGTAGTCCAGAATGGTTGCTTCATTCTTATAGGGCAGTTTTTGGAAATCTTTTTCAGAAATTGCAAGAATTACTTTGTCGTTGTTGAGCAGAAATTCTGTCAGCGGCTCAATGGAGTCGAATTCGGCAATGGTTGCTTTGCTGTAGGTATTTTTATCCAGCGCTTCATTGTAATAATAGGTGAAAACATCAGGATAAATATTGTAACTTGCTGGAATTGCTCCTTCTTCCTGATGTACTTTTGCCATTGCGTAAGCATGGTTCTTGGTGCTGAAAATTGTGCCCATTTGCGGCGCAACGAGGAGGTTGAGGGGCTGCAGGGTAAGGATAATGCCAATGGCATAAATAAGCAGTGTCCCGCCCACAAATTGACGGTTTACGCCATACCATAAGAGCACGCCCAAAAGAATAAGGATTGCTCCCATGGTGGTCAGCCCAAAATAGGTATTGGTTGTGAGTACTTCAACAAAAGCGGGAATTTCTTTTGGCAAAATCCAAAGGTCTGGTAAATATTCCAGAATATATCCGTGAAATTCAAGAAGGATGAAGAAAATACCGCAAAGGCTTGTCAGAAGCGCTAAAAAACCAAAAAAGATTTTACTGCGCAAAGCACTAAAGTTCAGGAGGCTGTTTGCAAATAAAATGGCAAAAAATGGGATAACGGTGACTAAATTGGAAAAACTTTTATCCTTGAGCAGAGAGAAAATGCCAAGATGAGTAAGAATTAACAGAATGAGCCATGCACTGGCATTATTTTCTTTACGGGTTTTGAATGTCTGAGGAACATTCTTGAACCATGAACACCAGGATGCAAAAAGAATAATAAATACCCAGGGGAAAAGCGCAAGGGGAAGTCCTGCCAAATAATACCAGTAAGGTCCTGTTTTTAAGGATGAAAGCGGAGTAAATATTTGGAAAAGCTGCTTATCAAGAAGCAGGCTGATGTATTCTGCCTTGCCTTGCAGATAAAGATAGGCAAACCATGCAAAAATAACAAGAATGGAAAGCAAAAAGCCGATAATGCCGTCAGCGCTGTTGATGCGTCTCAATTTTGCAGTCCATAGGAAGAAGAGAATTGAGGCAATAAAGGGGAAAATATAAGCAATAAAGGTTGAAGTAAGGGTGGCAAAACAGAGGAAAAGGAAGGCAAATAAAAGCCAAATGGGGGCAGATTTCTTTTGCCATGCTCTAAAAAAGCATACATAGCTGAGGTTCAAAAATCCTGCAAAAAGTAAATCCATGCGAGTGTAATTGGTGAAGCTTGCAAGGAAAAACATGGAAAGAGTAAGCAGACCGGCGGCAAAGGCAATTTTGCGGGAATAACCCAGACCGCGGGCTAAAATCCATGTACTTGCTATAAAAAAGACTGCAAAAAGAATGGACGCGCCAAAAAATGCCTGAGGCATATTGATGGTGGGAATGGCGTCTAAAAGCCAAACCGAAATGAAATAAAGCGGCCCAGTTTCAGCGTAGGGGTGGCCGTTGAGCGTCAGGGTGAAGAAATCATGGGAGCTTAGCATATTCATATAAATATCTGCATAGCGAACTTCTTCGGAAAACCAGAAATCACGAGGGAAGAGGAATTGCTGTCCGCAAAGAATGAGCGTAAACAGAATGAGCAGAGGCAAACCAAGTTTAGAGAAAATATTGAAGCATTTTTCTGCAATGCTGGGGTCTGGGACATTTTCTGGGGAAGTTTGGGAAGCTGAAGATGTTTCTGATTCGCTGTTTTCGCCTTGTTCAGCAGTGAAATTTTCTGTATCTTCTTGATTTATAATATATTCATCAGCAGTTTGTTCATTTGTGTCTTGTGTTTCTTCCGAATCAGAATGAAAGGTGAGTAATTCTTCATTGTTTTCGTAAGATGCAGTGTCTTGTGCAGAATTTTCATCCGTGCTTTGAACCTGTTGATTTAATTCTTTAATTTGTTCATCGGTATTTAATTCATGATTTAGTTCATTATTATTGCTCATATTCTTTCCTGTTATTAAAATGTTGCAAAATTTTAACTTAATTGTGAATAAAAGTAAAGTGTTGTTATGTTAATCCTTCTGCATTAGAAAAATTGATAATAGAGTTCATAGGGTTTTAATTGCTTATGAAAGATGCCAAGGCGTGTTTTGGTTTTAAGCGTCAACTGCTGTGGCTTTGCACTTAAATTAATGCATATAAGCAATTTTTGTTTGGCAGGTGTTTCCAGACTGAAAGCAAAGGTTTTGGGATTTTGTGTTTGGAAAGGTGCATGGATTGCAGCAGAATGCAGTTCCTTTTCCTGACGCAGTTTCCATATGGTTTGCAGGCTTTCTATAGGGCTTGCCGGATTGTGTATTTGTTCTGATAAAGAGCCAAAAAGAAGTGGATTAGTATGTGGTTTAGTTTGGAAAGGTGTATAATTTTCCTGTTCCTTGAGAACACCGATACTATCTTGCAATTCAATGATATTGAGTCCCGGCAGAAGGCTTTGAAAGCCAAGAAAGGCTGTTTGCAGCTCTTTGGCATGGATAAATCTTTGATAAAGATTTTGATTATTTTCTCTAAGCAGCGGATTATCCTGCATTTTTTTGAGCATAGAACAATCCTGTTCCGAAATATTAATTTTTTCCATAATAAATTTCGTCAGACTTGCATGAGCATAGGGAGAATGGAAAAAACTGGAATGCGTACCGTGCCAGAGGCTTTGTTCTTCAATTTTTTGGCTTTGCAGGAATTGAAAAGCTTTGAGCAGCGGCGCATTATTTTCCTGTAGATATGCTTGTTCCAGGGCTGGCATAATCAGGGTATCTGCCACAAAGTCTGTTTGAGCATTTTGCAGGAGTTTTATAAATTCAGGCGCAAAGTTATCGCGGCAAAATGTCCATGCTCCATAGCCATGCACGGAACGGTTGATGCTTTCAAGAGTGAAAAGAGCCGGCTGCGGAAAGCTGAGCGCGGAAAGAACCGTTTTTGCCGTAATTGTGTTTTGCATGCTTTCCTGTCCCCAGATATCCTGTACAGAAACAGAGACAATTCCTTGTTTTAATAGACCAATTTCTTCAATGATACTCGCGGCAAGAATGCGCTGGGTTTGGAAACTGGGATCATAGAAATTGAGGGCAGCCGTGTAAGGTGTATTGACAAAACGATAGAGCCAGCGCCGCGCAACGCCATCATAGCCGATGACTTCATTGCTGACGGCAAAAGAACTTTTGGGAAAATCGTTAAAATAATCGCGGTAAAATCCATGGGGGATAATTCCTGCTTCCTTTAATGGAAGCAATTCTTTATCAGAAAGAGCCATGGGGGTAAAGGATTCTTTATTTTCAGCCTGCGGCAAACTATGCCAAAGTTCTTTAGGCACTTCCACCATCATAAATAGTCCTGGATATTCGCGTACTCCATGCAGAGCAAGCAAAAAGTCTGCGCCAATGCCAAGACTTGCGGGCAGAATATTGCCGGCAGTATAAATTTGTCCTGCGCCTAATTGGGCTAATTCCTTTTCTGTGCCAATTTCTTTGGAAAGGATCAGGGAAACAGGACTGTATTGTTTTGATTGATTTTCACTTGAAATGTTGTGTATATCTTCAAAACTTGCATCTTTCGTGGGATAAAAATAGAGTCCGTGAATTTGTGCGTCTTTGAGGAGTTTGCTGTTATTGACAAATGTTTTTAAAGGCACCTGATCTTGTTTGCTTATTTTAAAAGGATTAGCCTGCAGCCAAACAGGGCTCACGGCAAGGATATTTTGTTTATTGTGCTTGGCGGTGGAAAAATTCCAGGCAAATTGTGTGCCGGCAACAATTTTAATTTTTTCCGGGCTTGTGTTGAAAACAGATTCTTTCTCAAGCCAGCCAATATAGCGGTTGTCAGCACGGGGCAAACTTGTATCAGCAGAATGTGTTGCAGAATGAGTGCTTTGGCAGGCACTGAAAAGAAGGCACAGACAAGCGAGTAAAGAAATAGATAAACAGGGAAAAAAACTTTTTTTCATAGAAGATACCTATGCTTTTTGCTAAAAAAAGTCCAGTTTTAAATGATAATTTTATTGTGTTTTGCAGGAAAAAACGGTATAGAGCAACAATACTTACTAAAGGAAATTGTATGGCAAAATTTTCGACAATTTTATTTGATTTAGACGGAACAATTACTGACCCAAAAAGCGGTATTACCAAATCCGTTGCTTATGCGCTTGATTATTTAAAAATTCCTTATCCTTCTTTGGATAGTCTTTGTGTTTTTATTGGCCCGCCGCTTCGGGATTCTTTTTCAGATTATGGCGTTAAAGAAAGTGATCTTGGCCTTGCCATTGAAAAATATAGAGAATATTATATACGCGAAAATGGAATTTTTGATTTAAAAATTTATCCCGGTTTTGCAGATATGCTCAAAAGATTGAAACAGGCTGACAAGAAAATTATTCTTGCTACCTGCAAAACCCGTATTTTCGCCCAGGACATTTTAGAGCATTTTTCTTTGGCCCGGTATTTTGATTTTGTTTCCGGCAGTGAGCTTGACGGCACCAGAATTACCAAGGGCGAAGTTATCGCTTATGCGTTAGAGCAAACTAAAACTCCCGTTTCTTCAGATGTTATCATGGTTGGTGATAGAAAACACGATATTATCGGCGCAAAAGAAAATCATTTACAGGTTGCCTCAATTCTTTATGGCTATGGAACCCGTGCAGAATTTGAAGCGCATCATACTGATTTTATTCTTGAAACCGTGAAAGATTTAGAGCAATTTTTATTGCAGGAATAAAGGGTATTATATCAGAAAGAACTGTTCATTATTATAATTGACAATGTTTTTTTCAATAATTTGTGCGTCTTGGGGAATTTCTCCTAAAAGTATGGGACTTTTTGGATTATGGCGGATTTTATTTTCCTCAAGGCGTTCCTGTTTATAGGATGCATAGCAGTAAATACAGTTATTATAACAGCTGTTGTACATGCCAATATCATAGCTTTTGGCGCAGCCGCAAAATTCTCGCTGATAGGGATCTTTATCAATCATAAGGTTTTTTCGGGTGAGACTGTTGATGAGCTGCAAGTCAACGCAATGGGCAGAATATACAGGGTATTCCGGTTTTTGAAATTCCTGGGCACATACTTCTAATTTGATATTGTTGTCAAAACAAATTTTGGCAAAAGTCTGAAGGAGGGTGTTTTTATCTTCCTGCCCAGGACAATAAATATTTTGCTGCTCGCATTGTTTCCGCACCTTTCGATACATGCTGATAAAGCTGACAGTAACCTTTGTGGTGCAGGGGGCAAGTTTTTGGCAGAGGGCGGCAAAACTCTCAAGATGAAATTCAAGAGTGTAGTTTGGACTGAATAAAATAGGATCATAACGCCAAATAACGCGATTTTTCCCAATTTCCTGCGATAAATCCATAAACGTTTGGATAAGATATTTTTTGAGTGGTAAATTTTTTTCAATATCATTGGCATAGGGCGTGATAGTATATTGAAAATAATAGGGATAATCTGCTAACAGGTGCAGTTTTTTGAGCATGGGATAGGGATTTTTTGACCAAAACACAATGGCGTCAACAATATCTTTGGCAAGGGAAATTTTATAATAAATTTTGGGATTCATGGGGTGAATGGTATAGCAAAAGCCATCCTGTAAACGGTTGAAAAACCATTCACTGTAATAGGCGGGGATATCTGTTCTTCGGCTTGCGCTGATAATCATAGAAGTAGGGGCTTCATTATAAAATTTTGTGTATTATCAGCCAGAAAAATTTTATTTGCAAGTTGTTCTTTGTTATTAACTATTTGATATTTATATAATATAAAGTATATATTGTTTGTGATTTTATTTGAATTATTATGTGTGGGGGAGAAAAATGCCGGAATTACCAGAAGTTGAAACCGTGGCAAGAACACTTGCGCCTGATATTGTCGGGAAAAGACTTTGTGCGCTTTCCTGTTTGAATACATCTTCTTGGGCTGATGAAGTATCGTATGCATGTCTTACCGACATTCAGCCTTGTATTCAAAAAGTTGGCAGAAAAGGAAAGCTTCTGCTGCTTTATATTGAGCCGTTTATGTATGCAGGATACGAAATTTTGGCACTTGCCTTTCATTTGAAAATGTCTGGACGCCTTTTTTATTATTCCTCACCAAAAGAGCCGGAAAAACATACACGGATTATTCTGCATTTAGAAAATGGTGAGAGCGTCTTTTTTGATGATACCCGAAAATTTGGCTATTGTCGTTTTTTGACTAATAAGAGTGCTGAAAATTGGGATTTTTGGAAAAAACTTGCTAAAGACCCGCTTGAAATGCATGCAGAAGAATTTTTGCAAGCAGTGAAGAATAGGAAAGCAAGTATAAAATCTGTGTTATTACAGCAGGATATTGTTTCCGGTATTGGCAATATTTATGCTAATGAGGCGCTTTTTGCAGCAAAAATTGCACCGCACAGAAAAGCTGCGGATCTTTCTGAGACAGAAATTTTTTGTCTTTATCAATGCATACGGGCTGTTTTGGAAGAGTCTATCAGATTTTGCGGAAGTTCCATTAAGGATTATCGCACAGCCCGGGGCGATGTGGGAAGCTTTCAAAATAAGTTCAATGTCTATGGCCGTGAAGGCGAGCATTGTTTTTCCTGCAACACAGTATTAGAAAAGGAAATTGTTGCCGGCAGAACCACAATTTTTTGTCCGCACTGTCAAAAATAAAACATTAAGTTTTTGAGTATTTGACCGATAATCACAAATGAGGAAAAAGTCTCCCTGATATTCTTTTATTGGAATGATTTTTGCATAAAATCAGACAAAGAATTTTATGGGGTAGAAATTTCCCAGTGAGGTTATTATGTCTAATACTACTTCAGGCGGAATTAGTTTTTCAGGCTTAGGATCAGGAATTAATACTGATTCTATTCTTGCGTCTTTGAAGCAGGCACAAGAAATACCAAAGAACAGATATCAACTTACTCAGGCTGAGTATGAATACCGCATTACGGCTTTGGAAGAAGTTGTCAATAAGATGAAGGATGCAATGACAGTATTGCAAAAATTCAATACTGCCAATAAAATGTATAACTTATCTATTGAAAGTTCTGACTCTGCCATTGCTTCTGCAACAGTAAAGCAAACGGGCAATATTCCTCAAGGCGCTTATACAATTGATGTACAGAAAACAGCAACAACCTCACTGTATTGCTATAAACAAGTTTTTGATTCAAAAGAAGCCATTATTAATGATACAGGTAATAATGAAACCTTTACCTATACCTACAAAGGCGTAACCAGAAATATCAATGTTGCCAATGGCACCAATTTAGAGCAGCTTGTCAGCCGTATCAATAATGATGCGAAAAACCCTGGTGTTCGCGCAACCCTTATTAAGAATGGTGATGGTTATATGTTCCAGATTCAGGGAACTGATACCGGCGCACAGGCAGACCTTTCCATTTCTTCCACATTATCCAGCTTAGACAGTACCAGCAAAGTTTATACAGGAACTAATGCTGTTATGTCTGCGACAGATACTACCTTTACGTATTTTTATAAGGGTAAGGAGCGTACCTTTGATGTGTCTGCCGGCATGACCTATGAAGAATTTGTGACAAAATTTAATGAAAACAGCAAGCAGCCGCTCAAAGCAAATCTCAAATTAAACGGCTCTAGCTATACGTTAGAGTTTACAGACAGGTCAACTGGTTCAGTTGTGAATAATTTACCTTCAAGTTCAGGTATTGCAGGTTTGGGCAGCGGTAAAGCATTTACTTCTACAGCTGATGTTATTAATGATACCGGCGAAACAAAGAAGATTACGTATGCATATTTAGGAAAAACCTATTCTGTGGATGTTGACGGTGGTGAAACTGTTCAAGATTTACTGGATAAAATTAATACCAGCACAAAGCATGATGGCTTAACCGCGCAATTGAATACCACAACCGGCCAGATAGAATTCAGCTATACAGACGGTATTCTGACTGATCAGGATGGCAAGGTGAAGATTACTGACGCTGACGGCAAGGAATACGAAATTTCCCTTGAAAAGGATATGAGCCTGCGTGATTACGTTCAGCAATTCAATGATTTTGCGTCAAGCAAAAAGTTGGGCATAACGGCGAAGATTGAAATTGACGCAAGCAATAATGCAACTATTAAATATGTCGATGAAAATGGCGATCCTGTTACTGACATAAGCGTTGAATGCGATGAAATGCCGGCTGTTGCAGGCAATGCAACCATTAGCGTGAATGATACCACGCCAAAGGCAGCTTTGATGTATGGTAATTTAGACGGCTTTGGCAAGCGTCCGATTATTTCCGGTCAGACTGAAGCAGAAGCTGCTCGTGATGCTTTCAATGCAGATCCGGCTAATGCGGGCATAACTGCTGAAGTTGTAGAAGGCGCATCCGGCTATAAGCTTGTTTACAAGGATGCGGCAGGTGAAGAAGTTACTCTTGACGGCGATAAGTGGTATAAGCAGGAAGCTCAGGATGCAGAATTTTATGTCAACGGCTGGGAACAAAAATTTACTTCTTCTACCAATAAGTTGTCAGAAGTTATTGAAGGCATGGATATTACTTTAAAAAGTACTGGCAAGACAGTTCTGAATACTACACAGGATAAAGAAAAAATTATAGAAAATGTTGTGGAATTTGTTGAAGCTCTCAATTTGGTAAAAGGTACCATATTAGAACTTTCAAAAGTTGATTCAGAAAAAGATGTTGGTGAATTTGATACAGATACACTTTCTTCTGCTCTGACATGGCAGATGGGTAGCGCGCTGACTGGTAACTATGGTGTTCAGCTTGTTCTTTCAAGCTATAACAGCATTATCAGCGGCATGAGCACAGGCTTCCAGAAGAAGCAATCTGTAGACGATGTCTTTGGTGATCTTTTTACAGCCCTTTCTGAAATTGGTATCAGTACCAATACGCAGACAGGAAGTGACAGTTTCGGTTTGCTTGAAATTGATGAAGATAAACTGAATGAAGCGCTGGAAAAAGATTCATCTGCTGTAATTAATCTTTTATCTTCCACTTTGTCAGGAACAACAACTTCTGCTGATTACACTGTTGCTTCAACAGGTACGTTGGCAAAAGCAGGTTCTTATAAAGTAACGTATGATGTGGATGAAAACGGACAGGCAACCAATGTGTATATCAATGGTGTGGCTGCCCAAACTGACTCCAATTTCCCGGGACGATGGACTGTTGGTGATTTGAATAATGACGCGGCTGGTGTTGCTATTCAATTTGCCAATGGCGGTATGGCGCAGGGTTCTTATTCCAGTGAAATCAACATTCGTCAAGGTAAACTCAATGAATTGATTGATTTCTTGAAACAAGAAACGGCGTCCAGCACTGTTACAGGCGTTGAACAGGGGCATATTCCTACAATTATTGCAAGCTATCGGGAAACCATTGAGCAATTGCAGAATAAGATTGATTCTGAAACAGCGCGTATTTCAAGCTGGGAAGCCAGGGAAAAATTAAAGTATGCTCGCTTGGAGCAAACATTAACTGAGTATAACTCAAAATTGACTACTATTAGTTCCTATGCACAACAATTAAATGGCAGCGGCGGCTAATAATTTTTAGAGGAAATTTTAGAGGAAACTATGCTAAATACTGCAACACAGTCTTACAGGCAGGCACAGGTTACAACCATTGGCAGAGCAGATATTACGCTTATGCTTTATGATGGATTATTGCGTTTTCTTGATTTGGCAGCTGAAAAAATGGAGCAGAATAAAATTCAGGATAAAGGCAATTATATCTCCCGTGCTTTAGATATTATCAACGAACTTGATTCCACGCTGAATATGGAAAAAGGCGGTGAAATCTCCAAAGGTCTGCATAGCTTGTATATGCTTACCAATAAAAATTTGCTCATGGCGAATTTGAAAAATGATATTTCCATATTAAAAAGCGTTCGGGCAAATATGCAGGTTGTGCGTGATTCTTTCTATGAAGCCATGCAAACCCAGGAAGCAAAAGAAATGCTTTCAAAAATGGGGCCTGTTCCCGTGCAGAATGCCAATGGAAATATGCAGGTTAATTTTGGCGGCAGTATTCAGGAACGTGCCAATAAAATTAAAGAAGCACAACAAAAAGCTGATGCCATTAAGAAATTACAGGTAAGCCTTGCCAATGCACAAACCGATGAAGAAAAAGCGATGTACAAAAAAGAATTGGAAGAATTGCTTGGCAAAAATATTGTGAAAACACAAGAAAAACCTGTATCCATGTCCATGGCTCAAAAGGCTAATCGTGCATTTATGCAGCAGCAGGGCTTTGGAAGTTCTGCCATGCAGCTGAAAACCGGCGGACAGTCAGCTGCAATGCAGGCAAATTCTGTAAATCAGACACAGCCTGCACAACAAGCGCAGCCAGCTCAGCCTCAGGCCATGCATGCAGTCAGAAATGCCTATGCTCCACAAAATTCAATGCAAAATGTACAAACTGCTTCTTCTGTGCAGGAAAATGCACCTGTACAAGCTGAAGAACAAGTTGTCAACGGAAATCCCATGCAGCCTCGTGCTCCGCTCTCAGCAAATTTGGGCGGTATGAGCGGCGGCTTAATGAGCAAAAAACTTTCTTTGTATAAGAATATGTAATTTATAACAATATTTTTTATGCCCCTTTTTTTGATATACTTGTCAGGAAAAGGGGCTTTTATTTTGGAAAAAATTTTTCTTCATGCTTTTGCTTGAGACTTCGTTCAGAATATGCTAGAATATTTTGTTATTAAATTATAAGGTGATCAGGATAGTATATATGTCAGATTTTGAAGTAGTTATCGGTCTTGAAGTGCATGTGCATTTAGCGACAGAAAGTAAACTTTTTTGCTCTTGCCCCAATTCTTTTGGCGATGCTCCCAACAGCAATGTCTGTGAAGTTTGTTCAGGCATGCCAGGGGTTTTGCCTGTGCTCAACAAGAAAGCTGTGGAGTTTGCAGCCCGCACGGCTTTAGCCATTAATGCCACCATTAATCAAAAATCTATATTTGCCCGTAAAAACTATTTTTATCCAGATATGCCAAAGGATTATCAAATTTCTCAATATGATTTGCCTTTGTGCGAACATGGCTATCTGGATATTACCGTGAATAATGAAACCAAACGTATCGGCATTACCCGTATCCACTTGGAAGATGATGCCGGAAAAAATATCCACTCCCCGACAGAAAACCACAGTTTTGTGGATTTAAACCGCGCTGGAACGCCCCTTATTGAAATAGTCAGTGAACCTGATATGCGCAGCGCCGAAGAAGCTGTTGCCTATTTGAAAGCGCTGCACGCCATTGTGGTCAACCTTGGCGTTACCAACGGAAATATGGAAGAGGGCAGTTTCAGATGTGATGCCAACGTTTCCATTCGTCCTCGCGGACAAAAAGAATTTGGCACTCGTACCGAGCTCAAAAACCTGAACTCTTTCCGCCATGTGCAAAAAGCCATTGAATATGAAGCTGCGCGGCAGGAAGATGTTATTCTTGACGGCGGTAAAGTTCGTCAGGAAACCCGCTTATATGATGCTGCAAAAAATATTACTCTTGCCATGCGCAGTAAGGAAGATGCGGAAGATTACCGCTATTTCCCGGATCCGGATCTTTTGCCTGTCTGCATCAGTGATGAAGAACTTGCTCTTTGGAAATCACAAATGCCGGAACTTCCTGCTGAACGCAAAAAACGTTTCCAAACTGAATGGCAAATTGCTGAATCCGAGGCTGAATTGATTGCTTTTGATCCCTATTTGACAGGCTTATTGGAAAAATCTGTTGAACTCTATAATGAACCCAAGAAAATTGCCAATTTGATTTTAGGGCCGCTTCTTCGTGAAATGAACCAACGCATTGCGGAAGGCAAAGACGGCAAACTTGCCATTGAGCCCAAGGCATTGGCAGAACTCGCAAAAATCATTGACAGCGGACTTATCAGCTTCAAGATTGCCGCCGATATTTTCCCTGACCTTGTCAATGGCGGCGTCATGCCGGAAGCGCTGGTCAAAGAACGCGGACTTGCGCAAGTTTCTGATACCGGTGCTATTGAACAGGCAGTTTTAAAAGTTATTGCAGCAAATCCAACAGAAGTGGAAGCTTTCAAAGGCGGCAAAACAAAGCTTATGGGCTTCTTTGTCGGACAAATTATGCGCGAAATGAAAGGAAAAGCAAACCCTGCTGTTGTCAATGAACTTTTAATGAAACATCTTTCATAATAAGGTTTTTCCATGTCTTCAAATGAGAAGTTAGAAATGGGAGCTGAACAGGCTCCACAAAAAACTCCGAAAAAAAAGCATACATTTTTAAAGATTTTCTTTGCATTGTGCATAGTTGGCTTTATTGGTGCTCTTGTCGCCGGTTATGGTCTGTATCGCTGGGCTGTCAATGATTTGCCCAGTTTCAGCAAGGTTGCAGACTACAGACCCGCTCAGGTAACGACAGTGCTTGCCCGTGACGGCAGTATGATTGGGCAGTTATACCGTGAAAAGCGTTATGTTATCAGCATGAGCGAAATGACGCCGCTTTTGCCAAAAGCTTTTTTGGCTGTTGAAGACTCTGAATTTTATGAACATCCCGGGGTAAATATTACAGCGATTTTCCGCGCTTTTATTGCCAATGTGAAGTCTGGCAGCCATACGCAGGGCGGAAGTACCATTACCCAGCAAATTGTCAAGCGCCTCATGCTGACTCCTGAAAAAAGTTATGAGCGTAAAATTAAAGAAGCAATTCTTGCCTATCGCCTTGAAAAACAATTATCCAAAGATGATATTCTAACCATTTATTTGAACCAAATCTTTTTGGGCAATAATGCATACGGGGTTGAAGCCGCCGCCAGAACCTATTTTGGCAAGCATGCCAGTGAACTCAGTATTGCTGAATGTGCGATGATTGCGGGTCTTCCTCAGTCTCCTTCTGCCAATAATCCCCTTCGTCACCCCCAAGCAGCTCAAAAACGACAACATCATGTTTTGAACCGCATGCGGGATCTTGAATGGATTACCGAAGAAGAATATCAGAATGCGCTTCAGGAGAAACTTGAATATAAATCCATGGCTACCTTTATGGGACGTGAGGGCGGCTGGTATTTGGAAGAAGTGCGCCGTCAGCTGGTGGATTTATTTACAGAAGAGTTTTCTGCTGAACTTGGTTTTGATGTGGGTGTATATGGTGAAGACATTGTGTATGAACAAGGCCTTACTGTCTATACGTCCATGGATCCTGTGCAGCAAATTCTTGCAGACAAAGCGTTTCGGCGCGGTCTTGAAGAAGCCACAAAACGACATGGTTTTGAAGGCCCGATAGCAGAAATTTCTGTGGATGAAGCAGCGAAATTTTTTGCTGAAAATCCTTTTGATTTCAAAAAATTTACCAAGGGTGAATGGCAAAAAGCTGTAGTTGTGGCGGTTGAAGGTGCAGGAGCAAGTCTCAAACTTGGTGAATATAATGGATATTTACCTGTCAGTGCCATGGGCTGGGCAAGAAAACCCAATAAGGCTGCCAATGGTTTATTTACTGCTAATGCTGTGAAAAATGCTGATACTGTATTGAAACAAGGTGATGTTATCTGGGTTTCTTTGCGGTTCCCAAGCAAAAAAGAAATTGAGAAATTACAGAAAAATAATCCCCGCAATCTGGCTTTAGAAGAAGCAGAACTGACAAAGGAAAAGGTTATTCCTGTTGCTTTGCAGCAATATCCCCGCGTGCAGGGTGCTATGGTTGCTCTTGAGCCAAAAACCGGTGATGTGGTGGCCATGGTGGGCGGCTATGAATTTGGCTATGATGGCGACCAGTTTAACCGCGCAACACAGGCAATGCGTCAGCCGGGTTCTGCCTTTAAGCCTTTTGTGTATTCTGCTGCATTAGATAACGGTTTTACAGCCGGTTCCATGACTTTGGATGCGCCGATTATGATTGTGGATAAATTTGCCAATAGTGTTTGGCGTCCACAAAATTTCGGCGGTAAATTTGACGGGTCGCTCCGCTTCAACAGGGCACTTGCTCGTTCAAAAAACTTGTGTACTATCCGTATTGCCCAGGAAATTGGCATGGAAAAAGTGCTTGAAAGAGCAAAGCAAATGAAACTTGCCCGTGCCTATCCTTTGCCCACTTTGGCTGTCAGTCTCGGTGCCATTGAAGTTTTGCCTATTGATGTGATTTGCGCATACAGTGCCTTTGCAAATTTGGGCAAGCGTCCAAATCCCCGCCTTATTCAAAAAATTGAAGGCCCTTACGGCAATACATTGTATGAAACAGAGCCAGAACTTGAACAAGTGATTAGCCCGCAAAATGCCTATATTATGTCACAGCTTCTCAAGGGGGTTGTTGATTATGGTACAGCGGCAAAACTGAAAAGCCTTGGCCGTCCTCTTGCAGGCAAAACCGGAACAACCAATAACGAAGTTGATGCCTGGTTTGTGGGCATGACTCCGGAACTTGTGACTGCAACGTATGTGGGCTTTGACCAGATTGAACCCATGGGCCGCGGCGAAACAGGTTCAGGTGCCGCACTGCCTATTTTCAAATATTTTGCGGAAGAAGCTTTTGAACATTATCCTCCAACAGATTTTGAAATTCCGGAAAATATTTATTTCAGAACTGTGGACGGTGATTTATTGCCCTTTGCTGAAGGCACATCTTTAGAAAAAGGCATTAATGCCATTCAGTCGGATAATACTCCAGAAGCCAGGTCTGCTGAAGAATTGATGATGCAGGGCTTTGATTTTTAACAACAAAAAGGGGAAGGGGAGTACCCTTTTCTTTTTACCCGTCGGTTCCTGCCGTGGTGGTTGGTGCCATTCCCCAAGACGGGTTTTTTTTCTTAGAGGTTAGTATGGAAAAATTAGAAAAAGAAGTCTTGCAGGTAAGCAAAGAAATTGCTGTAAAATTCATTGAAACACAACGGATTTCTCCTGCTAATTTTACGGAAATTTTTCCTAATATTTATAAAGTCGTTTTAGAAACTGTTCTTGCAGGACAGCAAGCTATTGAAAAATCCTGCAAATAAAGAGGGCGCTTCTATGGCAACAAAATCTACTGCTGCAAAAAAAGAAACAAAGAAAACCAGTACAAGGCAACGCTCTCAAAAAGTTAAATCTGAAACTTTGCACGAAGAAATCAAAAAGAATGCGGCGGTTGAAGAAGATACTGCTGATACAAAAAATAATACGCCTGAACAACAGGTTATTTTAAATGAACATTCTGAAGAAGTTTGTTCCATGTTCAAAAAAATCACCAGGCATTATGATTTGCTCAATCATGTTTGCAGTCTCGGATTGGATTTTTGGTGGCGGCATGTGCTTGTCAGCAGTTTTGCCCTTGGTGCAACCAATAAAATTTTGGATATGGCAGCAGGGACTCTGGATGTGAGTGTCTGCGCTTTGAAAAAGTATGCACAGGCTCAGATTGTTGCAGGAGATATTTGCTCCGAAATGCTTGAAATGGGCAAAGGCAAAATCAAAGCAAAAGATCTTGACAGAATTGAGCTTAAAACTATTGATGCTCTTGCTATTCCCTATGCACAAAAGAGTTTTGATGTGGTCAGCATGGCTTTTGGAATTAGAAATATTGAAGAAAGAGTAAAGGCTCTTGCTGAAATGAAAAAAGTGCTGGTAGAGGGCGGACAGCTCTACATTTTAGAGTTTTCTCCTGTGAAAAATCCATTTTTGCAAAAGGCCTATTATTTTTATATTGAAAAAATTATGCCGGCTATTGCAAAACTTTTTGGCGAAAATGCCGAAGCTTACGAATATTTGGCTAAAAGCATTAAAGCTTTCCCCTGTCAGGAAGATTTTTGTGCTGAGCTCAAAGAAGCTGGTTTTGAGCTGGTAAATTATCGAAAATTATCCTTTGGAATTGTGACAATTTATACAGCAATTAAGGGAAAATAAAAAAAATATTTAAAAATTGAAAAAAATGCTTGCAATTCAAGCATAAATAACATAAAAGATTCTTCGTGCCCAGGTGGTGGAATTGGTAGACACACTACTTTGAGGTGGTAGCGCTGCGAGGCGTGGGAGTTCGAGTCTCCCCCTGGGCACCATCTTTGATAAAAATATATATAATATACTGTACTGACAAATTTGCCCAGGTGGTGGAATTGGTAGACACACTACTTTGAGGTGGTAGCGCTGCGAGGCGTGGGAGTTCGAGTCTCCCCCTGGGCACCACAAATTAAGGCTTACGTTCGTAAGCCTTTTTTTGTATCCTGTATTTGAGATACATTTTTTCTAAAAAGCAAAAAATTGTTTGCTGTTATTTATTTAACAATTTTGTATTAATACAGAAATTAAGACAGATTATTATCCATTTGCCCGCCTAATATTTTTATTGACTAACTGTCTGAAAAAATGTATAAAAAAATTTCTTTTTCAATTTTGTTTAACCTTATATGGAGTGTGTAAAACGTATGGAACATTCCGATGACGTCCAAATTGAGGAACAACAAGCTCCTCTTATTTTCACTGAAGGGCCGGCACCTATCATCAAACAAAAAAACCAAATTTTTACAGCTTGGTTGATTGCGTTTCTTGGTGCTGTGGGTATTATGGTAGGGCTTTGTTTATACAAGCCGGATACCTATTGGGAAATTATTCTTTTTATTCCTGACGGGCTTTATATTACCTTTAAAATTACCCTTATTTCTATTTTCTTTGCTGTACCTATTGGGTTCATTACAGGACTTGGGCGTCTTTCCAAAAACCGATTTATCAACACTGTTGCATCAATTTATGTGGAAATTATTCGCGGTATTCCGCTTCTTATGCAATTATTCTATATTTATTATGCACTTGGAAGCATTTTAAAGGTTTCTCCAACCGTTGCTGCTGTGTCTTCTCTCAGTTTCTGCTTTGGTGCATATATGGGCGAAGTGTTCAGAGCCGGGATTTTATCTATTTCCAAAGGTCAAACAGAAGCTGCCCGTTCTTTAGGCTTCAACAGAACACAAACCATGTTTCTTGTTGTTTTGCCGCAGGCGCTTAGAACCATTATTCCACCTATCGGCAACGAATGTATCGCGCTTTTGAAAGATACATCCCTTGTGTCTGTTATCGCTGTTGCAGACGTTCTTCGCCGTGGCAGAGAATACGCATCTTCCACCTTTGAATATTTTGAAACCTATACAATGATTGCGCTTGTTTACCTTATTATTACGCTTTTGCTTTCAAAAGGTATGAGCATTATCGAAGGAAAGTTATCTCATTATGACAAATCCCGTTAATTCATATAGTGCCTTGTCTGCGCCTGATTTACAAGCAGCTATTTCCATCCGCGGCGTATGGAAACTTTATGGTGATGTTGTTGCCCTCAAAGATTTAAACCTGGATGTACAGTCTGGGGAAAAAGTTGTTATTATCGGCCCTTCCGGTTCCGGTAAATCAACTGCTCTTCGTACTATCAACAGACTGGAAGATACACAGCTTGGGCAAATTTATATCAATGGTCAAAATATCTGCGATAAAAAGAATGATATCAACCTGATGCGTCAAAATGTGGGCATGGTTTTCCAAAACTTCAACCTCTTCCCGCACATGGATGTGATGAAAAATTTGACCATTGCACCTATGAAACTGCGTAATGTTTCAAAGAGCGAAGCAGAAGACAGAGCTTTATTCTTATTGAAAAAAGTTGGCTTGGCTGACAAAGTAAAAGCCTATCCTTCTCAACTCTCCGGCGGTCAGCAGCAGCGTGTGGCTATTGCCCGTGCCCTTGCCATGCAGCCCAGTATCATGCTTTTTGATGAACCAACTTCAGCCCTTGACCCGGAAATGATCGGGGAAGTTCTTGATGTTATGGTAAGTCTAGCGAAAGAAGGCATGACCATGGTTGTTGTTACCCACGAAATGGGCTTTGCCCGTCAGGTTGCTGATAGAGTTATTTTCATGGATCAGGGCGTAATCTTGGAACAAGGCTCTCCTATGCAGGTTTTCGATTATCCTCAAAACGTCCGTTTGCAGCAATTCTTGAAGCAAATTTTATAAGTTATTTTTCTTTTTTCTTGGGGGAATAATTCCCCCCCCATACCCCCTTACCTCAAAACGAAACGCACGTATTGAAAATACGTGCGTTTCGTTTTGGGGATATATTAAAATTTGTTACTATGCTATGTTAGCTTAAAAGTTTTTGTAAAGGAGGTGCGGGGGAAAAACTTTTTGGAAAAAGTTTCCCCCCGCATAAATTTATCCCTCAAGAAAAACTATTTCTTATCGCCATAATAGGCATTGAGGTACATTTGCCTGATTTCGCTCATGAGCGGATAGCGCGGGTTAGCGCCTGTGCATTGGTCGTTGAATGCTTCTTCCACCATGGTATCGAGCTTGGCAAGGAAATCCTTTTCGCTGATATCATATTCTTTGATAGAGGATTTAATGCCAATATTTGCCTTCAATTCTTTAATTCGCTTGATAAGGGCATTAATTTTTTGTTCTGTGCTGTCCTTAGCTTGGGAAAGTCCCGTAAGTTCTGCAATTTTTGCATAGCGTTCAGAAGCTTTTGGATATTCATATTGAGAAAATGCTGCCATTTTTGCAGGTTTATCTGACGCATTGAACAGAATAGATTCTTCAAGCATAAGAGCATTGGCAACACCGTGGGGCAGGTTGAAATGCGCACCCAGTTTATGCGCCATGGAGTGGTTAACGCCAAGGAAAGCGTTGGCAAACGCCATACCGGCCAGACAGGAAGCATTTGCCATACGTTCTTTTTCATACACAGCATTTGCGCCTTCTCTGACAGATGTTTCCAAATTTTCAAAAACAAGGCGAATTGCTTCAATGGCAAGTGGGTTGGTGTATTCGGTTGCCATAATGGAAACATAGGCTTCAACGGCGTGCGTCAAAACGTCAATACCAGAGGCAGCCGTCAATCCTTTAGGCATGGTCAGCATGAGTTCAGGGTCAACAATGGCTACACTTGGGGTGAGTTCATAGTCTGCAAGAGGGTATTTGATGTCAGTCTTTTCGTCAGTAATAACGGAAAATGGCGTTACTTCTGAGCCTGTGCCGGCTGAGGTTGCAATACACCATAAATCAGCTTTAATGCCCAGTTTTGGAAAATCAACAATACGTTTTCTGATATCCATGAAAGTCATGGCTAAATCCATAAAGTTGACGTCAGGATATTCATAGAGAACGTGCATAATTTTTGCTGCGTCAATGGCAGAACCGCCGCCAAGGGCAATAATTACATCGGGTTCAAAGTCCAAAAGCATTTCTGCACCTTGACGAACTGTGGCAAGGGTTGGGTCAGCTCTTACTTCAGAAAAAACTTTACATTGAATGTGGAGTTCTTCCAAAATATTGGTAATCCGGCTTGCATAGCCAAGTTTTACAGATTGCTTGCCGGTAACAACAACAGCCCGTTTCTTGCCGGCAAGTTCCTTGAGAGCAAGAGGTAAGCAGCCGTATTTATAATAGATTTTTGGTGGTACTTTGAACCATAACATATTATCTCTTCTTTTTGCGACAGTTTTGATATTTAATAAATGTTTGATGCCAACGTTTTCAGAAACGCTGTTTCCGCCCCAGGAGCCACAGCCAAGGGTCATGGATGGGGTAAGATTAAAGTTGAATAAATCACCGATAGCGCCATGGGTTGCAGGGGTGTTGATCAATATTCTGCCTGTTTTCATGGTTTCAGTAAAACGGGCAACTTTATCTTTTTCAACGATATCATTAAGATATATGCCGGAAGTATGGCCGGGGCCGCCCTGGTTGACCAGTGTATTTGCTTTTTCAAGAGCTTCATCAAAGGAAGAAGCTTGATACATGGCAAGAACAGGAGAGAGTTTTTCATGAGCAAATGGTTCAGAAAGGGCAGTGGATTCCACTTCACCAATGAGGATTTTTGCTTCTTCTGGAATGTCAAGTCCGGCAAGTTTTGCAATAGTGCAGGCTTTTTGCCCAACAATATTCGCATTGAGCGCGCCTTTTTCATTTAAAATAATACTGCGAACTTTTTGCAGTTCTTTTGCATTCAAAATATAGGCACCGCGCAGGGCAAATTCTTCTTTGACTTTTTTGTATATTTTGGAATGAACAATAACTGATTGTTCAGAAGCACAAATCATGCCGTTATCAAAGGTCTTGGAAAGTAAAATGGCGTTTACTGCAAGTTTAATGTCAGCAGTTTCATCAATAATAACAGGGGTATTGCCTGAACCAACGCCAATTGCAGGAGTGCCGGAAGAGTAAGCAGATTTTACCATGCCGGGGCCGCCCGTTGCCAGAATAAGATCCACAGAACGCATAAGTTCCTGTGTATCTTCAAGGGTTGGATTTTCAATCCAGCCAATAATATTTTTAGGCGCACCGGCTTTTACTGCTGCATCCAAAACAAGTTTTGCCGCAGCAATGGTACATTTTTTGGCACGTGGATGAGGAGAGAAAATAATGCCGTTACGGGTTTTCAGCGCAATGAGAGCTTTGAAAATAGCAGTGGAAGTAGGGTTTGTTGTTGGAATAACACCACCAATGACACCAACTGGTTCAGCAATGCGAATGGTGCCATAGGTCAAGTTTTCATCAACAATTCCGCAGGATTTCACATTTTTATAGGCATTATAAATGTATTCAGATGCGTAGTGATTTTTGATAACTTTGTCTTCCGCAATTCCCATGCCTGTTTCTTCAACAGCCAGTTTTGCAAGGGGAATACGGGCATGGTTTGCTGCAAGGGCAGCTTCACGAAAAATTTTGTCAACTTGTTCCTGAGAAAATCCACTAAATTTCTTTTGTGCCTCACGAACTAAGCTCAGTGTTTCCTGTAGTGTCATATTCTAATCCTCGTTAAAGGTTTTTATAATATTAAGTTGTGAATATAATCACAATATAGCTGATTGAAAAAATATGCAAGCATTTTTTACAGCACAAAAAGGAAAACCGAAGTTTTCCTTTTTGTGTCTTTGTTTTGTATGAAAGAGGTTTAGTCTATACGCTGAGTTTGTTGTATTTGCTGCATTTTCTGTATGGGCTGTTTATGGTGCAGGTGCGGCATATGGTCGTGAATAACCTGCTTCCAGTGAGGATGTCCCATTTCTTCTGATTCATCAAAGGAAGGCACATTACCTTCTTTTTTATACTTTTCCACAAGACGCAAAATAACCGGGCTCAGCAATAAAATACCAATCAGGTTTGGAATTGCCATAAGCGCATTCGCACAGTCAGAAATAAGCCAAATAACGTCGAGTTGAGAAATTGCGCCAAGAGGAACTAAAATCACATAGATATAGCGGAAATACTTAATGGATTTTTCACCGAATAAATAAATGCAGCAGCGTTCGCCGTAAAGGCTCCAGCTCAAAATGGTGGTAAAGGCAAAGAACAAGAGACAAACAGTAACAATTTTATCCCCATGCGGAATGGCAAAGCTATAGGAAGCTGCAGCAAGTGTTGCGCCATTCAATTGTTCTGGGGAAGTCCACATGCCGGTAATAATAATGGTAAAGCCTGTCATGCTGCAAACAATGATAGTGGTAATAATGGTATCCAGCATACCAAAAATTGCCTGGTCAACAGCACATTTGTTCGTGGAGGCTGCATGGGCAATAGGTGCTGTACCAAGACCTGCTTCGTTGGAGAATACGCCGCGAGCCATACCATAACGGATAGCCAGCATAATGGTTGAGCCGGCAAAACCGCCCTGCACAGCAGTTCCGGTGAAAGCGTCTTCTACAATCATAGCAAGGACATCAAAGAATTTATCATAGAACATGATAAAGACTGTCACAGAGATTCCAATATATAAAAATGCCATGAACGGCACAACTTTACTTGCAAATTCGCCGATACGCTTTACTCCGCCTAAAATAACAGCACCGGCAATAAAGAATAACGCTACAGCGGTATATTCAGAAGAAATATTGAAGCTGCCTTTGAGTGATTCAGCAATGGTATTGGATTGGATCATGTTTCCTGTACCAAAGCAGGCAAGAATACAGAAAGTACAGAACATAATACTGAGAATTTTGAATTTAGGGCCAAGTCCGCGTTCAATGAAAAACATGGAACCGCCCACATAACTGCCATTAGCAGTTTTCTTGCGATAATACACAGAAAGTAAAATTTCGCAGAATTTTGTGGTCATACCAACTAACGCGGTAATCCACATCCAAAAGAGAGCACCGGGGCCGCCCCAGAAAATAGCAGTCGCAACGCCGGCGATACTGCCTGTGCCGATAGTTCCGGCAAGGGCTGTCATTAACGCACTAAAAGGGGAGATTTCACCGGAACCGTCCCCTTTTTTGTTTCCACCCATAATATTTTTGAAGGCAAGCGGAATGTGGAAGAAAGTAAAAAATTTCAAGCTAACGGTTAAATAAAGACCTACACCAATAAGAAGAACCAGCATAACTGGTCCCCAAACAAAGCCACTTAAGGCACTCAAAAAGTTAATCACTGTTTCCATATCGATCGTTTCCTAAAAAAATGTATTTCATTACTCATAATGATAGCATGCAGTTAGAAAATCATTCAAGAAAAAATTTTTGATTTTCACGGTGCTGAAAAGAAAATTTTCTGTAATATGTTGGATTATCAAAAAAATTAATTACTTTGTGAAAAAAAGGAGCAAGTCTAAAATGCAGTATTTTTTAAGTAATGCATGCATTATATGTGTATTTTGATAAATTTAGGCAATTTTTTGAACTGAATTGCAAAAAGTCAAAAATAAAACATATGGAAATTATAATCAATATGAAAAATGATAACATGAGCATATTATTAATAAAATATTAAAATCGTGTTTATTGTAAAATTTTATGCTTAAAAGAGCCTTGTTATTCTTTTTTGTATATAAACAGTATGTTATGGAAAATATTTAGAGGATTGACTGCCAGCAAAAAGTATTTCATAACTAAGTTATATTTGCATTGTTTAAAAAATGGTGCTTAAAAATTATTCTATTGATAAAAGTATTTGTATTAGTAAAAAAATTGTTAAAAATAGATGAGGTACGTATGCAATATTGGCTTTTTAAAACAGAACCCTGTTGTTTTGGCATTGAGGATTTGAAGAAAGCAAAAAATCAAACAACATCCTGGGATGGTGTACGAAATTATCAAGCCCGCAATTTTATGAAATCCATGAAAAAGGGTGACTTGGGCTTTTTCTATCACAGCGGCAAAAATCCGGAAATTATTGGTGTGGTGGAAATTGTGAAAGAAGCCTATCCCGATCATACTGCCTGGGATATGTTCAATCAGCATTTTGACCCAAAATCTACCCCGGAAAAGCCCCTTTGGTTTATGGTGGATGTAAAGCTTGTGGAAGAATTTAAAGAACCTGTTTCCAGAAAAGAGCTGTCTTCTGCCATGGAACTTGCCGGCATGGAACTTATGCGCCGGGGAAGCCGTCTTTCTGTGCAGCCTGTTGAGAAGCAACACTTTGATTATATTATGAAAATTGCAAAACATGCTTAGTTTTTTATTTAAATATTCATAAGAGTTGCCAGAATTTTTTCTTTGTGCTACTGTGTAGTCAGGTAAATCGAGATTATCTGGTTATATGGAGATAATCCAATGGGTGCTAACCATTAACTTTTAGTGCCTCCCACCTTTGGAAAGATTTACCCGTATCTATAATCTTTTAATACTTTACGTGGAGGCGAAGTATGAAAACTTCTTATATGGGCAAGATTGCACGTATCAATCTTACGACTGGGCAAATTTCTGTTGAACCATTAGACTATGATTTAGCAATTAAATTTATTGGCGGTCGTGGCCTTGGTACTGCAATGCTGTACGAAGAAGGCATTGCTAAAGTTGATCCTCTCTCCCCAGAAAACAAACTTATTTACATTAATGGCCCCATGACCGGTACTGCTTCTCCAACCGCAGGCCGTTATATGGTTGTGACCAAATCTCCGCTCACCGGCATGATTGCAAGCTCCAACTCCGGCGGCGTTTGGGGGGCTAAACTCAAATATGCCGGCTGGGATGCTATTATTGTTGAAGGTAAAGCAAAATCTTGGGTTTACATCAATATTGAAGATGATAAAATCGAAATTTTGCCAGCTGACAAATATGTGGGCATGCTCAGTGAAGCTTGTGACGAAGCATTCAAAGAAGTACATCCAAAAGCTTCTGTTTTGAATATTGGCCCTGCCGGGGAACATTTATCCCTTCTTGCTGCCATTATGAACGATAAAGACCGTGCAGCAGGCAGAAGCGGTGTTGGCGCTGTTATGGGCTCCAAGAATTTGAAAGCAATCACCGTGACTGCAACCAAAAATTCTGTTGAACCACATGATGCTGACAAATTGAAAGCAGCCATGAAGGAATGTCTCCAGATTCTCAAGGAAAATCCTGTAACAAGCCAGGGCCTGCCAACCTATGGTACTGCTGTTCTTGTTAATATTGTTAACAATATTGGTACTTTCCCAACCAATAACTGGCAAAGCAGCTATTATGCCAAGGCTGATGATATTTCTGGTGAAACCTTAAAAGATAAATATTTGGAAAAGAACCATTATTGCCATCGCTGCCAAATTGGCTGCGGCCGTGTTGTTAATATTGACGGTAAAATTGCCGGCGGCCCTGAATATGAACCACTTTGGGCATATGGCGGCAACTGCGGCAACAATGATTTGAATGCCATTGATAAAGCAAACTTCCTTTGCAATGAATATGGTCTCGATGCTATTTCTACTCCATGCACCATTGCTGCTGCCATGGAATTGTATCAACGCGGCGCAATCAAAGACGAAGACTGCGGCGGCGTGCCACTCAAATGGGGCAGTGCGGAAGCTATTGTAGAATGGACAAGACGCATGGGTGAAGCAAGTTCTCCTCTTGCTAAACTTATGGCTGACGGCTCCTATCGTCTTTGCGAACATTATGGCATGCCGGAAGTTTCCATGAGCGTAAAGAAACAGGAAATGCCTGCTTATGATGCTCGTGGTATTCAAGGTATTGGTATCACTTATGCAACCAGTAACCGCGGTGGCTGTCACGTTCGTGGTTATATGATTTCTCCGGAAGTTTTGGGCTTGCCTGAACAACTTGATCGTACAACCACTGAAGGCAAAGCAACATGGTGTAAAATCTTCCAGGATTTGACCGCTGTTATTGACTCCATGGGACTTTGTCTCTTCTCCTCCTTTGCTCTTGGTGCACCTCAATATGCAGCTCTTTTGAATGCTGGTACCGGTACCAATTATGATGTCAATGGCCTTTTAGAAGTTGGTGAACGTATTTATAATATTGAACGTTTATTCAATAAGGCAGCAGGTATGAAACCAGAAGATGACCGTTTGCCAAAACGTCTTCTTCAAGACCCAATTCCTGACGGTCCTTCAAAGGGTATGGTAAGCCAACTCCAGGTAACCTTGCCGCAATACTATGAAGTTCGCGGCTGGAAAGATGCTTTTCCGCTCAAGGAAACTCTTGACAGATTGGGATTAGTTGAAAAGAACTAATGCAATAATCTAAGATAAAAACCTGGTTTGTCTTTGAGAAGCAAGCCAGGTTTTTTATGAGGAATATATGATTGAAGTCAGGTTATTTGCCACCCTTCGGGAAAACCGGGAAAAAATATATTTTCTGCCTGCTGAGGATTTTCACTGCGGACAGGATATATATGATTATCTGGGCATTCCAAAGGAGGATGTCAGCACATTTCTGATCAATGGTTTTCATAAAAAGCCTGAAGATGCAATAAAAGATAATGATGTGCTGGCACTCTTTCCGCCTGTGGGAGGTGGCTAAATGGCTGAATTATCACGTTACCAAAGGCAAATGGTTTTGCCGGAAATCGGCGAGGAAGGGCAAAAGAAACTTTTATCGTCAAGGGTACTCTTGATTGGGGCTGGAGGACTGGGCACGCCCTGTGCGGTATATCTTACAGAGGCAGGAGTTGGGCATTTAGAAATTATAGACGCAGATACTGTGTCTTTTTCTAATTTAAACAGGCAATTCTTTTTTACAGAAAATGATATTGATTTGTATAAAGCAGAAATTGCTGAAAAGAGACTTGCACAGCTAAGCAGTTCTATCCATGTGCATGGGCAGGTAAAACACATTAATGAAGAGAACATTGAGGCAGTAATTCAAGGCTATGATGTTGTTGTGGATTGTGTGGACAGCCTTGCCACAAGAAAAATTGTTCATGATGTCTGCCTTGCGCAAAATATTCCTTTGGTTGAAGGTGGAATTGACGGTTTTTATGGCTTTGTTTCCTGTATAAAACGGGGATATCCCTGCCTCAATTGTATGGATTTTTTTAGTGGAAAAGAAAAAGAGAAAATTCCCGTTTTAGGGGCTGTGGCTGGAATTATTGGCTCCATGCAGGCACTTGAAACCATAAAAATTTTATTGCAAATTAATGATGTTTTATTTGGAAAAATCCTTTATTATGATGCAAAAAGACAGGAATTTGAAACAGTTGCAATTCCTGAAAATCCATCTTGCAAACTGCACAGGATAGAGAAGAGGTAACTATGGCAGATTTTAATCATTTTGATGAAAGCGGAAATGCTGTTATGGTGGACGTTACTGAAAAAAAAGTGACCACGCGTATTGCCATAGCAGAAGGAACGATTTTTTGTAATAAAGAAATTATTGAAGCAATTCTCGCCAAAAATATAAAAAAAGGTGATGTTCTTGGCGTTGCAAGGGTTGCCGGCATTATGGCAGTCAAGCAAACCGCTCATCTTATTCCCATGTGTCACCCTCTCTTGATTTCCAAGAGCAGTATTGATTTTGAAATAAATCAGGAAAAAATGAGCATAAAAGCAATTTGTACTGTCAAAATTGAGGGAAAAACCGGCGTTGAAATGGAAGCCTTGACGGGCGTGAATATAGCCTTATTAACTATATATGATATGTGCAAAGCCGTGGATAAAAGAATGGTTATTTCTGACATACATCTAGTGGAAAAACACGGCGGTAAAAGTGCAGATTTTTACTTTGATGAGGCAAAATAATGCAGGACAGTCACGGCAGAACTATTGATTATATCCGAATATCCATAACAGACAGATGTAATTTGCGCTGTCTTTACTGCATGCCTGAAAAAGGAATTGAGCTGTGCAGGCATGATGATGTGCTGCGTTATGAAGAATTTGTGCGCTTGTGCAGGATTTTTGCGAAATTGGGCATGAAAAAGGTAAAAATTACGGGCGGTGAGGCTCTTGTTCGCAAAGATGCAATTAATTTGATGAAAACTATTAAAAATATTGATGGAATTGAACAAGTTACGCTCACGACAAACGGTATTTTACTTGGCGATTATTTGGATGAACTTGTGCAAATTGGTATAGACGGAATTAATATCAGTCTGGACAGCCTTGATACAGAAGAATTTAAACGCATAACCCGCGTTGGGGATGTGGAAAAAGTCAAAGCAAGCCTGTACAAAGCTTTGCAGTATTCAAACTTGAAACTGAAAATTAATTGTGTGCCTTTTGACGGTGAAAATCAAAAACTTCTTGATTTGGTGGGGCTGGCAAAAGACAATCCTTTGCATGTGCGCTTTATTGAAATTATGCCCATTGGCGAGGGCAAGAATTTTAAATTTATGCAGGAAGATACGATTAAAGCCTTGATTGAAGAAAAATACGGTGCATTAACGCCATGTACGGAAAAGTTGGGGAATGGCCCCAGCCATTATTTTTCGCTGCAGGGCTTTCAGGGCAAGATTGGTTTTATCAGTGCTATTTCCCATAAATTCTGCCATGAATGTAATCGCATTCGCTTAACATGTACCGGATATTTAAAAATTTGTTTGCAATATGAAATTGGTGTAGACTTACGGAAATTGATACGTCAAGGCGCAAGTGACAGCATGCTTGAAGCTGCCATTATGCAGGCTGTGATGAAAAAGCCCTTAGAACACAGCTTCTTACAAAAAGATATTGCCTTTGAAGAACAAGCGAAAATGGCGTCTATTGGAGGCTAAATGAAACGAGTTGCAATAATCACGGCAAGTGACAGCGGATATAAAGGGGAGCGCGAAGATAAAAGTGCTCCTGTGATTGAAGAAATTGTGCAAAATGAAAACTATACTGTGGTGAAAAAATTGCTTTTGCCTGATGATAAAGAAAAGCTTGCAAACGCCATGCAGGAAATTGCCGATAAGGGTGAGGCGGATTTAATTCTGACCACAGGCGGAACAGGTTTTGCTCCTCGTGATGTGATGCCGGAAGCAACGCTTGCTGTTCTTGAAAAAGTGGTGCCCGGTATTCCGGAAGCCATGCGGGCATACAGCATGCAGTTTACGAAAAGAGCTATGCTGTCACGAGCTGTGGCAGGCATTCGCAAAAAAACACTGATTATCAATATGCCGGGCTCACCAAAGGCTGTGCGTGAGTGTTTGGAATATATTATTTCTGAACTGAATCACGGTTTGGAAATCTTGCTGGAAGAAGCAAATAATTGTGCTAGAAAATAATAAAAAATTATAGTAATAGAAACAAAAATACAGGAAAACAATATGGGAAAAGTTATTTCAACAAACATCAGCGAAATTCGCGGAATACAAAAACACAATGTGGGCAAAGTCAAATTGATTGAAGATTACGGCATTGAAAACGATGCCCACGCCGGCAAGTGGCATAGACAAGTAAGTTTACTGTCCCATGAAAAAATTGAAGCATTTCGCGCGAAAGGTGCTGAAGTAAAAGACGGTGCCTTTGGCGAAAATATTGTTGTTTCTGGAATTGATTTTAAATCATTGCCCATTGGAACACGTTTTCAGTGCAATGACGTGATTTTGGAAATGACTCAAATCGGAAAGGAATGTCATCACGGCTGCGAAATTTTCCAAAAAATGGGTGAATGCATTATGCCAAAAGAAGGCGTATTTGCAAAAATCATTAAAGGCGGAGAAATTGCGGTTGGTGATGAGATGACTATAATAAAATAAGTTAGGAGTAGTTTTTATGAAAAAACTTTTGTTGTCCCTTGCTCTTGCAGTATTATGCGCAATGCCGGCTATGGCAGCAGAAAATACTGTTCTTAAAATGGCAACAACCACCAGCACAGCTGATACCGGTCTTCTCGATTATTTGACTCCTCTTTTCAAAGCTGACACAGGCTACGATTTGCAATACGTTTCTGTTGGCACCGGTGCTGCTATTAAACACGGTGAAAACGGCGATGTTGACGTTCTTCTTGTTCACGCTAAAAAGAGCGAAGAAAAATTTGTTGCTGACGGCTTTGGTGTAGAACGTTTTGAAGTTATGTACAACGACTTTGTTGTTGTTGGCCCAAAAGATTACTTGCCATATTCTCAAGATGTAAAAGCAACCTTGAAACAAGTTTTCGATAAGAAGCTTAACTGGGTATGCCGCGGCGATGATTCCGGTACTGATAAAAAAGAAAAAGGTATTTGGAAAGCTATAAACATCAATCCTGCTGAAAATCCAAACTACAAAGAATCTGGTTCCGGCATGGGCGCAAGCCTTTCCATTGCTGATGAACTTGGTGCAGCTCTTCTTTCTGACCGTGGTACATACTTAAAAATGAAAAATGATGCATCTGTAAAATTTGATCTCGAAATCATTTGTGAAAAGGCTCCTGACCTTTTGAACCAATACGGCGTTATTGCTGTAAACCCAGCAAAGTATCCTCATGTAAACAATAAAGCAGCTAATGCTTTCATTGAATGGATTACTTCTGACAAAATTCAAAAAGTTATTGCTGATTTTGGCGTTGACAAGTACGGACAAGGCTTGTTTGTTCCAAACGCTAAGAAGTAAGCGGGTTTAATAAATGGAAATGGTATTTGAATTTTTTGGCCTGTTGAAGAGTGTTGGGGCTTTTCATGCGATATACGTTACATTGCTCATGGGCTTTGTGGCGACGTTTATATCCACGTGCCTTGGCATCACTTTTGGGCTATTACTTGAAAAATACCATTTCCCTTTTAAAAATGCCGTGCTTCGGGTCAATAAAACCCTGATGGGCGTTCCCCCTGTTGTGATTGGTCTTGTGGTTTATATGCTGATTATGCGGCGCGGACCGCTTGGTTTTATGGGACTGCTTTTCACAATCCCGGGGATGATTATCGCCCAAGTTCTTATTATTACACCTATTATTACCGGTATGGTGCATAGCTTTGCCCAAAAACAGGTTCCGCAAATGCGTGCTTTTGCCAAAAGCATGGGAGCCAATGAAAAACAGACCTTTTGGCTTGTTATCCGCGAGCTGAGATCTGAAATGTATTTTGCAGTGATTACTGGTTTTGGTCGTTCTATCAGTGAAGTTGGTTCTGTTATGCTGGTTGGGGGTAATATCAAAGGCGTTTCCAGAACAATGACGACCTCCATTTCTCTTTTAAAGAGTCAGGGGATTTTTACAGAAGGTATTTTTCTTGGCGTTATTTTGCTTTTAATTTCCTTTATATTACAAATGCTTGTAGAATATTTCAGAAAAGAAGAGACTATCAATGAAAATTTCTAATCTGCAGGCAAAATTAGGCGATTTTACGCTGAATATTGATAATGTTGTTTTTGCTGAACATAAAATTCATGCGCTGATTGGTTCCAATGGCTGCGGAAAATCAACCATAGCAAAAATTATTATGGGAATTTTGCCCTATCAGCAAGGTGAAATTGATTTTGAGGGCTTGCAGCCGCACGACATTATTTTAGCTTCTCAAAAGCCTTATATGCTCCATGATACAGTCTTGGAAAATATTGTGTATCCGCTGAAAGTTCGCAAGAAAGAAATTTGTGAACAGGACGTGGATAATTATTTAAATGAATTTGGTATTTTTGCAAAAAAATTTGATTATGCGCGGCAGCTCTCCAGTGGACAGCAACAAAAAGTTTCTTTAATCCGCACACTTATTGCTAAACCAAAATTTATTATTATTGACGAAAGTTTATCCAATTTAGATATTGAAAGCATGAGTATTGCCAAAAATATGCTTAAGCGTTTGCATGCTGAATACGGTGCAACCTTTGTGCTGATTAGTCACCAGGTGGCAAGTATTGCTGATATGGTCAATGAGTATCATTTTTTTGATCAGGGATATCATATTGCTTCTTGTGATTTAGCTGGATTAAAACAAAGTTCAAACGAAAAAATTAAAAATTATATGCAGTTACAATCATTGCTGTAAGAGGTTTGTATGCAATTATTAACTGTAGATACTCTCGAGCAGGCGCAAAATAAAATTTATGCGTATATGGTGAAAAATCCATTAAAAAAAGAGAAAGTTGCATTAAAATCTGCGTATCAATATATTTTAGCAGAAGATGTGTATGCGCCTTTTGCTGTTCCGCATTTTCGGCGTTCCATAGTGGACGGGTATGCTATCAATTCCCTTGATACTGTTGGCATTGGCGAGAGTATTCCCTGTTTTTTGAAAGTGCTGGGCAAAGTTGAAATGGGGGAAGAAAATCGTCTTGCCATAAACCGCGGTGAATGTGTTTATGTGCCAACCGGAGGTATGCTCCCCAGTGGTGCTGATGCCATGGTTATGCTTGAGTACACGGAAAAATTCAGCGAAAATGAAATTGCCTGCTATCAAAATGTAAAGCATAATCAATATGTTGTTGAAATTGGTGAAGATATTTCTGAAAAGAGCCTTGTCTTGAAGGCGGGCACTTTGCTGCGTCCTCATGAAATTGGCGTGCTCGCGTCTCTGGGATTTGAAGAAGTGCTTGTCTATGCCAAGCCAAGGGTTGCAATTATTTCTTTAGGTGATGAAATTATTCAGGCAGGGCAAGATTTAGAGCCCGGTAAAATTTACGATATCAATACGTATGGTTTATATGCACAGGCTGAAAAGTTCGGTTTTGCCGTGGATAATTGCTATCATATCAAAGATGAGAAAAGCTCTATCCATGCTGTTTTGCAAAAAGTTGTCAAACAAGTTGATATTATTTGTGTTTCCGGCGGCAGCTCCCAAGGGGAAAAAGATTTTACAGCAAATTTGCTGGGAGAAATTTCCACAACAGGCGTTTTGACCCACGGAATTGCGGTAAAACCGGGAAAACCAACCATTACGGCGTATAATGAAGAGACACAGTGTCTTTTATTGGGCTTGCCCGGACATCCTGTGGCAGCCATGCTTTTATTCGAGCTTTTGGCGGCAGAAGTGTATAAAAAATTATGGAATGTGCCCAAAACTCCGCAAGTTGTGGCAAAAATGGCTTGTAATTTCCCTAGTGCTGACGGTCGCTTGACCTGCCAGCTTGTGGAACTAAATTGGCTGGAAAATCAATATATTGCCACGCCGATCTTTTCTAAATCCGGGGTAATTTCATCTTTGGCAAAGGCGCAGGGCTATATTTTAGTGGATATGAACAGCGAAGGCGTAAAGAAAGATGAACAAGTGATTGTTCATTTAATATAGATTTAATAAACTGGTGTCCTATGGCAAAGAGAAATTTATATTTAAATGTTATTCCTGTGGAAGAAGCGCTTGAGCGTTATTTATCTGTGATAAAAGAACGCGTGGCAATAAAAACAGAAACGATACCTGTTATCCGGAGCCTGGGACGGGTTACGGTTTCCGCTATTTACGCCAAATATAATTCTCCCCTTTATAATTCTGCGGCAATGGATGGTATTGCGGTCTCTGCCGGCAAAACGACCGAGGCAAGTGATGTAAAGCCTCTTGTTTTGCATAAAAGTGAGTATGTGATTGTGGATACCGGTGATCCTATTCATGAGCCTTACGATGCTGTGATTATGGCGGAAAATTTGATTGAAACAGCAGACGGCGAAATCCAAATTACAGAGCCCGCCATGAGCTGGCAGCATATTCGTCCTGTGGGAGAAGATATTGTTGCCCATGAGCTTATTTTGACCAGTAATCACAAAATTCGCCCTATGGATATTGGCGTTTTGCTTTCTGCCGGCATTACCGAAATTGAAGTTTACAAGCAAATCAATGTGGCAATTTTTGCAACAGGCACAGAAATTATTGAGCCTGACCAAAATATCGAAGACGGCTCTATTATTGAGTCCAATTCCCGCATGTTTGAGGGACTGGTGACTGAGCAAGGTGCCAAAGCCCACAGACAGGGTATTTTGAAAGATGATTATGCCCTTATTCGGGATAAGGTAAAAGAAGCGTGCGACAAATATGATATGGTGATTGTCAACGCCGGTTCCAGTGCCGGTACAGAAGATTTTACTGTGCATGTGCTGAGGGAACTTGGTGAAGTTTTCGTGCATGGCGTGGCTATAAAACCCGGAAAGCCTGTGATTTTAGCCATGGTGGGCAATACTCCTGTGGTTGGTTTGCCTGGATATCCAGTATCAGCTTATATTTGTTATCAAAATTTCGTGCGTCCTCTCATTAATTATTTGCAAAATTCACTCGACAGCAATAAGGAAATTGTGGAAGCCTATCTTTCCAAGCGTTTGGTTTCCAGCCTCAAGCATAAAGAATATGTGCGGGTAAAGGTCGGCAAGGTCGAGGATAAAATTATTGCCACACCGCTTGCCCGTGGAGCTGGTGCCGCCATGAGTCTTGTGCGGGCTGACGGTTTTTGCGTGATTGAACAAAATCAGGAAGGAATTGAAGCCGGTGAAAAAGTACGTGTTGAGCTGTGCCGTTCTGTGGATGAAATTGAAAATACAGTGGTTTCCATTGGCAGCCATGATTTGATTCTGGATGTGCTTGCGGATATGATTCCTAATAAATTCAGTAAGATGCACCTTTCCAGCAGTCACGTGGGAAGTATGGCAGGGCTTATGGCTCTAAAACGCGGAGAAGCGCATATTGCGCCTATCCATTTGCTTGATGAAGAAACCGGCTCTTACAATATCGCGATTATCAAAAAACTCTTCGGCAATTCCGGCAAACATATGGCGCTCATAAAAGGCGTAAAACGTGTGCAGGGTTTTATTGTGCCAAAAGGAAATCCAAAGCATATTACCGAAATTTCAGACGTAACAAAATGCCGCTATGTGAACAGGCAAGTGGGCGCCGGCACGCGGGTGCTCTTTGATTATCTGCTGAAGAAAAACGGCATTGCAAGTAGTGAAGTCAATGGCTATGATAAAGAAATTGCAACCCATATGGCTGTTGCAGCACTTGTACAAAGCGGATCTGTTGATTGCGGTATGGGCATTGAATCTGCTGCACGGGCAATGGATTTGAACTTTGTGCCTGTGGGGCATGAAGAATACGATTTTGCCATTGAGGAACATAATCTTGCCCTGCCTCATGTTAAGGCTTTTATTGAAATCCTCAAAAGCGCAGAATTTCAGGAAAAAGTTCTACAGCTTGGTGGATACGAATGTACCCACTGTGGCGAAATTGTACAGGTTTTGTAATAAGGTTCATTTTTCAATTTGGCAAAATAGTTTTCATTATTTATTATCTTTCAATAAATATTGGATAATTCCGCAATGGGGAATTGGACCCCGGCGCCGTCTTGTCCTATATTTTCATTTCAAGAAGACTTGCTCGAATGCCGCCGAAAATTAGATTCGGAAAGCCATTAGGAAACACTTTCTAGTGGGTTATAGCTGTAGAGGAAGTCTTTTTTTATTTTAAAGTTTATGTGTTTTGCCATTTGGAAAGATAAAAATAATTTGTTCATGTAATGCTATAAATGAAGAATGTTTTTCTTGACAAAGCTCAAAAGATTGGATAAATAATATGTTCCTCAAGCGGAGAGGTGTCCGAGCTGGCCTAAGGAGCACGATTGGAAATCGTGTGTACTCAAAAGGTACCGGGAGTTCGAATCTCCCCCTCTCCGCCAGCAGTGTTATAACTACTTATATTTATTATATAAATTTTTAGTAAAAACCTTGGTTGTGGGCGTGATACGTACAAGTTGCCCAAATCAAGGTTTTTTTATGCCCAATTTTCAAGCTCAAAATACCTTAGGGAGAGCTTCAAACTTCCCCTACCGTTCCTACCTTTTTTCCAGAAACGGGATACTCTACTTTAGAATTACCGTACCTAATCACTTATAATCATTACTTAAAAAGAAAGAAATACGAAAATCATTGAATACGGCAAAACTGAAAGAAGCCAGACCTGCCGCTCTTCGTCTTGCTGTTTTGGCTATGCAGTATTTTACATTGCTGGATAAAATCCGTGCTGACGTGGTACGGTTCGGCTGTAAAAATTCCATGCAACTAGCTAATATCAATGGGAAATTTTATGATTTCACTGATACGTTTTGGCTTGATGCAGAGAAAAGCGAAGAAAATGTTACTGAACTTTTAAAAGTATTCTTAAAGCCTTTGGAAACAAATAAAGCACAAAAGACAGATTCTTATGCTGAAACTGTGCGGTCTGAAAAGGAAAAAGTTGTTTATCTTGCTGAAACTATAGAGAAAAATACACAAAATTGCACAAGCAAGGAGCTAGGGTATCCCCTAGCTCCTGCCCAAAGTATTGTATCTGAATGTCCAGAAACGCCTATAACTCAGTGTGAAAATCGGCATGATTATAACTCGCAGTACATAAACGGGTCAGCTAAAAAAGATGAATTGTACCATCCAAAAGAACGTAAACCGTACCAGTCTGTTTCTTTCTATCCTGTTGTCAATCAAGGGATTACAGAACCTGCACTGCCCAGAATGTACCAGCAATTTTATCAGTATACCGGACCAACCTTGGAAGAAGCCTATCAAGCTTTTATGGAATTATTCTATCTTCTATTAACAACATATAGAAAATTTTACCTATAAAAAAGCAAGTTATGCTTTAGCAATCCAGTTTTGTAAAACTGTGACTAGTTCAGATGCTGTTTTTTTATCAAGATGAATAATTTGAGAAGCTTTTCCTGGGTCTTTTCTTAAAGAACTCCCAAAAGTCGAAAGTATAATATATTTATCATCATCAGATTTAGCTATTTCCATTTCTGCATCAGTAATATTTTTACAAGCTTTTGTTTCATTTTTTTCATATAGTTTTATAATTTTTGCCATATTCAAATTACCTTTACTATTTATTATATCATGTCTTTTTCCTTAAAACTGCTTGCATGTGTTATATAGCACGTCAGCTTGCTTGGGTGTAGGTAAAATAATTTTGCTGGAAGATATGTAACAATTATACTTTAATACCCCTTGGTTGTAAAGCAGCCATAAGGAGAATTTTTTGCATGTGCCAGATTTGGAGTTTTCCAGCCAAGGCTTGAGTGCAGATATTCTGCGTTATATTTTTTTATTCATTGGGGTAATTTCCTCTTTATTTCTGACAGATTTTCTCAATCCTCAAGCCATAAACACTTTTTTTGCATTGTCCTAGACCTTTTGCATCAAGATTGGATAATGTCTTTGCTGAAATTGCATATCCAAGTTGCTTGGCTGCCTCTTGCCTTGTAAATACTGCCGGAAGGGTATCCTCCAGCTTTTTGAATAACTGCTCTTTATCGGTGTTTGATTGGACGTAAATACTGGCTGCTGAATAGGGATATTGGTAATCATAAGGATTGTACATAGAGATTCTCCTTTTGGTTTTTATATGTAAAAGGGGTGTGTGATAGGATTATGCAGGATTGTATGGGATAATTCATCATATCATGTTTTTTTTGAATAATCATAAATTAATTTGAAAAATCATTTAAAACATTATAATAAAACATTGAAAAGTTGTTTATTATGATATATGTTTTTATTGAAAAGTTTCTATAAGGTTGATGAGTATGCTTTACCGTAAGATTGAACATTTAATTACAGAGCATTTGCAGTCTGATTCAAAACAAATTTTATTAATTGACGGAGCAAGGCAGGTTGGCAAAACCTATATTATTCGGCATGTTGGACAAAAACTCTTTGAAAATTTTATTGAAATCAATCTGATTGAGGATTTTTTAGGGGATAAATTATTTTCAGGCATCAAAAATACAGAGGATTTTTACCTTCAGCTGAGTATGGTTGCCGGTGATAAAATGAAAGAAAAGAAGAATTCGCTTGTTTTTCTTGATGAAATTCAGGCGTATCCTCATTTGCTGACATTACTGAAATTTTTATCTCAAGAAGCAAAATTTACCTACATAGCAAGCGGTTCTTTGCTTGGGGTTACGTTATCCCAAACAACCTCAATTCCCATGGGCAGTATCCGAAAAGAGCGTATGTTCCCATTGGATTTTGAGGAATTTCTTTATGCAAACGGTATGAATGAGTTTGCTGTTTCTGCTTTGCGAACGAAGTTTCAAAAGTTGGAAGAACTTGACGAAATTATGCATAATAAACTTATGGATATGTTCCGAAAGTTTTTGCTTGTAGGCGGGCTTCCTGATGCTGTCAATGCATACCTTGATACGCATAATATTCAGCGTGTCCGGGCTATTCAGCATGAAATTCATAATTATTATGCTGTTGATGCTTCTAAATACGATGAACAGAACAAACTGAAAATCCGCCGTATTTATGAGTTAATTCCCTCTAATATGGAAAATAAGAAAAAACGTGTTGTTGCACAGCAAATTGAAAATAAAAAAGGTAAAATATTCAGTGATTATCAAGATGAGTTTGAGTATCTTATCAGTGCAGGCATTGCCTTGAATGTGCAGGCTATTTCCAATCCGAAATTTCCTTTGGCAGAAACTGAGGGTAAGAATTTGCTGAAACTCTATCTCAATGATGCTGGCATATTGTCCGGTATTCTGTATGGAAACAATATTCGGGCAGTGTTAGATGATGTGCGTTCTATAAATCTTGGTTCTGTATATGAAACAGTTGTTGCAAGCGAACTTATAGCTCATGGATATAAACTTTTCTATTATGATAACCGCAGCAAAGGCGAAGTGGATTATCTGATTGATGATTATGCAAGTTTGTCTGCTATGCCTATAGAGGTTAAATCCGGTAAAGATTATGCTGTTCACAGTGCGTTAAATACCTTGGTGAACAATGAAGATTACCATATTCAGAAAGCTTTTGTTTTATCCAATGAACGCAAGATTATGCATAAAGGAAAAATTATCTATTTGCCTGTTTATTTTGTGATGTTTTTTCAAAATCAGTCTATAAGCGGTGAAGATACTTTTCTTTGAAGAGATAATGCGTAACTATAGTCAGATTATATTTTTTTCATATCTTGAATAATCTGATTTGCTTCGGCACTGGTGATAGCTGATAAATCTTTATTATAATGGGCAAGGACTGTATCAAGGTCTTTGCCTTTTTCTTTGCATAAGTTTTGAATAAGATTTTGCTGGCTTGCTGAAGCTGGTCTTGTGGTGCTGTGCGGTTTTGTATAAGCTTGTTTTGGAGCGTGCCGATCTGGCATAGGCTGGGCTGGGATATTTTGGGTAGGCTGGGGATACTACAGATTGACTGTATTTTTTTGTTTTGAGCTTGTTCTAACCCCTGAAAATACGGCGTTTGAAGTTGTATATTTTGATAGGAATGATTTGTGGCTTCATTGAGCAGTTTGTTTAAATCCTCTGTAGTTTGGATTGTACCAATGGCTCCGCCTAAACTTGTTATACTATTTTCAGCAGAAGAAAATGTACTTGCTACTATGATTGCAGTTTGATTGTTGATAGCGGTTATATTGGCGATACTGTTTGTGAGATTTTGAAGGTTATTGTTCATTGTGTTTTTCCCTAGATATTGTTTTTTATAAGTTAGGATAAAGCCTAACGCTTTGTATTGGGCTAAGGTATGATGATTTAGGATAGCTCTCATATCATAGTAATAAAATCAAAGAGATTAAAACGTTGCTCTTATATAGGTTAATTTTTGTTTTCAAATGAGTACTACAGCTATGAGTGAAAAGTGAATATAACATCTCGTTATCCCCCGAAAATACGGCATATAAAACGCCAAAAAAGATAATTTCAATATTTTCATAATTGGATAGACAGCTAAAATTATGTATCAGGATAGCCCTTATAGATAAACAAAGAGCTATCCTATTTTTAAGTTATTTGTCTTTTGGAACTCTCGTGCCTGTGACAAGATGCTGTCCTTTAGGTGTTTGCTCTTTGCCTCGTTCTTTAGCAAGGTAACTTACTTGGTGCATTACCTGATTTGTTTTTTCCTGCTCGTCAGAACTTCCATGTTTAATGATGATGCCGTTTTTACCCTTTTGATTGCAATAATCTACTAAGCCTTTTGTCTCTTCTTGGGAAATATCTAATGCTTTTGCCATATATTTTTCTGCGGCATTGTAAACCGTATGTGGATTTTGAATGGCGTTTCCATTGACCATGGCAACACAATGGTAATGCGTTCCGCTGGCATGATTTTCTGCCGTGCACACTATGCGGGGATCAGGATTATGCCCTCCGGCATATTCTTTTCTTTTTATTGCCCGTGACATGTTTTCAAATATTCTTCCGACTTGTTTGTTATTCAGTTCTTTTGCTCCGTTTGGTATCCTCAAATCAAAACGAGTTATCATAACTTTGCTGTGCTTTTCTTTCATGTCTTCTAAATGAGCATGAATAGGAGCAAGAACTTCCTCAATACAGCTTTGACCTTTCTCTTTGCTTGTGTTGATTGACTTTCCTTGAAATTATGTTTCTGTTGTCAATGTGCAGTTTCTTCTTTGAAGAAGGTCGTTTGTTTCTTTACACATAAGAAACTCCTTACTATAAATTTTGATAGTTGAAATTATCCTTTGAAATAATTTGATTAATTTCAATCTCATTAAATAGTAAGGTGTCAGTCAATAATGGAGAGTTATTTCAGTATGAGTAGTGTTATTAACGAATGTGTATTAAATTAGCTTGTTATATACATTAGCTATAATTGTGTTATATACTTGTATGAAATCATATAGCCAAGCTGTATACATACAGGAATGTTATAGATAACTTCTATACATAGTGTTCTATACATATATAAAGGTATTACCAATAACCGAGATTGAGTAGTCCTGATATAACGAAAAATAAGAATATGAACGTGCGACAAACTCTCACTATTATATGAATCTATTTGTGCGGAGAAATTACATAACTTATTAAATGAATATTTGTTTGATTAATAAAATATTTGAAGTTGAAGCTCAAAATACCTTTGAAACAGGAAAATATAATATCCAAAAAATCTGTATTAAATCCTAAAAATGATATAATAAATTTATATAAAAACTATAGTGTTATAGTAAAAATCCTAAAATCCTAAAAATCCTAAATTATAAATAATAATACTATACGGTCAGATAGAAGGGATAAAATTTACTTTTTTATTAGGAAATTATTAAAGATTGCTGTCAGTTTTTCAATATTTTTATGGTTGATGTTTAGATTTTGAGTAATTACTTTTTTCTATTATCAGGAATACTTACTGTTTATAGGTTGACATTGACTGCTTTGCATTTCAAAAATTTTTATTTATATATTACTCTATTGAAATATAAAGATTTTTGCCTTGTAAATACTCGTTTGCGAGGCAATTTTGTTTAAAAACAAGGAGTAGTATATGGAAAACTATCATTCTCAAGAAACGATAAAGCTGGCGAAGGCGTTAATTGCTGTGCAAAGGGAGCTTAGTCCTGCCATGAAGGACAGCAAGAATCCTTTTGTAAACAGTCATTATGCGAGCTTAAACTCTGTTATGCAGGCTTGCCGTGAGCCTCTTTTGCAGAACGGTATTTGGCTGACGCAGCTGCCAGTTCCCGCACCCGTGGAACTTGGAGCAGGCTATATTGGCTTGGTAACAAAATTTACCCATGCAGAATCCGGGCAATGGCAGTCTTCGTTTATTGTTGCCCCGCTGCCCAAGAACGACCCGCAGGGCATGGGATCTGCCCTCACCTATTGTAGGCGTTATGCATTAACTGCCATGCTTGGAATTGTGACGGAAGATGACGATGCCGAAGGGGCAAGGGCAGACAACTTAAAAAATAATGGACGTGTCTCAAAACCTCGTAAATCTGAAACGCAGCAGCCCATAAATCAGGGCTTGAACAATTCAGAATCAGAAAAGGAAAAAATGGGCAATTTGCCAAACCTTGACGGCATTGAATATCAGTATGTTCCCTCACAGGACGGACGGCAATGCATTATCGCAACTGGTGATACCATACCCCACAAGGAAAAACTAGCTAACAGTGGCTTTAAATGGAACGCACAGCGAAAATGTTGGTGGAAATATGCTCAAACAGCGTAATTGTTTAAAATAAATTAAAAATTTCATACAAACTGCCATTTCGGCAGTTCCTGTGTGATACTGCTTCTTGACTTGTAATGTCGTTTGCGTTACATAAAAATTAAGGAGGATTTTATGGAAAAAACAGCAACGTTAAACCTGCGTATTAATCCTACTGTTAAGAGTAATGCGGAAAATGTCTTGAAGCAGTTAGGTATTCCTATGGCTACTGCCGTAGATATGTTTCTGCGTCAAGTTTCTTTAACCGGCAGTATTCCGTTTTCTGTCAAACTACCTGTAATACCACAAGAAATTAATGCTGATGCCATGGCAAATTCAGAATTGGAAGAAGCACTTTTGCACGGATATGAACAAATAGCAGATGGGCAAGTTGTTGGTCTTGATTCTGTTAATGAGATTTTTGGGAAGAAATAATGAAAAAATATACTGTGCAAATGACGCAGGCAGCGATTAACGATTTAGAAACAATTTACACTTATATCAGCAATGTGTTGTTGTCAGTAGATACTGCAAAACAGCAGTGTAGCAGAATTTTGGAAAAGATAAATTCATTGGAAACATTTCCAAAAAGAAACAGGGAGTTATATTTAAAAGAAAATATTCCCTATCATCAAATCCAAGTTGATAATTATGCTGCTTTTTATTCAATTTCGTATGATACAGTTACAATATTTCGTATCTTGTACAGTGCTTCCAATTTACTGGAACGCTTGGAGAAATATGGATAATTGTCTTGAGTAGAATATTTTGTCGTTTTGAAACAAGAATTTACAGCCTTGTCGATGTCAGTTGGCAGGGCTTTTTGTTTAATAATGAATAATCTATTAAAAACAATGCAAAAATTGCACGAGGACTGCCATTTCGGCAGTCCTTGTGTTTTAAGGAGCTTTTATGGCACAGGTGATAGTAAATGACAGGGAAAAGCATTTGCTTGGTCTGCTGAAAATCGGTTTACAAGTTTATGCAGACAATGAAAGCAGGAAACTGCTTGGCAGCAGACAGGATTATGTGGGGTTGAGTGACATTAGCAGCTATGCAGAATGTCCAAGGCGTGCAGTTTTGCAAAAAATAAAGCCCGTGCAAAAGAATTTTTTGGAAACACTCATCTTACAGCGCGGGCATTGGTTTGAAGAAGGGATTGGCAAGGCTCTTTCTGTTTTGAATTTGAACTATGTCATCCCGCTTGAAATAAAAACAGAAATTCACGGTACGCCCCTTGTGGCTCATTTAGATTTTACGCTTGTGGGCGAAAGCAAAGGCAAAAGCATTGTACGGATTTTAGAAGTAAAAAGCGTAACGGATATTCCTGAAAGTCCAAGAACCGCACACTTTTATCAAGTTCACGGGCAAGCAGGATTATTAACGGAAAATTGGAATAATCCTGCGTTTTCTCTGAAAAACAATCACGGCGAATATCTTTATCAAGACCTTACGTTTTCGCAGCTTTGTGAAAAGCTTTTTGGCGTTCTCTTGCCGGAAATTCAGCACAGGCAGATGTGGAAGCATGGCTTTTGTATTTGAGTATGAAGGACGGCAAAGCCTTTGGTCCATACATGCATAATGATTTTCTTATGCAGGAAGTATATGCTTTTGCTCAAGATTTTTGGGGCGATATGCAGAAATATGCACATGGAAACCATGTGCTGCAACCTGCCAGGGGCTTTTATCCGTTATGTGACTTTTGTCCGTATGATAAAGACTGTCCAAAGTTTTCAAAATCAATATATCAGCCTGAATTTGAGAATGTTTTGCAGGAGTTAAGTCTGCTTAAAACGCAAAGAAAAGAAGCAGAAGAAAAAATAAAGCAGATAGAAGAAAGTATAAAACACTCCTATACCCTGTCAGGCATTGATGATTGGATAGAAACAGATGCTCACCGTTTTCGCATAACAACTTCAAGTGGACGTAAGAGCCTCAATCGTGAGGTATTGGTTTTGGAATTAGAAAAGATATTTTGTGCAAACAAAATACTGTACTCAGAAATAGAAGGTTTGCTTGCTCGTGCTGAAACAGTAAGCGAACCTTCTTCTCGTTTAACCATTAAAGAAATAAAGGGGTAATCATGGGATATTATTCAGAGGTCGCATTGGTTTTTACAGCCAAAGGGGCTGAAACTATGCGTTCTATGATTGATGAACAACAACCGGGAATGGCATTGCGGACAAGAAACTTTTTGGAAGAAGCCATGTACGCTGTTGACAGTGAAAGCCTTGCAGAGTTTTTCCATTGGGATTCTATCAAGTAGTATCTGATGTTTGAGGAAATCGCCTGCATTAACAGCGTGATGGAGGAGCTTGACGATGAGGATTTTCTCTTTATCCGCATTGGCGAGGATTTTGAAGATTTGGAAATTCAGGGGCGTTATTGGGACAATCCCTTTAATTTGGATGTGGTGCGAACGGTAGAATTTAGTCTGCCAATCACAGAGGAAACAACAGAAAGAACAACAGAAAGAACAACAGAAACAGAAATAGAAAACGCAATATAAGGAGAAAATTATGTCAGCACTTCAAGAATTGTTAACACTAAAAACTCATACTTTTGATGCAGGGCTTGTGTTCAGCGGAACAGCGTCAGGCACTGCAATTCAAGGTTTTGAGCAGGCGTCAAGCTATACGCCGAAAGCCGACCCCAATTATGTTTTCCATGATTCAAGCCGTGATATTATTGTCTGGTTTTTAACGCAAAAAGAACCGCTTTATATTTATGGGTATCAAGGCTGTGGTAAATCGAGCTGTATCAAGCAGCTGGCTGCACGGCTCAATTATCCTGTGTTTGAAATCACGGGACATGGACGTTTGGAATTTGCCGACCTTGTGGGACACCTCAGCATGGAAAACGGCAGTATGACGTTCCAGTACGGTCCGCTTGCTCTTGCCATGCGGTACGGCGGGATTTGTCTGATTAACGAAATTGATTTGACTTCCCTTGGCTCTAAACGCATTGCAGACCCTGCCCATTTGAAAATATTCGGAACACTCAAAGCAAGGGCGACAAGCTCTCTTGATAAACACGGTGTGCGCTTTATGTCAGGCTGGGCGATTCCGCAGGAATTAGCAGGCGAAATTACAGCACAGCTTATAAAAATCCGTGATGAATTTATGCTTGAAAAGGAAAAGTTCTCTGAAAATTATAACCATAATATAACAACTTATAGTATATATTGATTTTACTTTAATTATCAAATAAATTAATGGAAAAATTTTAGGTGAGGAACTATGAAATTATATTTTACATTACTTTTATTGCTATGTTATCTTTTTTTTCCAAGTAATTCTTTTGCATTTGAACTTGAAGGTGCAACTTTGGGAATGACAAAAAATGAGGTTTTGGAATTAGAAAAAAAGCGTAATGCTAAAATTGTAAAACAAGACAACAGTATTCTTATTGAAGGTCAAAGATTTGGGACGACTTCAGGTAAAGCCTATTTTTTGATGATAATCAGAAATTATATCTAGATAGTGTCGTCAATTAACTTTTAATTTTTGCAAAACTCTGTTATCCTCCTA
>CAJTRG010000002.1:0-59658 GCA_910578585.1 uncultured Mailhella sp.
AAAGGTGCTTTTAAGTCAGCAACAAGTGACAGAGGCAAAGAGTTTGCTTGTCATACTATTATGAAAGAAGATTTAAAAATAGACTTCTATTTTGCCAATGCTTACACTCCTTGGCGCCAAAAGAATTATTGGGCGAAGCAATGAAAACGGAAACGGTTTGCTGAGGGAGTTTTACTCAAAACAAACCGACTTGGCAAAGGTAACACAACAAGAACTTAGGCAGAAACTGGAGATTATCAATAATCGTCAAAGAAAATGCTTAAACTGGAATACTCCTTTGCAGGTCTTTCTATGTGAAGTGTCGCACTTCAGTTTACAATTCAGCAGTAATTTTAAATAAATTATTTGCTCATCAGTCTAATTTTATGATAACCGTTTTAAATCTATTATAAAATTATATTATGATGTGAGGGATAATTGAATAAATAAAGCCTTATCGCAGCAAAAAACTGTAATAAGGCTTTATTATTTAATGTATTGAAACAGGTGAATTAGTCTTTATTATCAGAGAACGTTTTGCGGGGGCAGAGCATATTTTCCGGCTGTAGGATTTGTTCGATTTGTTCTTTGCTCAGCAAATTACGTTCAAAGACCACATCAAAGATTGAGCGATTGGACTGCAATGCTTCCTTGGCAAGGCCGGCAGAGGTTTCATAGCCAAGATATGGATTAAGTGCCGTAACAATGCCAATGGAATTATAGACCAGTTCCCGGCAGCGTTCTCGGTTGGCGGTGATGCCATTGATACAAAAATCTACCAGACTGTGACAGCCCGCGCCAAGTCTCGTAATGCCTGAAAAGAGAGAATAGGCAATCACAGGTTCCATTACATTCAATTGCAGCTGCCCAGCCTCAGATGCCAGGGTAATGGTAATATCCTTGCCGATAATATCGAAGCAGATTTGGTTCATAACTTCAGGGATAACGGGATTGACTTTGCCGGGCATAATGGAAGATCCAGGCTGACGCGCAGGAAGATTAATTTCATTGAAGCCACAGCGAGGCCCGGAAGAGAGCAGTCGCAAGTCGTTGCAAATTTTGGATATTTTTGTTGCACACCGTTTGAGCACGCCAGAAAGCTGAACATAAGCTCCCGTGTCAGATGTTGCCTCCACCATATTGCTGGCTTTGGTAACGGGAATGCCCGTCAAATCGCGGATATAGCGGGTCACCAGTTCAGCGTAGCCATGTGGGCTGTTGATGCCCGTGCCAATGGCTGTTGCACCCATATTGATTTCAGCAATCAAATTGCGCGCCTCGCCAATGCGCTGCATATCTTCGTAAATGGTATCAGCGAAGGCGGAAAATTCCATGCCGACGGTCATGGGCACAGCGTCTTGCAGCTGTGTGCGTCCCATTTTGATAACATCGTTTAATTCTTTAGCTTTTTTTTCAAAAGCTTTACGCAGATAATTTAAATCATCAATAAAGGTCGTGAGCTGTGCGTACAGGGCAATGCGCAGAGCTGTTGGGTAGGCATCGTTAGTGGATTGAGAGCAGTTAACATCATTATTTGGGTGGCAGTATTCGTATTCGCCTTTTTTATGTCCCATGATTTCCAGCGCGCGATTGGCGATAACTTCATTTGCATTCATATTGCAGGAAGTTCCGGCCCCGCCCTGAAAAACGTCAAGCGGGAACTGGTCATGCAGTTTTCCTTCCAGAATTTCATCGCAAGCCTTGCAAATAGCATCGCATTTATTTTTTTCGAGCACGCCCAGCTGGTTATTTGCCATGGCAGCGGCTTTTTTCACGCAGGCAAGTCCTTTGATGAAGAAGGTCATTGTTGAGATGGAAATGCCGGAAATTTTGAAATTTTCCAGCGCCCGATAGGTTTGGATTCCGTAATAAATATCAGCAGGAATTTGCATTTCGCCCAGAAAATCGTGTTCAATTCTTACTCCGCCCATACGTTCACCTTTCTTTATAAATTTCTTTATTATTTTTTAAAATGGAGTGTGCATAAAGTCAAGTTTGTTTTGTAAAATATCTCAACTGTACTATATTTATTGAAAATTTTTATTAAACTTAATGAAATTTTTATGATGTTAAACTGCTTGAAAGTTTTGTTTTTTTCTCCTATTGTGTATGCAAAAGAAATTTGCGTCTGGAGAAGTCGATGAAAAAACTTTTATTGCTTGTTCTTTTTGTATTTTTAGGCATGCAGTTTGCTTGTTCTCAGCCTCGTTCAGAGGTTTTGCTTGGTGAGAATTCTTATCACAAACCCGTGCAGCAAACCCGCAAGACTGTTTTTGTAGAGCAAAAGCGTGCGCCTTCTCAATATGCAAATCTTGTTTTCAGTGACATGAAGCCATACATTGAAAATGCTCTTGTTGAGAATGATTTTATTATAACAAAAGACAAGGAACATGCTGATTTTATTTGTTTAGTTGATTTTGGTTCTCTTGACAGCAAGAAAGTGACGAAGACGATTTACGTGCCTCATTATTCTTATAATCATGATTATCCTTATGGCTATGAAAGCCATAAACATTGGGGAACAGGCGCTTATGCCGCTTCTCACGGTGAGTATTATACCAAAAGCTATGTTGTTTATCCTCATATTTTGAAATTGACTTGCAATGAGCACAAGCAGGGCAAGAGTGCGCTCGCCTGGGAAACAGAAATTGTTTACAACAGCAAGCACGATGATTTTCGCGTGAATATTCAATCAGTTATTGAGCCTCTTTCCAAGCATATTGCCAAGGCTAAGGAACGGCAAATCCTTATCCACTATGAATTTGATACCTTAGACGATTAAGGTTTTTTGCAGCAAATTTCAGCAGTATTCTATTCAATTAAATTTACTCATTTGATTAATATTTTTGGAGGCGCAGAGCAAACAGCTGCTTGTGGTTGAAATGATAAAACATCTTGTAATTCTTCTTCTTTTTGCAAATCTTAGTGCCTGTTCGTGGAAAAATCCTTTTTCCGCGGACTCTCTTGTGCAAAGAGATCAGGAAGCTGTCAAGACGCAGCTGGCTGAAAAATATCACAATACGCTGAATTTGGAACAGGCTGTGGAGCTTGCGCTGGAGCGGAATCTGGATTTGCAGGTTGCTCGCTTGAAGCAGGAAATTGCTAAAATTGACAAGCAGATTGCCATTGGCAACTTATTGCCGCAAGTGAATATTTTAGCGGATTATACGAAGAATTATGATCAGCTGCATTTGGGTGTGCCCACAAAATCTCTTGGTTTGCCGGCAAATTTGGCGCTGCCCGTGCTGGACAGCAGTTTTTATGGTTATTCTTTGAATGCGCAGCTGCCGATTTTTGTGCCAAGCCTGTGGTTTCTGGTCAGCGCGAAGGACAAGGGCGCGGGCATCCAGAGCCTCTTGACATCGCTCAGTGAAAAGCTTGTGACGCTTAGTGTAATGAGCGAATATTTTTATATGCTTTCACTGGAAAGTGAAGAAAATGCTCTTCAAAATGAGAAACTCTCAGCCGAGGAATTGTGCCGTCAGGCGGAAATTTCCCTGAAAACAGAAAGCATACTTCCCTGGGAATTTGAGGAAGCACGGGCCTATTATTTATCCAAAGAACTTGCCTTGCAGCAGAATAAGCGAGAGCAGCAAATTGCCTATTTTCAAACTTTGCAAAGCCTGCACATTCCCTTTTCAGAAAACATAACATTTCTTCCGCTGGAAAAAGAGATTTTTGCTTTGCCTTCCTTAGAGGACTGTATTTTGCAAGCCCTTGGGCACAATGAGAAATGGAAAATCTCCGCCTTATCCCTGCAAATTCAGGATGATATCAAGAAAAGCGCAATCAGTGAATTTTTGCCGAAAATCATTCTTGGCGGCAGTATTTTGAATTTTGATAATAATTTGCTTTTGGAAGACAATGCCAGCTTTCTTTCAATTTTTGGTATGTTCAGTATTTTCAATGGGTTCAAGACGGTCAATGAATACCGCAAAGCTTTGCGCCAGAAAGAAATAGCTGAAATTGAGCTGATCAAGGAATATTGGACGCTGCTGACGGAAATTCATTCTGCCTATAATTCTGTGCAAAATGCGAGTGAGCTCTTTACTGTTGCCGAAACAAATCTCAAGGCACAGCAGGGCAAGTTCAAGCAGAAGCAATCTGAATACAAACATGAAGCTATTGATTTAAAAGATTATTATGAAGCGCTGAAAGAATATCATGAAGCTATCAGTTTTCATGAAAAAGCCTATTTCCAATATCGTCTGGCAGTGGGAACGCTTGCCGTCAGCATGGGTGAAAATCCCTATGGGTGGTATACAACGAAAAATTTAACCGAGAAATAATGGATAACTCATGAATATACAAAGATATTTTGCCTCAATCCTTATACTTGTTGCCAGCCTCTTTTGTGTTGCTTGTGAAAATGAGCAAACAAAGAAAATCCGTCCTGTTGCTGTGTATACGTTAGCAGAAAGCGACAAGGAATTTGTTGTCAAGTTTCCTTCTCTTGTGGAAGCGGGTAATGAGGCGATTTTGTCTTTCAAGGTTGCGGGGCCCATTGTGGAATTTCCTCATGAAGTGGGTGCTTATGTGGAAAAGGGGCAAGTGCTGGTTCGTTTAGACGAGCGCGATTATGGCGTACAGCAAAAGTCCAGTGAAGAGAAGATGCTGGCAGCCAAAAATGCCTATTTAGGAGCAAAGGCGCAGGCTGACAATGCGCGCAAGCAGTTTGCCCGCGCAGAGGCGCTGTATAAAGAAAATGCTCTTGCCAAGAAGAAATTTGATGAAGCCAAAGCCATGCTTGAGGGGGCGGTTGCCAAGGAGAAGGCAAGTTTTGCAAGCTTTCAGGAAGCCAGGCAGGGCTATATCAAAAGCGGCAATCAGAAGGCGGACACCATGCTCATTGCGCCCTATAATGGCTATATCAAGCGCAAGTTTGTGGATGTGGGCACTGTGGTTTCTGCGGCCATGCCTGTGCTTTCATTTTCTTCTGACGGCAGGAAGAAGGTGCAAATCAACATTTCCCAGAGTGACATGCAGTATTTCAGCAAAAATCCGCAATGTTTTTTTGTGCATAAGGGCAGGGAATACGCGCTCACCCTTCAGACAATAGGCAAGGTAAAGCAGAGTTTTGAGCTTGTGTATCCTGTTGTATTTTATATAGAAAATGATGAAGATTTGCTCGTAGGTTCTGAGGGTACTGTCTATCTTCATTATATCAATGATAATGCCCGGGCTTTGCATGTGCCTGTTGAGGCAGTTTTTGAGAAAAATGGTCAAAGCTATGTTTGGATTTACCGCGGCAATCAGGTCAATCTCAAGCCTGTGCAGATTTTGCGGGCTGAGGAGAACGGGCAGATCATTGTTGAGGGGCTGGCTCTTGGCGATATTATTGTTATCAAGGGCGTGCACGATTTGTATGAAGGGCAGGAAGTCCGCATTTTAGAAGATTTTACGCCCACCAATATTGGGGAAGTCTTGTAGGGATATATAGGCTGCCATGAAATTTATTGATTACGCCATAGATCATCCGCTTGTTATTCGCTTTTTGGTAATCTTACTGATTATCGGGGGCATTTTTTCCTATATTCAGCTGGGCAAGCTGGAGGATCCTGAGTTCAAAATCAAGGAAGCCCTGGTGATCACGCTCTATCCGGAAGCGGATGCCCACAGCGTGGAGCTTTATGTCACGGATGTGATTGAGCAGGCGCTGCAGAAAATCCCCAATATTGACTACACGCAAAGTGTTTCCAAGCAAGGCTATTCGCAGGTCAAGATCAAGTTGAAAGAATCTGTTCCGCCCCGTGAGCTGGATCAGTATTGGGATAATGTGCGCAAGAAGATTGCGGACGCCAAGATAAAGCTGCCTGTGGGCGCCATTGACCCCATAGTGATTGACGATTACGGCTCCATTTACGGCATTTTTCTGGCGGTGACTGCTGACGACTCTTATTCCTTGCAGGAGCTCAAGAAGTATACGGAATTTGTGACCAAGACCCTCAACGCTGTGGACGGTGTGGCGCAGGTTTCCGAGTTTGGCAAGGTGGAAAATGCCCTCATTGTGGAGCTTGACCGCGAAAAGGTTCATGCCATGGAGCTCAATCCCAAAACCATTGTTGCCTCCTTGTTTTTGGATAATCTGATTACGGGCGCAAGTTCTGTGAATTTTGGCAATTTACGCATCCCCCTTCGCCTGACCAATAAAATTGACACCAGGGAAAAGCTTGAGGAGCTGATTGTCTTTTCCCGTGAGCTTTCAGACGGTTCAGTTCAGATTGTGCGCCTTCGCGACATTGCGGAAATTGCCCGCGGCATTGTGGAGCCTGTGACCCAGAAAATGTATTATAACGGCAAGCGCGCCATGGGTGTTTCCCTTTCTCCGGAAGCGGGCAGCAACGTTGTGAACACCGGCAAAATCATTGACAAAAAAATTGCCGAATTGCAGGAAAAGCTTCCTGTGGGCATCAATATTGAAAAGGTTTATTATCAGCCTGATCTTGTCACTTCTGCCATTTACAATTTTATCTGGAATTTGCTGGCTTCCGTTGTGACAGTCGTGGGCGTTTTGCTCTTTACCATGGGCATACGCAGCGGGCTGATTATTGGCAGCGGTCTTGTCTTTTCCATTTTAGGCACGCTGATTTGCATGCTTTTGCTGCACATAGATTTACAGCGCGTTTCCCTTGCTTCGTTTATCATTGCCATGGGCATGCTTGTGGATAATTCCATTGTGGTGGTGGACAGGGTGCTTGTTCTTCGCAAAGAGGGGCTTTCCATGCGCGATACTTTGCTGGAATCCACCAAGAAAACCGCCATTCCGCTCCTTGGGGCAACAGCCATAGCCAGCCTTGCCTTTTTGCCTGCCTATCTCATGCCCACCTATTTGGGCGAGTATGTGGGCTCTGTCTTTTTGGTGGTGGGCATATCTCTTATGCTGAGCTGGGTGCTATGCCTTACGCAAACGCCTGTCTATTGTGAGACCTATCTTGCCAACTCGCAAATTTTGCCCATTTCCGACCGTGAGCGCAAATTTTACCGCAAATGCCGCCGCATTCTTTATGTGCTTTTGAAAAATCAGAAGAAGACGCTGGCGCTGACCTGTCTTGCCTTTTTGTTTGCCATGTTCCTTTTCTTGTTTATCCCCAAGATTTTCTTTCCGCCTTCTGACAAGAGCGGATTTACGGTCAATTTATGGGTATCCGAGGGCAGCCGCATTGAGCGCATAGAAAGCATTGGTGCGGAAGTGGAAAAATTTATCCGTGCTCAAGAGGGTGTTACTTCTGTGGTTTTGGCGACCGGGGCTTCTGTGCCGCGTTTTTATGTGGCGGTTATTCCGCAGTATCCCAACACTTCTTATGCCCAGCTGGTGATTGACCTTGAGGATTTCAAGTACATAGAGGAACTTTCTGCCAAGATCACGAAGTTTATTGACAATAATTATCCGGAAGTGATGCTGGGCATTCGTAAATATCCCAATGGCACGCCCGTGCCCTATCCCATTGAACTTGCCTTTTCCGGGCCTGATCCGCAAGTCCTTCGCGAGCTGGCGGACAAGGCCATAGCCGTTTTCCAGAAGAATCCGCACATTTCCAGCGTGACAACGGACTGGCGCAACAAGCTCATGGTCTGGGAGGGCGAATATTCGGACATTTTAGCCAAGCTGGTGCGGGTGATGCCTTCTGATGTGGCTGTGGCGCTCATGGCAAACGGCGACGGCATCAACATTGGTAAAATCAATGAAAACGGTAATACGGTTTCTGTGATTTTGAAGCAGAATTTGCAGGAGGGCAGTTCTGACCTATTGAATATTGGGCAAACTCCCATTTGGGGCATGAACAAAAATTCCCTGCCCTTGTCCGGTGTTTTGCGCAGTGAGAGCATGAAATTTGAGGAAGGGCAGATTTGGCGGCGCAACCGCGTGCGCACGCTGACTGTGCAGTGTGAAGTTGCTTTTGACAGCATGCCGGACACTGCCCGCAAGGAAGTTCTTTCAGAAATTGAAGCCATTACTCCGCCCAAGGGCTACACCATGTTTTGGCTGGGCGAGCACCACGAGCAGACGAAAAATATTTTTGCAATTATGGATTATATCCCTGTGACAGGGCTGTTTATGCTGATTATTTGCGTATTGCTTTTTGCAGATGTCAAAGTTCCGTTTCTTATTTTCCTGTCTCTGCCTTTTGCCTTTATCGGGATTGTGCCGGGCTTGCTTCTTTTTGGTATGCCCTTTGGCTTTATGTCCATTGTGGGCACTGTTTCGCTGACAGGCATGATGATAAAAAATATTATTGTGTTGGTGGATGAAATTAATTTTGAAATAAAGGAACTCAAAAAAAATCCTTTTATTGCCTTGATTGACTCTGCTGTCAGCCGTATCCGTTCTGTTTCTCTGGCGGCTGTTACTACAATTTTTGGCATGTTGCCGCTGCTCTTTGACCCGCTCTTTGGCGGCATGTCAGCAGCCATTATTTTTGGGCTTTTTGTTTCCACGGTTTTGACCCTGTTTATTTTCCCCGTGCTGTATGCATTTGCCTATAAGATTTCTCTCAAGAAATAATGGAGCTTGTCATTGCGATCTCCCACTCTGTCATTGCGAGGATCGTCATCCGGTCGCTTTTACGCTTATAGCGTAGCTATGCTCGTAAGTGCCGGATACGAGAACCTCTACTGCTCTAAGACTTAAAGCTTTTGGGCTTGTCTAAGAGCTGTACGAGGAGTGACGCGGCAATCTTTTAACGATATAAATAACATAATTATTCTGAATGTCATGTGGAGATGTTCTGTAGCTTATCCATGCAGATGAATTTTATTTAATACGGCAAGTTATTTTCTTTTTCATAAAAAAACAAAAAAATGAAAATTAAGTATTAAAAATATTGCCAAACAATCAGAAAATGGGTAAAAAGAATAAAAGACTATAAATTCGTATTTTCAGCATGTATTTTCGGCATGCTATAATTAATAATGCTGCCGTAAAGGAAAGAAGATGACGAATTTTAGGAGAATGGGCAGGTGGAAATTTATGTTGAACAAATCAAATTTTTATGGAGTTAAGGCAAGAGATCCAAGTTTGTCTTTTGTCCGCATATATATATATATAGTTTTAATGGCTCCCATTCTGGCATATGCCGTGATTCTGGATAAGCAGTCGGATTTCAAAATTTTAGTAAACAAGAAAATGCAGTTATAATTCCAATTCAAAATCCTGCAAAAAATCCGGCAACATTAATAAGAGGTAAAAATATGACAGATAAATTAAAACATAACGGAAGATGTTTTCGAGGTATGCGGTTTGTATCTTTAGCCTTGGCAATACCAATCTATATATATATATAGGGATAATGGCGCCGGCTGCGGCGTATGCTGAAATTGAGAATAACAACCTTGGAACATCTGATGCAAAATTTATAGTGTCATCAAATAAAGGTGATGCCCAAATAGTTATTGGGCAAATGGAGAATAATGTTCTGCGTAATTCTAATGGTTCTGCTCCGGCCAGTGGTATTTATTTAAAAGGAGATACTGAAGGTTCAATTCTTAATATTACTGTTGAGGGCGGAACTCAGACAGCAGGAGCAGGCGGCTGGCCTTATCGAAATCAAATACAGATAATGGGAAATGTTCAAACATTAGTTTCATCTGGATTACTGGATGATATTAATGTAACAGCAGATTATAGAAAATTAATTAATGCAGTACCTACTGATAAGTATTCTACCTCCAGTTCAGGCTCTACAGTTAATCTTACTTTAAAAGAGAATGCAAAATTTTATGGACTGATATATGGCGGAAGAAACGACCTTTCTGCAAGCAATGGTGCAGACCCTAATTTGGGAGACAGCTGTGGCAATACAGTTAACATAACACTTGAAAAAGGTTCTGTATTAGGAGCTTCATTAATTTTTGGAGCCAGATCCGGTCAAGGTGAAGGTGCAACAGCAGATATAGATGGCAATCCTTATAATGTTAATTTGAAGAAAGGGTATAAAACTGATAATAATGCAGTTATTATCAGAGGTGAAAAACTTGCAGATAATGAAATTAATCTAGCCAATAGAAATATGTATTTTCCCGCAGGCGGGATTTTTGGGGCTGAAGGCTGGCAAGCCAATAATAACTATGTTTCTTTGCAGTATGCTTATATACAGTCAGCAGGGGCAGCTACAAGAAAATTCGGGATTGTCGGCGGCAGAGGATTGTATAATTTCCGTATTTATGATGGTGAAAACAGCGCCATAGCCAATAATAATATTGTTGTGATTAAAGACAGCGCTATCGGAACCTTTGGCGGACCGGGGATGTCTGTTATGGGTGGTTATTCCTATGGGCAGGCAAAAAATAACATTGTGGTTATGGAAAATACCAAAATTAATGGGCATGTCTATGGTGGCTTAGAGCTTTTTGGTATGACGGAAGCAAGTCCTGATCAAAGAAGACAATTGCATTCCAATTTAGTTTCCCTGCATAATGTTGAACTTATGGGAAATTCTTCAATCTATGGAACTGCTACTGCTGACAGTAAGACTTGGAGACAAGCGGTAAATGATGGTGATAGACTCAATACAGAGAAGCAGTCTTATTTTGGTTGGGATTCTGTTGACGAACAATCTATTAAAGCTGTCAACAGAAGAAGAGGGATAGCCCATATCGGCGGTCAGGTTAAAGCTGGTTCTGCCTATGTGCGCTATATTCATTTTGGTTCTTATATAGATGCAAATACCTTGCAGGCCCATCAAACCTATGATGTTTTTAGTCCGTATTATCCAAATGGTTCCTCCAGCGGTGCAGGGGCTGCTGTTCCGGTCACTTTCACTCAGGGGAAGGAAAGCACGAATTTAAATCAGCTGGTAGCGGGCTCCTATTTATGGAATACCAATGGGTTCCATTCTGCCTTGGATGCAAAAGATCCAAACCAAAGTACCAGTACCAATGGTCAGCATAACTTTTGGGTAAATGTTTATACAAACTTGTCAAGCGTTGTTAATGGTGATGGAACGAAATTTAATACCGGAGCTTCATTATTTGATGCAAGCGGAAATGATGTAAACCATTTTTATAATGGTTCTGCAAATGATTATGGTTATAATGCCAATTCTGAAGACGATTTATCCCTTCTTGCCATGGATGACGGCATGATATTGAGCGGCAGTACCGGGAATGGTATTATGCACGATTTCAGAGAACATTATCAGGGACGTGTGTTGTATCTGGGGGTAAATAATGGTAAGGATTATGCCGGAAATACTATTAATGCTGTTGATATTCATTTTGGTGATATTGAAGACTTCAGGCAGCATAATGGGCAAAATGCCAATGCTTTCGGTAATACGCAGGTTGGTATATTTGTGGACGGAAAGGGCTCAACAGGACAGTATGATCAAGATCCTTATCATAGAGACCCTGTGGGTGACAGTGTAGACAGCCCCCGCAGCTGGAAAGATATGGTTATTACCATTCCGAATTTCACGATTGTGCAAAATAACAGCATTGTTGCTGATGCCACCTATGGATTTTATAAATACCTTCATATTGACGGGGATGTTGCACAAGATACTAATGGCAGGGACGTTAAACAAACAGGATCAGGTGACGCAGCGGGTGTTGGAATTAAGTATTGGCTCAAGTCTCTGACTATCAGACCCGGCGCACTGCTTACTCTGAAAGGAAATAACGGCACCGCAGCAAAAGAAGATACTTATACCTTGTCTGCCTACCTGACAGGCAGAGGTCATGTTGCCATTGCAGAAAACACTGAAGTTATCATGGGTGATACCAGAGTTAACGATGAAGCTGTGGATACTGACATGCTCTCAGGTACCGGCGGATTTGAACAGGAAAATACCTATGAAAACCAATATACCGGTGCAACAATTATTCGAAAGGGTGCAAGACTTTTCCAAGGCTCCCAAGGAGCTTTAGGCTCAGCTGCGCATCATACCAGTAATTTGGTTCTTGAAAATGATGGAGCAGGTGCTAATGGCGGTCAGTACTTCCTGCAGGGACTGAACCAGATTGTCGGCGGATTGCTTGTTTCTGATACGTCTGCTGTTGATTTAAGCACACAAAGCAAGGGCACTTTTGATGCAGCCAATAATAAGGGGTATTTGGATGTTCAAGGTTATGCCCGTGTCAACGATAATGGTGAAATCAAAGGTAACGCTAACTCAACTCTGGCTGTTACCCGCGGCGTTGGTGACATCTATTCCCAAAACGATGATATGTTAGGTACTTTTGCCTTGAAGAGCAGCAGTGCCGGCTATTTGCACAATGCAAATTCTTTTACGGCAGCTTTAGCTGATATTGACGCAACATCAGAACTGAACTTTATGAGTTTCAACGGTTCAGCCGCGAACCCAGGCGATGCCTATATCGGCGCCATTCGCAATGCCGGTGATGTTTATCTTTCAAACAGAAGCAAGGGTGAAGATCTGACTTCTTTGAATACTGTAAACATTGCCCGTACCTATACCGGTATTGAAGGTTCTAACATCTTCTACCGCGGTGTGGTTCAAGGCCCGACTAACTCCACCGTTGACGTTATTCATGTTCCTGAGGCAACCGGCAGTTCTCTCGTTGCCTTTGCCCATTTCAATAATTTGACCGCCGGCATTTTCAGCTCTTCCCGCGGTGAAAGAACCGATAAGAGTGTTGGTATCCCAGTCTTTATTATTGACGATAGAGATGCAGCAGGAAGCCAGCTTCACCTTAGTATGAATAATTTTGGCGTTGTAGATAAGGACGACCCCGGCTATGAATGGGTATACTCATTGGGCTATAATGATGCGGTAAATTCTGCAACTGATCGTGAATGGGTTCTTTACAACTCCATTGACGGCAGGGATAACTATCAGCCAAGACCTGAACCCGGTGCCTATACCGCGATTGCTCACTCCTGGTCAAGAATGCATATGCGTCTGCACGACCGCTTCGGCCAAGCTTATGAAACCGATCCTTTTGATGCTGAACATAAGCCAGCCTCTGCCTGGATTCGTCAGGAAGGCAGACTCACAAAGTTCAGAATGAGCGAAAGCGGTTCAAGAACTCGTTCATTCACTTCTTTGACTCAAGTCGGCGGCGACCTTGTGCGCAAGGAAATCGACGACGTTTGGAAGTATAACCTTGGTTTCTTTGTTGGCGATTTGCAGAACTATTCAAGATCCCGCACTTGGAATACCGCAAAGGGTAGAGCTGAAGGCTACGGACTTGGCGTTTACGGAACATTGTACACAGGCAACAGTCCTGACGACGGTTTCTATATTGACACATGGCTCAGCTACAACCACTTTGAAAACAAGATTTACGGCAACAGACCTGAATTCAAGTATAATTCCAGCGGCTGGGTATACTCCATTGAAACCGGCTTGACTCTGCCTCTCGGCGAAACCGGGGATAAGCCGGAAGATAAGTATATCTGGACATTGCAGCCTGAGTTTCAAGTTATTTGGGACGGCGTTGAAGCAGGTACTGCTCGCGACAGCACGGGCACAACCTATTCACTGCTTGGCAATGATAACGTGGTTCTTCGTGCAGGAGCCCGCCTCCATGCCAATAACATGAACAAGGGACTTGGCTATATCGAAGCGAACTGGATCCACAATACCCATAAGTTAGGCGTAATGCAGGGTAATCACCCATTCTATATGGAAGGCGGACAAGACCTTGGTGAACTTCGCTTCGGTTTGGAAGGACGTGCAACTACCAATACTCTGTGCTGGATGACCCTTGGTACTCAGCGCGGAAGACACGCTTACCATAACGAAATTGTTCAATTCGGTCTCAGATACATGTTCAAGTAATAACGTATTATAACCGGACGGTGCTTTGGCACTTTCCGGTTATTCATCATAATGGATTATGCTATGAAAAATATAAAGAAATTGTGGACTTTGCTTTGTGTATGCATTCTTTGCATTGCGCTTCAAGGCTGTGCAGGGAAGGACTGGTCTTATAAAGATAAAAATTATCCCAATGTAAGTTGGTTTACTCCGTCAACTAAATTGCTTGAAGCCAATCAGTTCAAACAAACGGCAGAACCTGTTCGCGTGCTCTTGTGGGTGACCTACATCTTTGAAGGAAATAAGGTTATCAAAGATCCTTTTGATAATCGCACTCCAGACTGGCGTGAAGTTGACGGCCTGTATCTTGCAACAAAACGCTATCTTGAAGAAACAGGCCTTTTCCAAGTTGTAGAAATTGAAGATGAAAACATTCAGGGTAAAATGATGATCAATATTACCCGCGATATGGATGAAAAGACCAAGGCACTCATCGCTGAACAGAAAAAGAACGCCACCGATGAAAAGATTGTTTATGAATTCAATACCGGCATGGATATGAAGGTTGCGATCAAGGGTAAATCTGTTTTGACAGCAGTTTCGCAAACCAATCATATGTTTATCGGCAATGAAGACTCCAAGGAAAAAGATCTTGGCCTTGCTCCTGAAAAGTTCACCTTCTCCTACTTCAATAACATGGACTTCCATACCGAATTTGTCCGCCGCTACTACAGACAAATGCTTTTTGAATGCCTGAAACAAATTGAAAACGATTTGTAATTTTTTTCTTGGGGGAGATTATCTCCCCCAAACCCCCTAAACGCAAACCCGTTATAGACTTTGTCTATAACGGGTTTGTTGTTTATGAAATTTGCGAATTAAAAAAGCATATTAGAAAATTATTTTAAAAAGTTTTGTAAAGGGGTGCAGGGGCTTTTTTACGTATTGTTGGCATGGCGAAGCCATAATAAGCCTATAATACGTTATAAAAGTTCTCGTCCTCGAAAAATCAAGCCCGTAAGGGATTACATGATTTTTCGGGGGAAGAAACTTTAGCTCTGCTGTCTTTATCTGTAAAGCTCACAAGTTCGCTAACAGCTAAAGCTTCAAAAGTTTTTCCCCTGCAAAAATTTTCAAATTAGTTTAATTCTTTCCATTCGTGGTTGACGCGACTGATCACATCTTCAATGGTTTCCACCTGATCAGGGGAGCAGACGCCGATAAGCGGCTGATTGACATCAACATTTAGATTATGGTCAAAATAAACCTGATAAATAATGCCGTCCGGCCCGGTATAAGGCAGGGGCACTTCACGTTTCATACGGGAAACAATGAATAATTCCATACCATTGACAACAGTAACAGAACGGCTGCCATAGACTTTAACCTTGGTGTCAATATCGGGGATGAAATAATATTTGGCTCGTTCCGGCGCAAGAAAAAGGTGCAGTGTCTTTTGCAAAATGGTGTTGATAACTTCCTCTTTGGTGAGAAAATGGCGTAAAATGCCGATTTCAACGCCCGCTTCCACAAAACTGTTATCATATTGGCGGTGAAGCTTTTGGATAATCCCTTTGCGGCAGGCATGGATAAAACGGGGATTATTTTCACGGGTAATAACCGCGATTTTGGTGCCGGGAAATTCTTTAAATTCGCCCGTGGCGTCCGTCACCTTGTCTCCCTCCTGCAGATTGGAAAATTCAATCTTGCCGGTATGGGGCGTTTTTATGCTCAAATCCGTATAGGGATGTTGCTTTATTTCTTCTAAAAGTGCAGTAATATCTAACATTTAAGAGTTCCTATCTATAATAAAGATTGCGTCCGCCCATGGTGAGCAAGGCTTGCTTCAAATTGGTGCGCGTATCGCGTCTGTCCCAAACGCCTTGAATATGGCCGCGGGAAAGGGCTTTGTAACAGTTGTGGTGGTCAGGCGGAACATCTCTGCCGGTCGTATTTTTGATAACAGCAGGGCCGGCAAAACCAATATTTGATGAACGCATGGCAAATTGATAGTGCGCACAGCCAAGAAAACTTGCAACAGGGCCGCCAAAACTGTTGGTATCATAAAGCACCAGATACAAGCCCCCGGCACGAAGATAACGGCGAATGGCAATGGTAACACGGGGCATTTGAATAACGCCGTGCGTGCCTTCCTGAATGCGGATGCCGGCAGTGCCATGAGAATAAATGATCAGCGGATAACGTTTTCTGCGCGCTCTGTCGATAGCTGAAATGAGCTTTGCCCCTTCTGCCGCGCCAACAGAACCGCCTCTGAATGGCGCTGCCAAAATCGCAACAACACAGCGTATACCGTCAAGCTGTGCTTCATAGGTGATGCAGGCAGATTTCAGCTTTGTCTTTTCGCGGGCTTCCTGCAAACGTTCGGTGAGAGTTGGGAAATCAAGCGGGTTGCCGGATTCCCATTCATTATTAAATTCATAAATGGAATTTTCATCAAAACAGTTGTACATAAACCATTGGTATTCCATTTTAAAGTGGTGGCCACAGTTGGTGCATACCCCGGCAAATTCATTGTAGAGATCAGGCGCCCAAAGGTCAATACAGCCGTGGGTCGCGCTGTTGGTACAGGTAACGGCTCTGTCTTCTTTGGCTCTAGGGCTGACCCATTTCCAGGTATTCCTGCGGTTGGCTTCATCTTCCCATTTTGAAAGGGTGGTGAGTTCCTCTTCGGCAACTGGGTCAATGCGGCGAACTTTATTGTAGGCATTTTTGAACGGCTTGGAGGTTTTATGCTTGAAGCTCAGCCATTCTGCTTCAATTTCTTCGCGCAAACGCTGATAATTCTTGCGCTGACGATGATAAATATCATAAACAAGTCTGTTGTACACTTCGCGCCATTGCTCAGCCCATGTGTCAATGAGCGCGCCCAGTATGCTTTGCTTGTTGATATAACTTTTGCGTGACATACGTATAAATTTGTGCTGACGTTCTTCAATTAAATCACTGCGCATGCTGCGTTTGATATGCCAGCGCACAAAGGTTTCATCAAGATTGATATCAGGATTTTGCAGGCGGCGAAGCTTATTGAAATTGAAAATGGAAAATCCATTTGAGCGGAGCATAATTTCATCTGTTGCCCGAATAATTTCCTGACGAAGAGTGCGGAAAAAATCATAATGGTACGGACGCGCGCCAAGAAGCGGCTCCTGTACAATTTTATCGATATAACCAAAAGCCAAGTTATCCTGGGCAGTTAAATGAAGATTTTTGGCACAGCGTTCAGTGAGCTCGGCACTGGCACGTTCGCCGCGTTTGAGCCTGCCTTCAATGGCTGCAGCCCCTTCCGGAGAAATAACAGAATAATAGCCATGGGAAAGCATAAGGCGCTTGTCCGCAAGCCCAAAAGCTTCCGCCCCGCCGGAGCCGCCTTCTGAAATGAGCGCAACAATCGGAACGGATAAGCCTGCCATTTCATAGATATTTTTTGCAATTTGCTGGGCTGCGCCGGGATATTCTTCCACAGGGTCGCCGCCGGGAGTAAAAATATAAGAGTGGATAGGAATGCCTTCCGTTTCAGCAACCTGCATGTAGTGCAGGGCTTTGGCATTGCCCCAGGGCTTTGCAGAACCGCCGTTTCTGAATTCCTCTCCATGTCCCTTTTCATGGCCGATAACCATGACAGACTGGTGATAGGTTTTCTTGCCGTAACGGCGAGTAATATAGGCACGGGCAATCAAAACAGCAGGGTCGTTGGTGTGCTCGTCCTGACCGCCGATTTCTGTGTAGTTATCGTAAACGTTTTCAAGAATGTCTTTCAAACAAATGCGTTGAGGGTGACGAACAATGCGAACTTTGTCCATGGGAGTAAGCTTTTCTTCAAACTTTTTCTCCATAACTTTGAAAAACTCGTCAAGATCTGACATCATTTTTTCAGCATTTTGCGGCTCACATTCCTTCAATTCGTTCAAATGATTTTCCAAAAGCGCAATTTCGTCCTGGTGTTTGCCGGCAAAAATATCTTTTATATAATTCAGTCTATCTGTTAATTGTTGTATTTTCTTTGTTAATTCCATAATAGTACTCATTAAAATTTCAAAATTCTGTCCGTGTTGGCGAGCAGGAATGGAATGTTTGACTTGAGGCTTTCGCTCTGGCTGTTGCTTCCTGCAATTTTCAGAGAATTGAGAAATTCTTTTCCTCGTTGTTTTGCATTTTCAAGATCAGAGCCCCAAACAATGCCAAGGGCCAGGTTGGGGTCAAATTCTGTGGGAATAGTGTAAGGATTTTCTTTGCTTACCTTTGGCAAATGGGTGTGCATGGAAAGCCATGGGGCTTTTTCGTAACTAAACGTGTCAATGTCGCCCACCCATGGGGTAAAATTATGTTCAGTATCTTCAGCAATAATGCGGTATTCAATACCAATTCCGTCAAAGGTGATGTCGTCCTGCTTGTAGCCAAGAGGCTCACCAAGACCGGTTCTGATTTGTTCGGCAATAAGGTCAACGCCATTTTTCCCTTTAATACTGGAAATGGCAGCAGATACGCCGTTTTCAACCTGAATACGCGTGTTGACTTCCATAAGAAACGGGTTTCCGTCCTTGGTCACAATCCATTCCCAGGTACCCACGCTGTCGTAATTGACTTTGCGGGCAAGGGCAAGCGAGTGCTCAATAATATCGTCCATAACTTTTTGCGCGTCAAACGTATAAGGAATGGTTTTTGGATCAAAACCGGGCGCAATTTCAATACGCTTTTGCAGACCGGTAGACTGGATAGAGCAGTTTCGCGTGCCGAAATGAACGGGATTCTTGCCGGATCTGTCAGAAATAATTTGTACTTCCAAGTGGTTGAAATTGGTGATTCTTTGCTCAATCAAGACGCCATCATCTTTAAATTGACGCATGGCATAGTTTCTGATTCTTCTGTAAATAGAGCGGAATAAATCAATGTCGTGGATTTCTTCAATTCCCATGCCGCCGCCGCCGGCAGAAGCTTTCACCAAAACAAGCGGAGTCTTAACGCCTTGCTGCAATTGGAAATCAAAAAGCGTACGGGCAATTTTCTCCGCTTCACTTTCATCATAAATGGGTCTGTCAGAGCCCGGAACCGTTGGAATATTGAGGCTTCTGGCAATACGCTTTGTATTGATTTTATCCCCCAGTTCACGGATAACACGCCAGGACGGGCCAAGGAAAATCAGCGGACGGGTTCTTTCTGTCACACGGCGGGCAAAGCGGAAATCTTCAGCAAAAAAACCATAGCCGGGGTGAATGGCAGTTGCGCCGGCAATATCTGCAACACATAAAATTTCGTTGGCATCATGATAGGAACTGATACGATAAAGGCTATTTTCATCGCCAAGTTCTTTGGCTAATTTAACGTGACCAGAATGGATATCTTCTTGTGTATATACTGCAACAAATTTTAAACCAAGTTTACAACATGCTTGAATAATTCGAACTGCAATTTCACCACGATTTGCAATGAGGACTTTATGTTGTTTTTCCACAGAAAAATCCTTTGAAAAGAAAGTATAGTAAAATTGTAAGAAAACTTACATTAATTTCGAAATATTTTATACTTAAATGAAAAAAAATGCAAAGAGTTTTTTTGCATATAAAAAAATTTTAAAATAAGAAAAACAACAGGTTAGAAAATTTGTCCCTTTAAATATAAGAATGTGTGCTGATTATTTTAAATGCACTCTATCATCAATTTCCGGAAAGAAATCTTCATCGTCTTTATGAGCTTCGCTCACAAATAAATGGCAAAAGCATGCGCCATGTTCTTTCACATCAATATTTCTGTAGGCGCAGGGGCAAATCATGTGTTTATCCCTTTCCGCATCATTATTGGCAAGACGGCAAGGACAATTTAAGTAGCCATAATTATTGAGGTTATCAAGCAGACCGTTGATAACTTCCATGCAGTGCTCATAATTCTTATGGAGATAATAGCCTTTCTTCTCTTCTTCTTTCAACAAATTATAAAGTTCTTCGGGGCTCATTTCAACAGTGCCTCCCTGAGTGCTTGTTCTCTAAAACCAGTAATAATTTGTCCGTTTACAAGGCGAATAGTTGGATAAGAACCGCGCGGGTTATATACTTTTAATTTCTCCAATAAGATTTTGTAGAGCTGCTTGGGATAGTTATCAATATAAATAAGGGTATAAGGGATTTGATGCTCATCCAGAAATTCTCTTGTCTTCTTGCAGTGATGGCAGGTTGAAAGGGCGTAAATAAAAGTATGCGACACATTTTCGGGCTTGAGTGCCATTTTATAGAGCGTTTGCTCTTCCTGACTCAGTCTGGCTAAAACATCTTCAACGGGTTCCTCTTTGCTTTGCTTACCCTTGAAATAAACTATTCCAAAAATTATGAGAAGAAATCCAATAAAAACAAGTAAATATGTTGCAGCCACTTTAATCCCCTATTGGTTGAGACTATGATATTTGTAACAAACAAATTTTATCATACTTATATCAAAAGTCTAGTAAATTTTTATTTGTTAAAAATTTACTTTGCACTTTTCGCTGGTGTACGTTTATTGGGTATTTTGTTTGTATTTCTGCTTGCTTGTCTGTCTTTCTTTGCATTTTGCGCAGAAGCTTTGTGAGGTTTTAATGATTTTTGCTTTGCTGCATCGGTCTTTTTCTCAGATTTTTCCGGAACAGGCTGTATTTGTTCCATTTCCTTGAGATTTTTATACTTGCTTTCTTTGAGCATGCACAAAAGGGCTTTTGACTTATAATCACGAATACTTTTTGCAGGGAATTTTATTTCGCAAAGTGTTCCCATGGGCATGGCGGCACTGTCAAGAATCAGTAAAAGCCCTCTTTCGTGGCAGGCATAGCGGGCTCTTCCCTTGTAGTGCGGCACAACAAAAGCATCAGAGATAATTCTTGCTTTATGCTCACTTTGCTCCTTTTTGATGAGCTTTTCAGCGAGTTCCTTTTTGGCAAGATACAGATAGGACAGGCTGATGGATTCTTTATCAAGTCCGGCTTTTTGAGAAAGCTCTTTTAATTCTTTAGGAATGCCATTTGCCTTGGTGTTAAAATGGCACCAGGCATTCTGTTTATGAAACTGCTTTGTGAGCGGACAGGAAATTCCACAGGGGCAGGGGCTGATAATTTGATTGGGTGCTTCTTCATCTTCCTTCCAATCATCCTCTTTCCGGTTGTCTTCTGCAAAAGACGCTGTAACTTCGCCATTTTCTTCGCCAAGCTCATCAAAATCATTTTCCTGCATTTCTTCTGTCACAAGAGTGCGCAAAATTTGGATCATGCGCGCGCCTTGCCTCGTTCCGGGCTCAACAACAAAAATTTTCCCAGTCTCATCAAGAATCTGGCAGGCAGTATCATAAATATGCTGGATTTGCTCAAAAGTGGAAAACTTTCTCTTTTCATCGCCTTCATTGAGCACATTTCCCATGGTAATCAGGGAAACAGGCGTATGGATTTGCCGTAAAATTTTGTGATTGGGCGCGCGGACAATTTCAATTTTCCACCTGCATTCCGGCGCAAGCTTTAGGCGGAGCATTTCAAAAAGATTTTTGCCAATTTGCAATGGCTGCGGCGCAATATCTGAACAAATAAAGGTGATTTCTTTTTTGTGCAAATCTTTTCGGGCAAGAAAAAAGGCTAAAGGAATGGTCAAAGGGCCTGATCCCAAGTCCACAAAGGTGCATTTTTGAGAGAGTGTGCCTAAATTGATTTGCGGGAAAAGTTTGCATAAACGGATTAAATTCCAGACCAAAAAATAATGAAAATAGGCAGACAAAAGACGCGGATTTGTCCAGTAGGGGCGTGAGAGCATTTCCCGTTCTGTGGTTAAATACTCGGATAATTCCTTGCATGCATAGGGAAGTTCCTTTCTTTGGCTTGGCTTCATGGGGAGAAGCTCCGCAAGGGCAGGGTAAATCAGGCTAAACCCTTTTTGCGCAAAATCATCAAATTCAGAAAAAAGTTCTTTATTCATATGTACCTGCTTAGAAATGCATATTGTTGATATAGAGGCTATTATATTCATCTTGGTTTGTTAAATCAATGATAATCGCCTGCTCGGAAAGTTTTGCCACTTTGCTGACGAGTTCTTTATTGGTATAATAGGAAAAGAGCCCTTTGATCGAGGAATTGCCGATAACCTTTGTTTTGGCTTTGCTGTTTTTAGGCAAAAAACCAAGATTTTCAAGAATATCAAGGGGAATATGAGAGCTGAAAGAGCCCGAAAGAAAAATATTGTCAATAGGATTTTTTTGCAGAAAAAGCTCAATGGCAGAAGAAAAAGCTGCTTTAACTTTTAAAATGTTTTCAATATCTTCTGCACATAAATATAAATCCTCCGTGACATAAAGACGTTTTTCGTTCGTTTCTTTGAAATGGGCAAAAAGTTTTTTGGCTAAGGGGCTTTGTTCTGATTCCTTATTTTGAAAAAGTCCCTGCCTGTTGATACAATTGGTAGATAAAAGAATACCCAGTAAAGAAAGATAGGCAACTCCGCAGATAAATTGCGGATTGCCTTTACATTCATAAGAAAGCCCAAAAGGAGTTAAGGAAAAAGAAAGAATAATATTTTCACCTTCGCCGTGCACAGCACTTCCGCAGCGCATGCCAACGCCCTCAAGAGCAGGGCCCAAAGGCACGCTTGCCCCGTAAACCTGCCCGCCATGATAATAAATAAACTCACCGTTTGTGCCTAAATCTGCCAAAAGAAAATTATCAAGTTCAGGATAGTCTTGCAGAATATAAGCAAGCCCGGCACAGGCATCAGCCCCAATAAAGGCACTCATTTGCGGAGGAATAAAGACAGGGGGCAGCTCTTTGAAATGATAGTGGGCATTGCCTTTATTTTCAAGAAAATAGGGCGCTTCCATGAGTCTCTTCGTGCTTTCTCCTAAAAATAATGCAATCATAGCAGGATTCGCCGCAAGATAGAGTTCACTAATCGTGATAGAGGCGTTTTTCAGTTCAGCACAAATGCTTTGAAAAAATTCCAATAAAATAGTTTGCTGCCGGCTTGGTTTATGTTTTTCAATAAAATGTTCATAATAGAGCCGTGCCATAACATCAGCTCCGGCAAACATTTGCGGATTTAAAATCTTGCCTTGCGCAAAGACTTTTTGTTCATTTTGTACCGTAAAATCAATGGAGGTTGTGCCAAGGTCAACAAAGAGTGTGGCAGTTTCACCTTTGCAGTTTGCAGGCAAATGCAGATGATATTTTGTAGCATTTTGCTGCAAATCATCAAACATTGTCAGTTCGAGCTTATCTTCCAAAGGATGTTTGCAGGCTAAACGGATATTACTTTTCTGTTCTTCCTGGGAGAGCAGAGTTTTTTCCAAAGGTGTCAGTTCAGGAGCTGGAGAATTGTATTGAATTTTGCAGCGTCCGCATTTTCCCATACCGGTACAAAGGGGGCGAGGTTTGATTTGAGGCAGGCTAAAGAGATAACTTACGTTAGCATTCTTCGGCAACTCCTCAAAATCAATACTTAATTTTTGTTCTTTGCAGGTAATTTGTATCGCCATAAATTTTCCTTTGTCAGACAAAGCCACTATATAAAATTTCATCTAAAAGAGCAAATACATTGTATTTTTAAAAAAAGTATATAGAAATACGAAAAATCGACGATAAAGGGTTTGATTGCAGTATTTCTTGCTTGACATTGTATTTTGAGAATGTATATTTTATAGAGATAAATAATTAAGGCGGTTTATATGAACAAATTTCTCGCTCAAGATGAAGTTGATGCTCTTTTGAATGGTTTATCTGGTGGGGATTTGGATGTAGAAGAAGAGTCTGATGAGGATTCGGACGGTGTCGTTCTGTTTGACCTGGCGAACCAGGATAGAATTATTCGTGGTCGTATGCCTGTTTTGGAAATTATCAACGACAGGTTTGCGCGGCTCTGCACGAACGCCTTAACCAATACTGTGCGCAAGCGTGTGGAAATTTCCCCTATTTCAATTGATATGGCGAAGTTTGGGGAATTCATGCGTTCTCTTCCTGTACCTACCAGTATCAATATTTTCAAAATGGAACCACTTCGCGGCAACGCGCTGATGATTGTTGATGCTCGTCTTGTTTTTGCGTTGGTGGAAAACGTTTTTGGCGGCATGGGCACACAGTCCAAAGTTGAAGGCCGTGAATTTACCCGTATTGAACAGGCCATTGTAGACAGAATTATTCGTCTTGCCCTTGAAATTATGACCGAGTCCTGGCGTCCTGTGCATGAAGTAAACCTTGAACTTATCCGTTCTGAAATCAACCCGCAATTTGCTTCTATTGTTCCGCCCAGTGACGTTGTGGTGGTTATCAACTATGAAGTTGAACTTGACAACTCCCTTGGTTCCATGCTGGTTTGTCTGCCTTATTCAACCATTGAACCAATTCGTTCAAAACTCAATGCAAACTATCAAACCGAACGTTTGGAAGTTGACCATGCCTGGTCTGGACGACTCAAGGACAGACTTATGGAAACGCCTGTAGAATTAAAAATTGGTATCGGCAATACACAAATTACCAGTAACCAGCTTTTGCGCTTGAAAGTGGGCGATATTATTACTTTGGATACAGATATTGAGCAGCTTCTTCCCTGCACAGTGGAAGGGGTGACAAAATATTGGGGTATTCCGGGCATTGTGAAAGCCAATAAGGCATTTCAAATCGTTAGCGTTGATGAACCAAGATATTCATAAAGCATTTTCATTTATACTTTGCTCGTAACTATTTTATTTTATAATATAATATGATAGCATAAAAAGTTTTGAGAGAAGGTACAGGGTGAGAACTTTTTCAAAAGTTCTTTCCCTGTAAAAACTCAAAATTAAATAATTCAACAAAAAAGGTGGCATTTGCCACCTTTTCTTTTATCTTGCCATTTGCATTAAGCGCTTAATACGTTCTTCAATTGGTGGGTGCGTGCTGAAAAGTGCCTGCATGCCGCCGGAATGAAGCGGAGAAACAATAAACATATTTTCTGTTGCAGGATTTGCCCGCATGGGGATTTGTTTACTGTAATTATTGAGTTTATTGAGGGCGCTTGCCAGCGCCTGCGGGTCAGAACAAAAGCTTGCACCTGCTTCATCCGCCATATATTCACGGGATCTGGATATTGCCATTTGGATAAGCGTTGCGGCAAGTGGAGCCAAAATCATCATAACGACTGCCCCCAGTCCACTGATTGGGCTTGAATTTTCACTGTTTCGTCCGCCAAAAAGGCTTGTATAATAGAGCATATTGGCAAGGGATGTTATGGCAGAACCCAAAACAGCCGCGCAGGATTGGATCAGAATATCCCGGTGGGCAATATGGCCGATTTCATGGGCAATAACGCCGCGAAGTTCATTGGTATTCAAAATTTGCAAAATCCCCTGAGTCACAGCCACAACAGCTTTTTGCGGATTTCTGCCTGTAGCAAAGGCATTGGGGCTTGGGTCTGGAATGATACAAATTTTTGGCTTTGGAATGCCGGCATTGCGCGCAAGCTCTTCAACAATTTCATGAAGGCCCGGAGCGTCGCTTCTTTGCAGTTCTCTTGCTTTGTATATTTTAAGCACAATAGAATCAGAAAAGAAATAACTGAAGAAATTCATAATAATGGCAAAACCCAAGGCAATGATCATTCCTGCTTGACCGCCGATAAGACCGCCAACAATAACAAAAAGTGTGGTCAGCATTGCAAACAGGACGGCGGTTTTGATAGAACTTGTCATACTATCTCCGTTTTTATGTATAACATTTTTAGAGGTTTCAGTTTTTTTAAATAATAACTATACTTTTCAAAAAGACAAGGCATTTTTGTGTGCCTATTCTTTATTTTTTTGCTGCATAAAAATTCCGCAGACAATAAAGATTAAGCCAATGATATTGATAAACTTTATTTGTTCTCCCAAAATGCAGTTTGCCCAAAGCAGAGCAAAGAACGGTGAAATAAGCGGAATGGTGGCAATTTTGCTCATGCTTTTTGAATAATAAATTGCCTTGTCCCAAAGCAGAAAAGGGATAGAGAGTTCAAACAAACCAATATAACAGGTGGGGAGTATGGCAGCCTCTGGCAAAATAAATGTTTCTTTTTGGAAGAGAAGTGTGCAAATGCCTAAAAGCCCTGCCCCTAAAAAGCCCAAAAAGAGTTTGATATTGCCGGGAAGGTGATTTTTTGTATTATAAATCCAATAGAGGGGATATAAGATAGTACTTAGGAAAATACAAACAATGCTCAGTCCATTGCTTTCAACCATGGTGGTACTGTTGCCAAGGCTGATAATGAGAACGCCAGTAAAGGCAAAGCAAATCCAAAAAATTTCAATGCGCCTGAGCTGCTGCTTGAGAATAAAACTGCTCAAAACAGCCAGCATAATGGTCCAGGCATAGTTGATAGGCTGGGCAATTTGCACCGGCAGCCCCGTATAGCCAATAAAGAGAGCATTATAATAAATAAAGAGCATGAAGCAGAGGAAGAAGCAGGAGAAAAATTCTTTTTTGTCAAGGCTGAAAAGACGGGGTAATTCTTTTTTGATGAGTAAATACAAAAATAAGACACAGCTTGCCAAAAGCATAGCATAGGTAAAAACAAGCAAAACACTTGCCTTTGCAAGGGCAAGTTTAAAGGCCGTTGAAACAGTTGACCAAAGCAAAACAGTGCCTAAGGCATAACAATTTGCTTTGCTTTGATTGGGTCTTTGGATTTGTGACATTTTAAATGAAAAAACGCCCCCTGTAAAAGAGGGCGTTTACAGATTATTTTGTGTATTTTTTGATAATTGCCTGTGTTCCTAAATCGCCTTGATTGTTGTTTTCCATTTCCACATACATGGAGCAAACTTTTTCAAGCACTGGAAGGCTGATATTTTTATTTTTGCATTCTTCCAAAGCAATTTTCATATCTTTGACAAAGTGTTTAATAAAGAAACCCGGCGCAAAATCATCATTGCACATTTTAGGGCCATTATTGCTGACCTGCCAGCTGGCGGCAGCACCTGTTTCAATGGTTTTGAGCATGATTTTTGGATCAATGCCCATGGCGATACAGTAGCTGATAGCTTCACAAACGCCGGTAGTATTGGCAGCCACAACAATTTGGTTCGCCATTTTGACGTGTTGTCCCGCGCCCGCTTTTCCTTCATACACAATATTTTTGCCCATGGCTTCAAAGAGAGGGTGACAAGCGTTGAAAGCGTCTTCATCACCGCCCACCATAATGGCAAGGGTTGCATTTTTAGCGCCAATATCTCCGCCGGAAACAGGAGCGTCAAGAGCTTTCAGACCTTTTTCCTTTGCCTTTGCATAAATTTGTTCAGCAAGTTTTGGGCTTGAAGTGGTCATGTCAATGAGATAGGCTTTTGCCGGAGCATTGGCAATAATGCCGTAATCAGAAAAATAGACTTCTTCAATATCTTTTGGATAGCCAATCATAGTGATAATGGCGTCTTTATTTTGGATACATTCTTTAATGCTGTCGCAGACGATTGCACCGTCGCCTTTTAAGGCTTCTGCCTTTGCTTTGGTGCGGTTATACACACTGACATTGTAGCCATTTTTGAGAAGGTTGCGTACCATGGAAGAGCCCATTACGCCGATACCAATAAATGCAATGTTTTTCATTGTTTTTTCTCACTAAATTTTGATAAGTTCGTAATCTAAAGAGCCAAGGCCAATTTCAGCAGCGTATTCAATTTGATGATAGCCGTGGGTATGTTCCCAGCGGTGGCTGAATTTATCAATATTGACGCCGTTATTTTCCATTGGCTGCAAGCTTTGTGCCTGTTTTACAAGGTCGTAGCTGGCTTTGTCAATAGCAACAGGGTCAGTGGAAGCTAAAATACCGATATCAGCAATCATGGGTGTATCACTCCAGGCAACGCAGTCGCAGTCCGGGGTAACATTCATCACAAAGTTGATATAGATAACTTTATCTTTTTTGTTTTGTACTGCACCATAGGCATATTCAGCAATTCTTTCCACAAAGGCAGAAAGTTCAGTTTCCCAGGCAGCTGTGATAGCTTTTGGTTCACAAACAGTAATACATTCAAAACAGCCAATACATTTATTAGGATCAGCATGTGCAGTCTTTTTGCCGTTTGCATCTTTTTCCATGCTGATCGCGTGGGCAGGGCAGATTTTTGCACAGCTGGCACAGCCGATACAAATATTTTTATCCATGGCAACACGGGTCTGGTGCTGATCGCGTTTTCCCCAGAAAGAGGCACAGCCCATGGCAAGGTTTTTGAGTGCCCCGCCAAAACCTGCCATTTCGTGGCCTTTGACGTGGGATAAGACAACCATGCTGTCTGCATCATGGATTTCACGTCCGATATGGGTTTCTTTGAAATGTTTAAGATTGACAGGAACATCCACCTGGCTTTGACCGTTGAGCCCGTCCGCAATAATCACAGGAGCGTTGACGGTGCAGGGCGCAAAACCGTGAGCATAGGCAGTATTGATATGGTCAATGGCATTTTTACGGGAACCAGAGTACAACGTGTTGGTATCTGTCAAAAATGGTTTCGCCTTTTCCTGTTTTACAAGATCAACCACTTTGCGGACCAGTTGCGGGCGCAGGTGGGTATCATTGCCCATTTCCCCAAAATGGAGTTTGATTGCGGTGATGTCGTCACGTTTGAGAATGGATTTCAGACCAACGGCATTGCACAGTTTTTCAATTTTAGCAGCTTTATTATCTTCATTTTTTCTGCAGTGCATGTCAGCAAAATAGACTTTAGATTTCATCGTGTATCTCCTTATTCAACAGGTATGAGTTCATAATCCAGAGAACCTAAACCAATTTTTTCACCGTATTCAAAAATATGCGCACCGTGTGTTTTTTCCCAGAAATGTTTGAATTTATCCACATTGACGCCGTTATTTTCCATGGGCTGCAAGCTTTGTGCTTTATACACAAGATCATAGCTTGCTTTATCAAGGGCAAGCGGGTCAGTGGAAGCCAAAATGCCAATATCAGCAACAAGGGGGGCGTCACTCCAGGAAACACAGTCGCAGTCAGGAGTAATATTCATTAAGAAGTTGATATAAAAGACTTTTCCTTTTTTGTTTTGAATGGCGCTGTAAGCGTATTCTGCAATTCTTTCCACAAAATGGGAAAGGTCGGAATCGTGTTCATTGACAATGGCTTTTGGCTCACAGACAGTTTGACATTCAAAACAGCCAATACATTTATTTCTGTCCACAAAGGCGTGTTTGGTGTTTTCTTCTTTTTTCATACTGATTGCGTGGGCCGGGCAAATTTTCATACAAGAGCCGCAGGCAATGCAATTGTCTTGATTGACGCGTACTTTTGTATCGTGCTGGTCGCGTTTACCCCAAAAAGAGGCACAGCCCATGGCAAGATTCTTTATTGCTCCGCCAAAGCCAGCCACAAGATGTCCTTTAAAGTGAGAGAGAACTACCATGGAATCCGCTTCATAAATTTCACGGGCAAGAAAAGTTTTTTTGAAATAGTTTAAATTTTCAACGGGAACTTCAATGTGATTTCTTCCTCGTATGCCGTCAGCAATAATCACAGGAGCGTCCATGGTTGTAGGATTGAAGCCATTGGCATAGGCTGTTTCCAAATGGTCAACGGAATTTTTGCGTGAACCGGAATAGAGTGTATTGGTATCCGTTAAAAATGGTTTAGCGCCTGCTTCTTTGACCAGGTCAACCACTTTGCGCACCAGCTGCGGACGCAGGTGGGTATCGTTTCCAAATTCGCCAAAATGAAGCTTAATTGCGGTTAAATCACCTTTTTTAACAAAGTTGGATACACCAAGGGTATTACAGAGCTTTTCAACTTTTGCAGCTTTGTTTTCAGCTTGTTTTCTGCAATGCATGTCCATAAAATAAACTTTTGCTTTCATGATTTACTCACTTGTTTTTATCAAAATAGCCACTGAGTTTTGATAATTGTTCGAATTTTACAGGAAGTATTTTAGCTTTTTTTAGTTCTGTTTGTAAAGTGTTTAAAACTTCCTTTTCTATGTTTTGTTGGTAATGAAAACAAAATTCGCCATTGATAAAGCGTATGCGAAAATCAGGAATATTTTCGGCAAAAATTTTTGTCAGTTCTGCTTCAAAAAAATCTTCTAAAGAAATAAGCTGATGCAAAATATCATCTTTTATTTCAGTATGATAAGGAAAACGAGTTAAAAGACAAGGCCGTGCCTTTTGCTGATAATTTTCCAAACCAATGATTTTTCCCAGGCTGCGGATATCTTGTTTGGTAAAATTGGCAAGAGCAAGAGGGGATTGAATGGAAAGTTCCTGCAGTGCCATGAGTCCCGGGCGATAAGCAGTAGTATCTTCCGCGTGCGTGCCGTCACAAATAATCAAGCTTGGAAAGTTTGCCTGAAAGGTTTTGAAGGTGTGGAGTTTGCAGTAATAACAGCGATTCTCGTGATTATGGAAAACAGGTTCCAAGCCAAAAATATCAAGGGAAACAGCGGTGAGCGCAAGAGAATTTTCTGTACTCCATTTCTTTAAATATCTTGTTTCCTTGGCGTCAATATGTTTTCCTGTGGCATGAACCAAAGAAAATTCACAGCCGATTTGTTTGGCAAAGAACGCCAGAAAGCGGCTGTCCAAACCACCGGAACAGGCAATAACAAAGGGAACAGCATAGCCTTTTAAAATTTCTTCTAAATGCAGGGCTTTTTCTTGAAGCGAGGGATTAATATTTTCTAAAAAATCGTGTTTATTCATAACAGGATTATACTAAAGGACAGAGAAAAATACATGCCTGTTTTTCTCAAAAACTTGCCTAAATTTATCAAAATACTTTGCTGCTTATTTCCTGAAAAGTTTTTGTTGTAATTCTGCAATGGTTTTTACATAAAATGGGGAATTTTCTTCCAAAGGACAAAAGATAGGCGTATAGCCCAGCTTTGAGGCCTGGTTCAGTCTGATGGTATGGGAACTGACAGGGCGGATATGGCCGTTTAAATCCACTTCTCCCCAAAAAACTGCCCGTTCCGGAAGCGGTATATCATAAAAAGAAGAAAGAATGGCAGCCACAAGGGCAAGGTCAAGCCCCGGCTCCTGTAAACGCATGCCGCCGCCCACTTTTGCATAAATATCCACTTGCCCAAAATTGAGACGCAAACGCTTTTCCAATACTGCCAGAAGAAGATGCAGGCGGTTGACATCAAAGCCAAGCCCTGTGCGCCTTGGTATGCTCAAATAGGTTTTGGTAACAAGAGCTTGAATTTCAACGGCAAAAGGCTTTTGCCCGTCCACAGCCATAACAATGGCAGTGCCGGAAAGGGAAGAGTCCCTTGCTTCCAGGAAGAAGGTCGAAGGGTCTTCAATTACTTCCAGACCCTTTTGCTTCATTTGAAAAACAAGGAGTTCCTGATTGGGGCCAAAGCGGTTTTTGAGCACGCGCAGGATACGGAAAATTTGTTTTCTGTCTCCTTCAAGGGAAATAACCGTGTCCACCAAATGTTCAAGCAGCCGTGGCCCGGCTAAATCGCCGTCCTTGGTCACATGCCCCACCAAAATAAGGGTAGTATTATTTCTTTTGCATGCTTCCACAAGTTCGCTGGCACAGGCTTTTACCTGACTCACATTACCGGCAAGCCCTTCTGCCATGTCAGAAGAGAGGGTCTGAATGGAGTCCACAATTAAAAGGTTTGGGCGTTCGTCCTCAATAATATCCACAATATCCTGAACGCGGTTGGTGGCAAGGGCGAGCAGATTTTCATGCAAAACGCCCAGTCGTTCAGCTCTTCCCTTGATTTGAGGCAGGGATTCTTCACCGCTGGCGTATAAAACAATGTGTGGTTTTTGGGCATTAATGCATACATTATTTTCCATTTGGGTGCCGGAAGCCACCGCGCCTGCCAATTGCAGCAAAAGTGTTGATTTTCCAATGCCTGGCTCGCCTCCGACCAAAATTGCAGAGCCCGGAACAAAGCCATTTCCCAAAATTTTATCAAGGGCTTTGAGACCACAGCCAAAACTTTCGTGATTATCCAGATTAACGTCTTGTAATGCTATAATATTATTGGATTTTATTGTTTTCTTATGAGAAGAATTTGTCTTTTTCACTGTTGCAAGTTCAAGGGTGTTCCACTCCTTGCAATTTGGGCATTGTCCTTTCCATTGCAGGGATTCAGCGTTGCAATTGCTGCAAATATAGGTTTCTTTTACTTTTGCCATATTGACCTCATTTCAGGAAAAATTTTACTGATTTTTTCCAAAAATTGAAAGGAAAAAAAATAATAAAAAATTATAATATATTATATATAGTTACAAAAAAGTTTTAAACAAAATTTTCAGAACCCATTTACAAGGTATTTTTTTCTCATTACTATCACGATACTGAGAAAACAATGCATTTTCTTGGTGTCAATGGAATTTTTCTTTTGTGACAAGTTTGTAAACAAGGGAAAAATTTTGTGAGAGGAGGGTCTTTTGAAAAATAATCTTAAGCTCATTGTTTTAGTTATTCTTGCCGTAGTAAGCATAGGTGTTTATCTCCTCCCTGAAAAGCAGGAAAAAATTCCTACAAGAGTTTTACTTGATAATTTAGGAGGAAAAGTTATTTTTTCTCATAAAACGCATGCAAACAATTATGGTTTTGGCTGTGGAGATTGTCACCATGAAAGTTCGGATCCTCTTGAATCTGTGCTTGCTTGTGGGGTATGCCATGGCTCTATTCCAACCAATGCAGAATTAGCTGAAATTGCTAAAACCGGCGATGGAAAAACGCCGCTTGGCAGCATGCCTTATCATAATACAGAACTCGTTACTGATAAAAAAGCCTGTGGAACGTGCCACCATTTGGAATTTGCTTTAAAAGACTGGGGACACGATAAACATACAGAAGAGTTTGGTTTGGACTGTGATGCCTGTCATCATAGTGATAAGGAAAAAGAGCCGGAACCAATGAATTGCGATTCTTGCCATAGCGATAAAGATACCGTGACATTAAAAGATGCTGTGCATACTAAGTGTGCTGATTGTCATCAGGAATGGTTTGATGAGGGCTTGAAATCCTGTAAGAAGTGCCACAAGGAAGTTGATACACGCAAAGAACTTGTAAAAGATGCTGATTTTACCATGAACCTTGATTATGCCAAGTGTTCAAAGTGTCATGGCGCGCAGGAAGCACAGGAACTTGTTTTAGGCCGTATGAATGCTTTCCATGCTCTTTGCATTGGATGTCATAAGACTATTCATATTGAATATCTTGACGGCAGCAACTGTACTCAATGTCATACTAAATAAAGAAATTATAACAAAAAGTGAGATAGTATGCGACAACGGTTTCAAATATTGAGCGACCCCAGGTTTCGTTTGGTTTATAATGAAACAAGAAGCTTTATTGATGGCCCGGCACCGAACAAAGTTCGTTTGAATAGGGAAGGTTTTACGCTTCTTGACGGAATAAAGAAGAAAACAAAAGTATATCCCGGCATGCTTTTGGCAACACATCCTTCCATTGAAAAAGGGGATTTGCACTCTCCCATGTACGGTGAAATTACTGAAATAAATTACCGCAGTATTTTTATTGATGCAGTAGATCCGGAGGGAATTGAAGGACAGGTCGAGCCTGTGGATGTGCTTGCTGAAGGCAGGGAAGGCGAAGAGCTTATTCTGCAAATGAAGCAACTGGGCGTAAATACAAAATCTTTAGCTCAAGATGTGGATACACTGATTATTAATGGCCTAAACCCTGACCCGGGTGTTACCTGGGCAGAACCCATGCTCACGCAAAACGGGCATAATCTGCATGCAGGGATTGAACTGCATAAACGCCTTGCCAAAGCAAAAAATATTGTTCTTGCTGTGCCCAAGGGTATGCATGTTTCCTATGATAATATTGATGTTGTGTATGTTGAACCGGAATATCCGAAAAGCGTAAATGCACTTCTTATTCAGGAAGTAACAGGCAAAGAAAATCCTGAAGGCGTTGGTGCTGTTGGACTTCATAATATCTGGAGTTTGGGACGGGTAGGCGTAACGGGACTTCCGCTCATGGAAACTGTTATTACTATTGGTTCACAAACACAATGGGCGAACTATATTGTAAAAAATGGCATGTGGATCGGACAGCTTCTTGATTTTTCAGGAATTGACCTTCGTGCAGGGGATACCATTGTTCGCGGTGGCCCTCTTCGCGGTGAGTGCCTGGACAGGTTTGACCGTTCCATTACCAAGGGTACAACGGGCTTATTTGTTATTGAAGCTGGAACTGTTCCTCCCATGGAAGGGCACAGTCCATGCGTTAACTGCGGCGCCTGCGTACAGGTTTGCCCCGCACACTTAAATCCCAGCACTTTGAGCCGCTATGCAGAATTTGCAAATTATAACGCATGTCTCGCTGAACACAGCACCAGTTGTCTGGAATGCGGTCTTTGCGGATATGTTTGCATTGCTCGTCGGCCTGTACTGCAATACATTCGTCTGGCCAATGCAAAGATCAAAGAAATGCAAGAATTTGTGTATGAAGAAAAAAAGTAATACTTCAAATAAAACGAGTTTAATATGAGTAATTTGGATAAAAAAATATTATTTTCAATGAGTGTTGCCCCTTTCTGGCACTGCGGGCGCACGATCCGAGGAAATAGTATTCATACTGGAATAGCGCTGATGTTGGTTATTGCCATGGCAATCTGGCATTGGGGACTTCCTGTTTTGGGTGTTGTGGCACTTTCTGCATTAGTATCCCTGCTGACCGAGGAATTTTGGAATAAAGTTATGGAACGCTGCTCCACCTGGAGTGACGGAACAGCCCTTGTTTCAGGTGTGATGTTAGCCTGTCTTTTACCGGCAACAGCTCCTTTCTGGCTTGTTATCATTGGTGCGTTTTGTATGATAACCTTTGGTAAAATGGCTTTTGGCGGATACGGCGCAAATCCAGTTTCAACAGTTTGTGTCGGTTGGGCAATGATATTCATTTCCTTCCCCATTTATATGGATCCAAACGCCATGCTTTTGCAGACAGATTTTATTGATCCGCTGGTTCGTCTGAAATATTTTGGGCCGGACTTTATGATGAATTGTGTTTCCTTTACGGGCTTACTCTTTGGTCACCAAATTGGTGCGCTGGGCGCAAGTCAAAATCTTGCCATTATTATTGGCGGAATATATCTCCTTGCACGGGGCGTTATCCGCATGGAAATTGTGATTTCCTTTATCGCCGGTATTCTTCTTTTGGGCGGTATTTTGAATATTTATAACCCGGAACAATATGTCAACCCATTCTATCATCTTTTGACTGGAACAACTTTATTTTGTGCTTTCTTCCTTGCCACAGAATTTGCCTGCGCGCCGGACAGAGCCATTGGCATGTGGCTGTACGGCCTTGTCGGGGGCATGCTTGTTGTCGTGATCAGAACCTATGGAATTTATACTGACGGAGCGCCTTTTGCTGTTATGCTGATCAATTTGCTCAGTCCTTATTTTGCCATGATTCAGCCAAAACCATTTGGAGTTAAGCAATGAAAAGTATCATAAAAATGGTCAGTGTTCTTTCTGTGCTTTGTGCTGTGGCAGGTTTTGTGTTGTCTTACCTGAAAATAAGTACAGTCACACCTATTGAAAACCAGCTTTTGACCTATGTGCAGGGCCCTGCAATTTTGAATGTTTTCAAAGATGTTGAAAATTCACCCATACAGGAAAGAAAAAGTTTTGCTGTGGGCGGCGGAAAAAATATCAATGTTTTTCCTGCAATCAAAGACGGTAAACTTTTTGGCGTTGCCATTGAAGGCTTTGGACAGGGCTTTGGCGGTGATATTGGGGTTATGGTTGGCTTTAATGTCAACGACGACAGTCTTATTAATATTGATATTACAACCCATAAAGAAACCCCTGGACTTGGCAGCCGTGTTTCTGAAGACAGCTTCAAGAAACAATTTGAAGGCAAGCCGCTGCATGCTGTTCTTTTGAAGAGCCAGGGCGGTGAAATTGATGCCATTTCCGGAGCAACTGTTTCTTCCAACGGCACTGTACTTGCAATCAACGATGCTGGAAATCAATATAAGGCATTGAAAAAAGAAATCATTAATACTTGGAATAGTGGAGCTAAAAATGAGTTTTTACAAGGAATTCACCAAAGGGCTGTGGAATGAGTTACCCCCTTTCCGTTTATTGTTAGGTCTTTGTCCAGTTCTTGCTATTACCAAGACTGCCCAAAATGGACTTGGCATGGGGCTTGCCGTTTTGTTCGTACTCGTACTTTCTAACATGATTGTTTCACTGGTGCGTGGAATTATCCCCAAGAAAGTCAGAATTGCCTGTTTTATTATTATTGCGGCAACCCTTGTTGTTGCGGTTGAACTTCTGATGCAGGCCTATGCATATCCTCTTTACCAGCAACTCGGTATTTTCGTTCCGCTGATTGTTGTTAACTGTATTATTTTAGGCCGTGCGGAAGCTTTTGCTGCCAAAAACCCCGTCAACCTTGCCATTGCTGACGGCCTTGGCATGGGCATTGGCTTTACCTTATCCCTGACATTTCTTGGTTCTGTTCGGGAAATTTTAGGAGCAGGTTCCATTTTTGGCGTAAAGCTTTTTGGGGAAAGTTTTGAACCTTTTACCATGATGGTGGAAGCTCCGGGCGCATTTATTTGTTTAGGTGTTATTTTGGCGTTTATGAACCATTTGAGCAAAATTCAAAATCGTAAGCGCGGACTGATTATCGGTGATAAATTAGGACAAGGCTGCACTGTTTGCGGTGGCTGCACTGCTTGTTCAAGAGGCAAGGCATCTGCCTAAGGAGTGAAAAATGGGTATTTTTGAATTATTTATTTCAGCAATATTCGTCAATAATATTGTTTTGGCTCAAAACCTCGGCAACTGTCCTTATATTGGCTGTTCTAAAGAAAAAGGCGTTGCCCTTGGCATGGGCGGAGCAGTAATCTTTGTTATTGTTTTAGCAACAATATTTACATGGCTTGCCCAAAAATATATTTTGGTGCCTCTAAATGTTGTGTATTTACAAACACTTATCTTTATTTTGATTATTGCTTCCCTGGTACAGTTTGTGGAAATGTTTTTGAAAAAGGCTGTTCCTCCTTTGTATTCAGCCCTTGGGATTTTCCTGCCGCTTATCACAACGAACTGTGCGGTTATGGGTGCAACCCTTGTGGTACAAAGAGAACAATATGATTTACTGACAGGCAGCTTATATGCCTGTGCTTCCGGGGTAGGTTTCCTCTTGGCACTGCTTCTTATGGCAGGAATACGAGAACGTCTTGAAACACTTCGCGTGCCAAAGGCAATGGCAGGAACACCTATTTCTCTGGTTATGGCTGGCATTATGGCTCTTGCGTTTATGGCATTCAAAGGCATGGTTTAAAAGCAAAACAAAGAGTAGGTTTATATTATGATTGTTACTTCAATTCTTATTTTGGCTGTTCTTGGTTTTGCTGTTGCGATTATGCTTGGCTTTGCTTCTAAAATCTTTTATGTGGAAGAAGATCCAAGAGTTGAAGCCGTGCTTGAAGCTTTGCCCGGAGCAAACTGCGGCGGCTGCGGCTATGCCGGCTGCGAAGGCTATGCCGTTGCTGTTGTCAATTCCCCAACTGTTGCTGCAAACCTTTGTGTTGCAGGGGGCGCAAAAACTGCTGTTCAAGTGGGCGAACTGACAGGAAAAGCTGTTACCGAATCCGACCCATTAATCACCTTCCGCCGCTGTGATAAAATTTCCGGTAAAGTGCAAAAACGCTATACTTATCAGGGCTTGCCTTCCTGTGCTGCCGCGGCAACACTGGCGCAAGGTTCTGATGTTTGTTCCCATTCCTGTTTGGGATTTGGAGACTGCGTTGTTGCCTGTCCTTTTGATGCGTTATATTTGAAAGACAACATTGTCTGCGTGCGCGAAAATATTTGCACGGGCTGCGGTAAATGTACGCAGGCTTGTCCGCGCAATATTTTAGAGCTGATTCCTCGCCGTGCGCGGGTGGCTGTTCGCTGTTCCACCACGGATAAGCTTCGTGCTGTTATGGACGTTTGTTTAGTTGGCTGTATCCAATGCGGAAAATGTGTCAAAAACTGTCCTGCTGGGGCTATCAGTTTTCAGGATAACAGAATACACATTGACCAGCAAAAATGCCTTGCCTACGGTGATGAATGTGAACTTGCCTGTGTAAAGGGCTGTCCTCGTCAAATTCTGCGTAATTTGAGGGAAAAACAATGCCTGCTTCCGCCAATTGAAGAAGTACAGCAGGAAAAAGCTGAAGAAAAAAAGCCTGAAGAAGCTAAAGCTGAATAATATGAAAGGGCTTGGGCTATTCAATTTCTTTGCAAAAAAAGTCCCCGCAAAGGATATAAAAAAAGAAAATTTTGTTCATGTTTCTGATACGCAGGTAAAAATGGGAACATTTGTAAACATGCAATGTCTTGCGGAAAGTGAACAATTAGCAAAGGAAGCAATAGCTCAAGCCTTTTTGCGTATTGACAGTCTGGAGCAAATTTTTTCACGGCATGATAGCGCCAGTTTATTATCTGCTTTGAATACACAAGGCTCATTAGCTGATTTTCCTACAGAGTTTAAATGTGTTTTGGTGCAGGCAAAAGCCATTGAAAATCAAACCTATGGGGCATTTAATCCTTCTGTTTTGTCTGTTCTCAAATATTTAGAAACAAATTCGCACATCACCGCAAAAGAATTTCAAGAAAATTTTTCCAGAATTATTAAAAATCCTGTGCAAATTTCTGCACATAAAATTCAATTAAAACAAAGTGATAGTATTATTACTTTAGATGCTATTGCCAAAGGCTATATTGTGGATGAAGCGGCACGTTTTTTGGAAAATCAGGGCATTCGTAATTATTTGATTAACGCAGGTGGTGATATTCGCGTCAAGGGCATGAAATCCTATCAAAAAGGGCAGGAAAAAACGTGGCGTATTGCCATTGAAGACCCTTACAAGCAGGGAAATTATCCGGCTGTGTTTTCCCTCATGCGAGGAGCTCTTGCCACATCCGGCAGTTATGAAAAGAATTTTGGCAATGATCGAAACCATATTATTTTGCCAACTCTTGAGGATAGCACGCAAAATCTTTTTGTGAGCGGAAGTTTTGAGCTCACTTCACCAACTGTAAAGAGTGTTTCAGTTGTTGCCCCTACTGCCATGCAGGCTGACGCCTATGCTACGGCAATTTCCTGTATGCCTGTGCAAAATGCAATTAATTATATCAATAAAAATACACAATTAGCCTGTATGATTATTGCTGAAGACGACAGCACGTATTATTCCCAAAATTGGAAATTAAGATAAATTCTTTTGCTGCTTTCTGACATAGGGAATAAGAATAATGATAATAAAGAAATAAACACTTCCTACTAATAAATAGGTTAAATCATACCCAATTTTGCTGTTGGCATAGGCAAAGAACGCCGTCACAAAGCCTTGTCCTGCCCGAAAGATTGTTGAACTGACTGTTATGCCTATGGTGAGCAGAGCAGGGGGCAGACAGTTTGAAATACTGTAATTTAAATAGGGATTGAGAAGGCCGTCAAGACAGAAGAATGCAAAAAACGCAACAGGGAACATGAATGGGGGAAGCTTGGTAAAGCTTATAAGCAGGCTTGAAACGCAAAGCGCTAAAAGAAATAAAAGCAATGGAAAATGCTTGGTGCGCAAAAGTTTTCCTAAAAGCCAGGATGAGCCGACAAACATGCCAAAGTTTGAAAAAGCATAAATAATTCCAATAGTTGAAGATGAATAATGATAGGCTTCTGCGGAAAAAAGAGAAAAGAGGCTGGGAACCGTTAAATCAACCCCTGCGGCAATAAATAATGTAAAAAGAAGCAAAGGAATATAGGGGGTTGTAAGAACTTCTTTTATTTGTTTGAATGAAAAAGGTGTATAAGTCCTTGTAATTTTTTCAGTTAAATCCGTTATAAAGAGGATCGCCAGCGTATAAATTGTCGGAACGCTCAGAGAAATAAAAGAACAACGCCATGAGAAAAGGGCAAGATATCCTGTAAGAAGCGGAATAATAAATAATCCAATAGCCAGATAGCCAATACTTTTACCCATGATTTTGGCGCGTTCCAAACCTGTGTAATATTCAGCCGGCAAGAGATAAACCAAGATATTCATTCCGGCAGAGCCAAGTCCCTGCACCACTCTAAAAAATAAAAGACTGGTGTAATTAGGACTGAAAGCAATGCCGAGAATTCCAACTAAAAAGATGAAATTAACAAGGAAAATATAAATTTTTTTAGGCAGTTTGCTATAAATATAGCCTGAAAAGGGTGTTCCAATAAAAGCAGAATAGGAAAAATAAGAAAGACAGCTGGTTACTTCATAGGAATTGAGATTAAATTCTTGTTGAAATGTGGGCAGCAAGGGAATAGCCCCTGGTATTCCGTGGCAAATGCTCAGCGCAATGGCATAAATAAGAAATTTTGGGGAAAGTTGTTGCCTAATCATTGTATTAACGCGTTATAAGGCAATAATATGGAGTTTATGCTTGTTGGCAAGATCCAGTGCTTCTTCGCGGTCAAAGAAAAGGGTTTTATCTGCTTCAATGGCGAGACCTGCATAATTGTATTCTATTAGATTTTCAATTGTTTTCAGACCAATGGAAGGCAAATCAATGCGCTCATCCTGAATGGGCTTAACAACTTTTATTGCTACACAGTCTTTGCCGGCGAGGCTGGCGGCGCGTTTCAAGGTTGCGTCAGTGCCCTCCAAACATTCAACTGCGATCACCATTCCCTGCTTGACGACAAGGCATTGCCCAATATCATAGCTGCCCATGCTTTTGGCAATGGGAAAACCATAGTGCATATCATCAAGAATTTCCAGGGGAATTTTACGATTGGTGAGTACGCCTTGGGGAGATTTTAAACTTGGGAGAAGTTTTGCCGCGGAAATACAGGTAAAGCCTTCCTTTTCAAATTCATTCAAAATTGCCCGCAAAAGTGCATCATCGCCCTTCGTTTTAAGGGAAAAAATAAGTTTTGCAGCGCGTAAATCCGGGCGTATATCAAGAGCTTTGGGTTTATTGATTGTGCCGGCAAAGCAAATATGGGTAATGGAATTTTTCTTATAAAAATCAATAAGTTTTGAAAGCTGACCTAAAGCCAGCATTTGGAAACTGTCGCAGGCAGAAGCAAGATTTTCATCGGTATTATGATGAAATCCGCAAATGGCAACAAACATATTTTGCCTTTTGGCTTCTTCGGCAATAAGTTTGGGGAATTGTCCGCCGCCGGCAATAATGCCCAGTCTTGATATTGTTTCCATGTATACCTTTTTTGATAATTATTAAATATGAAAATATTCTAAAGCATTTTTACGGCACTGACAAGGGCAACAGCTTTGATGCCTTGTAAATTTCCCGTAAAGCCAAGTCCTTCTTCTGTGGTTGCTTTGACATTGACTTGATTTTCTGAAAGTCCCAACAGTCTGCACATATTTTTCTTGATTTGTTCTGTATAAGTTGAAATTTTTGGCTTTTGACAAATAATAGTCAAATCAACATGGGTCAGCGTAAGAGATGTCTTGTTCCAAAGCTGCATAACCTTATCCAGCAAAATGAGGGAAGAAATATTTTCAAATTCCTTGCTTGTATCCGGAAAATGCTTGCCAATATCGCCAGCCGCCATGCAGGATAAGAGCGCGTCCATAAGCGCGTGGATAAGTACATCACCGTCAGAATGGGCTTCAATCATAATATCGGTATCAAGAGCAACACCCCCAAGCACAAAGGGCCTTGCGCTGCTATATTTATGCACATCATAGCCATAGCCTGTGACAGGCAGAAAAGAGGTTTTTTCAAGCATTTCTAAATCCTCTTTATAGGTAATTTTATGATTGGATTTTTCACCGTCAATAAGAAGTACAGGAATGCCAAGTTCTTCCATGGCCATGGCATCATCAGTGATAGGGAGTTTTTCCTCTTGTATAAGCTTATGTGCCCGAAAAAGTTCTGGAAGGGCGAATGCTTGCGGAGTTTGTACCGTGCGCAGAAAATTACGATTAGGCGTATTAGTCACAATTTTGGAAAAATTGCTGGTGACGGCAAATTCTTTGACCGTATCTGAAACGGGCAGGGAAGGAATAACAGCTTTGTGTCCGTTTTCAAACTGCTCTACAAGGTCAGCAATAAGTTTTGCTGTGAAAAAGGGTCTGGCACTGTCGTGAATGAGAACATGGGAACAGGAGGCAGGAGCTGTCTCAAGAGCATTATAAACACTGTCCTGACGCTCAACTCCGCCTTTGCAATAAAGGACTGGTAGGGTATAGTTGTGCTCTTTGATTAAAGCTTGCGCTTCTTCCTCAGCCTTGGTATAGCAAGGTTCTTCAGCAGGAAAAACAAGAATAATACCGTGAATAAGGGGGGAGTGATAAAAGGTATTAAAACTTTGCCACCAAAGAGGCTTGTTTTGATAATTCAGAAACTGTTTTTTGGTTTCCAGCTGCATGCGGTTTCCACTGCCTGCAGCCAGAATGATAGCGTATATTTCTTTTTTCATAACAATGAGTCAGGCATAAGCCGGGTTCTGTACACAAACGTGTGACTGTCATTCCTCTAGGAGCAATGTTACCATTACCCTCAAGCAACCTACCCGAAAACCATAGATTGGGCAAATCGGTTTTCCTATTTGGTCTTGCTTCGAGTGGGGCTTGCCTAGCTTATTATGTTGCCATAATAACTGGTGGGCTTTTACTCCACCGTTTCACCCTTACCATTGCTGGCGGTCTGCTTTCTGTTGCGCTTGCCAAAGATCACTCTTTCTGGGCGTTACCCAGCACTCTGCCCTGTGAAGCCCGGACTTTCCTCCCCATATCAAACGATATGCAGCGACAGTCTGCCCAACTCAAAGGAAAAATTAGTTCAAAGATTCGCCAAGATTTAAATCTTCAGCAAAAACTTGTGGTTTGAAAGCTTTTGCCTTTTTCTCTTCCTGATGTTGATCTTGGAAGTGTTCAGTCCAGTAAATCAAACGCTGGCAGTTTGGGCAGCTCCAGATTTGCTGACCGCGTTGAATTTCAATAAAGGTCTGTGGTGGAATGGCAATATTGCAGCCGGTGCAGACACTGTTCTTAACAGGCACAATAACAGGGTGTTCAAGACGGCGGCGAATAAAATCGTAGCGTTCCAAAATACGTTCAGGAACGTCTTTACCGGTTTCAGCGTGAATAGCATTGAGTTTTTCTAATTCTTGATTAGCATTATTAATGCGTTCAATGAGGCTTTCTTCTTTTGTGGTAAGGTCGATTTTGAGTTCATCGCGAACAGTTTCTGCTTCTTTTAATAATTCTTCATGTGCAGTAATTTCTTCACGAAGGGCAATACGTTCTTCTTCATGGGTTTTGGTTGAACGTTCCATGTTGTCCATTTCTCTGGATATTGCTTGAAATTCTTTAGAATTGCCAACTTGCATGAGTTTGGATTTGCTCTTTTTGAGACGGGCATTTTCGTCTTCCAAATCCATATCAAGACGTTTTTGTTGTTCATACATGTGTTGTAATTTATCTTGAATTTTAGCAATTTTTGCTTCTTCTTCATTGAAGCGTTCGCGTAAGCTTTCAACTTGCTTAGGTGCTTCTTCAAGTTCTTTCTTTACAGCATAAATTTTATCGTCAACATGCTGCAATTCAACTAATTGTCTGATTTGTTCAAGGTACAAACTCATACATTACTCCATTATTTGTATAAAAGGGTCTTTTGATGGTATAAAACTAATACGAAGACCTGGAAGCCTTTTTTGCAAAATAAGTGCAAAACGCTTCATCATTTCTTCTTCAAGGCTGTGATGTCCAACTTCAATAATCGCAAAATCCTTGCTTTCTTGAGTAAGATCAAGGGCTGTATGGTATTTTGTATCACCGGTTATAAGACAGTCAGCCCCAAAATTTTTTGCTTCATCCATTAACGAACTGCCAGAACCGCCGCAAAGGGCAATGCTCTTTATGCTTTCAGGTAATTTTCCAATGCTGAAAAATGGCCTTGTGTGGGGCAAAAACTTACAAAGTTTTGTATAAAATGTATCAGAAAAAAGAGGGGAAGCAAGTTCTCCGCAAACCCCAATGCCATATTGAATATTTTCAATTTCGCCTGTTGGTTCTAAAATTTTTCGATTAGTCAAGCCAAATTCATCGGCAAGCCAAAAGGCCACAGGCATGCTGTCAAGGCAGGTATGCGCTGAATAGAGCGGAATATCATTTTTGATTAAAAGAGAAGCCGTTTTATAGTAAGTATCATCTAAGTTATTGAGATATTTAGGAGAAAGTAAAAGTGGGTGATGGGTAAAAATCAAGTCTGCCTTAATTGCTAAGGCTTTTTGGACCGATTCAGGGCAGGGATCCAAGGTAACTGCAATATGATTTATTTCGTCACGATGGGCTGCAATTTGTAAGCCTGAATTATCCCAAGGAGCGGCAAGAGCCACAGGGGCTAACTCTTCAAAACATGCCAAAAGTTCGTTTTGTAGCACTATTCCTCTTCATAAATAAAACTGATACATTTTTTTGCCTCATTTTATGCTGTCAGTCAAGAAAAAAATCTTGCTTTTTTTGATTTTCCTTTTTATTTTTACCTAATTATATCTATGGAGAAAATAATGGCGCATTTTTTGTATATATCTGATGTGTTTTGTCCCTGGTGTTATGGATTTTCCAGTAATATTGCGAAAATAAAACAGGAATTTTCCCTGCCTTTTGAGGTTTATGCCGGAGCACTGGTTGAACCTGCAGTGAGTCTGGAAGCTCGCGTAAAGCATAGCCCCAATGTGCAGGCTTTTATTGATAAAATGTACAGTGTAACAGGCACAAAAATTTCAGAGGCGTATACGGATTTATTGTATTCTGCCAAGGCTTCCGGCATTTTTATGGATTCAAGAAAGGGCAGCCGTTTATTTTATGTGCTGAAATCTTTTAAGCCGGAGTTTGCACTTGAAATTATGGAATTTTTACAGTTCCAATTTTATGGCCTTGGCAAAGATGTTTTCAGTGAAGAAGTGGTGCATGCGTTTGCTGAAAAATATGCAGTAGAAAGCAGTGCAATTTTCAAAATGCTTGCTGATGAAAAGGTGAGTGAAGAAGCCTATGATGAAACTGAAAAAGGTTTTGATATATTAGGTGAAATTGTTTTATATCCAACCCTTTATTATGTGGATAATGGTATTAATCATTTTATTTCCCGCGGATATGTTGAATATGAAGCGTGCAGACAGGCAGTAGTGAATACCATGCAGGCTGTGAAAAATAATCAGCAGCCGCTTACTGTGCTTATGGGAAAATCCTGTACGCTTGACGGAAAATGCGAATAAATATGTGAGTACTTATGAATAAAGAACTTTCAACCCAGGACGCCCTTGAAGTTTGCTATATTATTTTTGAAAAAAATTGCCAAAAGGACGCGTTAAAAACATTTCAGGAAAAAGTGTATCTCGCTGATATTGCTTTCAATGATTTTGCAAAGGAGTGGTATGCCTTTGTTTTTGGAGCAATTTATCACGGCTTTTCGCAGTATGCGCCAGCCTTTATGGTTTTGGAATATGTGCGCTCCATTAAATATTTTTTGAAAGAATACGGCTATGCTGAGGATGAAATTACGGCTTTTCTGGATAATCAGTTCCAAGCCTATATCAGGCTTATTATTGAAGAAAAGGTCAAAGAATGCCCAGCTTTGTTTTATAAACGTCTGCTTGATAAAAATATCAGTGAAATAGACAAAAGATCTGTTATTCCTCTATCCGGAGCAATGGCAATGTTGGTGGCTAACTGCCTTGATATATTTGAAAAATATAAGTACGTTTCAAATTAATTTTTCAGTTATTTTGCAAACCATTTTTGCGCCAGATGGACCAGAACATCCATATCACCGCCGGCAGCAACGTTTAAAAAGGAACGGTACTGGCGCACAATATCCTGACTGTGGGGATTTGCCTCAAAAATTCCTGTAAAAAGGTCACCGTCTTCAACAATGGTGACTTTGCCGGATTCTAAACGGCGAATAAAAGAAGGCGTTAAAAAATCCTTTATTTCCGGCATATTGGCGGTCATGGCAAAGTAGGCAACATTGGTCACAAAATTCAATCCCTGCAAAGCCGCCATGGCTTTATCATGCATATCAGCAGAGGCATAAAAAGGTTCACAGCCAACCTGTACAAAGAGCTCAAAGATTTTATCTTTGATTTTCTGCTTTTCTTCATCCATTTCTGTAAAGTATGACCCCGGACAAAGACAAATTTTTTTATAATCCAAAATGGAGCGAGGCCCGAAGAGCGGGTGCGTGCCAATAACAGGCCCTTTGTGGTGTTTTTCCATGCTTTTAATGGGCAGAATTTTTACACTAGTCACATCCATTAAAATGCAGGATTTTGCAATGTGTCCTTCCAGTTTCTTGCACATTTCTTCCATTGTTTTGGCAGGGATGCAAAAAAGGATTAGTTCTGCTTCTTGCACGCCTGCAAAAAGTTCCTCATCGCTGAAGGGCAGGTCAATGCCGGTAAGTGTGTGTCCGGCTTCTTGAAATTTTTGGAAAAAGGTGTGTCCCATTTTTCCGTTATGGCCAATTACTGTAATACGCATATGCTTTTCCAAATATCAAAAAATTCCGGGAAGGATTTTGTAATCGCCAATGGATTATCAAAAGCTGTTTTGATTCCCCGCAAATTGAGGAGGCTCAGGCTCATCACAATGCGGTGATCGTTGTAGCTTGTAAACTGTATTTCATTTTCAAGGTTTTGCAGTTCAGGATTACCTTTGATAATAAGATAATCTGTATACTCAACGGTTTCTATGCCAACTTTAGCAAGTTCCACGGCCATGGCATGGAGTCTGTCGCATTCCTTTATTCTCAGGTGCGCAATATTCTCAATTTTCGTTTCACCTTCTGCAAAAGCCGCGATAGCTGCCACTGTGGGAACAATATCAGGGCAGTCTGCCATATCCACAGTAATGCCTTTTAACTCGCTGGGATAAACGATAATTTCGCCTTCTTGACCAAATTCGATTTGTGCACCCATTTGCGTCAAAATATCAAGCAGGGCTTTGTCCGCCTGCAGGCTGTTTTTATTGAGTCCTAAAACTGTGACAGGCTTTTGCCCTAAAACACCGGCAGCAAGCAGATAGGAAGCGCCTGACCAATCGCCTTCAACCTTATAATTGCCGCTTTTATAAGTGCCGTTATTATGGAAAGGATGAACACGGAAACGAATTTCACCGGGGATAATTTCTGTGATTTTACGAAAATCAATGGGCTTCCATTTGATTACTTCATCTGTGCTTTTTGCAGTATCTTTTATGGAAATATCAAATTGCGCGCCCATTTTCTTCATGGCATCAAGGGTCAAGCCCACATAGGGCCAGGAAACAACGTGTGTTCCGCCAATATAGATAGTTATAAGCTCTTTGCAAAATGGAGCAGCCATAAGTAAGCCAGATAAAAATTGACTGGATTCTTCAAGGCTGATTGTGACTTCTCCGCCGTGCAAGCCGTTAGCTTTAAGTAAGAAAGGAGGAAAACCGTCTTTTTCAAAAAGGAATTTTGCTCCGATTTTTTCCAGCGTTTGCGTCAAAGTACCAATGGGACGGTCATGCATGCGCGGCGCACCGTGAATATGGAAAAATCCTGTGCCGGTGGCTAAAATTGCAGTAATTAAACGACAGGTTGTACCAGATTCATGCACATCGCAGCTTAAGGCATGCTGCATGTCTTCGCCGCCCTTTGGCTGTGTGCCAATGATTTTATATTTGCCTTGTTCCAGTTTTTCAATTTGTGCGCCGGCACCAATGAGGATTTCCATTGTTTGGTACAAATCCTGGCTTTCAAGTACATTTTCCACAATAGATTCACCGCGCGCTAAACTTGCGCCCATAACCATGCGGTGTGAAACGGATTTTGAAGCAGGGGCTTTTACAATAATAGGGCGTTCTGTATCCATATTTTTTCCTTATTTTTTTGCAGGGATAATTTTTTCAACATTTGCGTGTATTGTACCGTCAATGATGTGCAGTTGTAAAGTATCGTTGTCCTGTACATCTTTGATTGATTTGACAATAACATCTTTTTTGCCGACTATTTCTGCATATAAATAGCCCTTTTCAAGGGGCTTGTTGGGATTATTACCCTCTAAAATGAGCGAATTTTTTTGCAGTTCAAATTCTTTTTGCTTAAGAAATGTAATGAAATTTTGTTGAAGCTTTGCTTGCAGCAAAGAAATTTTTTCTTCATTTTTTTGAATTTTTGTCTTGGTATAGAGTTTAACTTCTTTCTTTAATTGCAGAATTTTTTCTTGAAAAAGATTCAACTGTGGTTCATGGCGGCGAATTTTTTGTCGATTTATTTGTACTTTGGTAAAAGTATCATGAAATATTTTTTGCATGGCACGCTGCAAATGCTGTGAACGTATCATAAGATACGTGAATTTTTCATTTAATGCATTTTTAGGGGAGAGAAGTTTTAATTGTCTGCAAAGATAGGAAAACTCGCGCTCATGATGTTTATACCGGGCAAGGAAAAAGGTTTGCAGGCTGTATTCAATATCATCAATTTCCTGCATAATCGTGCTTTTCTCTTTCCATAAAAATTGCGCGACATGGCTCGGCGTGGCAAGGCTTTTATCACTGACATAATCGGCAATGGAAAAATCCGGTTCATGCCCAATGCCTGTTACCACTGGAATATCACAGGCAAAAATGGCTCTTGCCAGATCTTCATCATTAAATGCCCATAAGTCCTGAATAGAGCCTCCGCCGCGAATCAAAACAATGCAGTCAGCCTTTTTCTTATTGGGAAAAATATGGCTTTGCGCTTTTTCAAGAGCTGTAATCAGTTCTTGCGGGGCTTTATCGCCTTGCACAAGGCTTGGGAAAATATGAATAGTACTTTTTATGCCGCGTGAACCCGCAATACGCAAAAAATCGTGGATAACAGCTCCGGTTGGCGCCGTGATCAGGGCGATATTGTGGATTTTTGCAGGAATGGGCTTTTTGTATTTTGTATCAAATAAGCCTTCACGGGAAAGTTTTTGTTTGAGTCTTTCAAAGGCTTCATAAAGCTGACCAACACCGCTTTCAACGGCATGTTCCACAATGAGCTGATATTGTCCTCTTGCTCCGTATACGGCGAGTTTTCCGGCACAAATAATTTCCTGCCCGTCGCGAAGACTCTTGGCAAGACTCGGTTTACAGCCATTTTCAAAACATTCACCTGTCAGCGGGTCAAAAGCCAAATCTTGATGATTGCGCTTGAACCAAACGCAATTGAGTAAATCCTGTTCGTCTTTCAGCGAAAAATAGATATGCCCGGAAGAAGCCCTGACACAATTGGTGACTTCTCCTTTTATCCAAATATAAGGAAAGCGGGTTTCCAAAACCTGGTTTAATTTGAAATTAAGTTCACGAACAGTAAGTATATTATCCATCATAAAAACGCCATATTTTTTGGAATAATAGCGATATTTTTGGGTAGAGTAAAGAAACTTTTTAAATAAAAAATCCTTGCTAAAAGTTGCCCCTTAGCAAGGATAAAAATTCAAGCGAGCCTGAGATTATTTAATCGCAGCAGCGCCAGCCTTGGCAACGTTCATATCTTCTTGAACAGTACCGCCGCTTACGCCAATAGCACCAATAATCATATTATCACGGATAATAAGTTCGCCGCCACCAAAGATAACGAGGCCGTCGTTGGTGATTTCAATACCGTAAAGTGATTTGTCAGGTAAAGATTCTTTACCGAGAGTTTCAGTTGACATATTGAAAAGACGTGCAGTGATAGCTTTCTTGGTTGAAACGTCGATACTTCCGAGGAAAGCACCGTCTTGGCGAATAAATGCTTTTAAATTTCCGCCAGCGTCAACAATAGCAATATTCATAGGAATACCTTGATCTACTGCTTTTACAAGAGCTGCATTCAATACTTTTTGAGCTTCTTCCATGGTGATGTCTTGAGGAAGCTGAGTGAGAGGAGCTTTAGCCATGGCAGTTGTTGACAAACAGAAAATGAAAGCCAATGTTAATACGATATAACGCATAAGAAACCTCCGTTTTGCTGGTTATCCAGCATTTTTTATACAATAGTTCTTAATAAATCAAATAGCAAGTAAATAAAATGTTAAATTTTATGCAAGTAATTTGTTATAATAATTTTCCGCCAAAAGGGTGAAGCGTTCTTCATTTGGGGTATTGAAAAGCTCGTCAATATCCTCAGGATTGATACTGTTTATATCGTATGTTATGGTAATGGTTTGGGTAAAAATGTTGACATTTGCATCTAAAATGGCTTTGGGCATAGGTGTATTTTTAAATTCCGCAATGCATTCTTTGACAATGGGGGCGCCAAGGGCAGATGCTTTGATTTTTACTTTGAGTGTGCCGGCTTTGTGTTCGCTTAGGGTTAAATATTGACGAAGGGAAGCTAAGTTTTGAAAATTCATGGTTTTTCCTTATATTAATTGGTGTTACTCAGTAATGAAGCAAGTTTTTGGAATTGTTTGGGGCTGAGCATTTCTGCCCGTGTTTCTTTGGGAATTTGCATTTCACTCCAAAGACTTTCGGTATAGCTCTTGGGGTAAGCTTTTTGCAAAATGCCGTGCAGCTGTTTTCTGCGTTGCTGAAAGGTTATCTTTATGAGTTTTGCCAGTTCCTCAGGATTTTGGGGTAAATCCTCTTTGGGAAACGGTTTAAAAATAATGATTTCAGAATCCACTTTTGGCGGAGGCGTAAAGGCACTGGGACGGATCACAAAACCTTTTTCCACCTTGCAAAAACTTTGTATCCATGCGGATAAGGCACCGTAGGTTTTACTGCCTTCTTTGGCGCGTATGCGTTCAGCCACTTCCTTTTGGATCATGAAAACAGCTTTGCCAAGATTGGGCACTTGACTCACGATATCCCACATGAGCGGAGAAGCCACATTGTAAGGCAAATTCCCCATGATTTTCCATTTTCCCTGCAAGTCTTTCCAGGAAAATGTCAGCGCGTCAATATGAAAAACCTGCATATGCTCAAGACTGTTTACTTTTGCATACTCAGCATGCATTTTTGCAAAAACATCATCTTTTTCCAAAAGCCATAAGCATTTGCAGGGCGTCTCCCGCAAAATACTGGTTAAAGCTCCAGGGCCAGGGCCAATTTCCATTACTTGATCATCAGGAGAAATTTCGCCCAGCTCAATAATTTTATTGATCACACTTTCATTATTGAGAAAATGCTGCCCTAAACTTTTTTTGGCAATAATTTTATCTGCACTCATATATATTGCTGTTTACCTGTTTTGATTGGAAAATTTTATATGGTGTCGTAATGTAAAAACTGCATGCTGAGGCTGGCTCTGCCCTGGGTTGCGGAGCGCAAATTGGTTGCAAAACCAAAAAGTTCCTGCATGGGAGCAAGGGCAACAATGCATTTAAGAGCGTGTTTTTCGTAAAGCTGCTCAACCTTTGCTTTGCAGGTATTCAAGAGGTTCATGCATGCGCCAAGATTATCTTCAGGCACAGTAATTTCAAGCTTCATAATTGGGTAAAGGGTAATAATGGAAGCAGCAGAATAAGCCTGTTCCATGGCAAAATGGAGCGCGTTTTGTATACCGACTAAACTGATATTTTCTGTTTCAATCACGTTATCGAGATTGAATTGAATATCAGTCAGGGCAAGGCCGTCATTGTAGCCGCTTTCCAAAATACTTGCACAGTATTCTTCAACAGATTTGACTGGATCTTCCTTGGTATTTGCCTTTTGTTTTTGGATAATGGCACGTGCAGCCTCAGAAATGAAAATACTGTTGTCTTCTCCGCGTTCACGTTTACTAATGGAAATTTCCACATGCCCCTGGTGGAGTTTGTCGCCAAGTTCGCGCTCAAAGCGATAGCTTGCCTGAATGAGCTCGGTATTATTGATACTTTCTTTCAAAATTACCTGAGGATTGCCCACGCGAGGCTTAATTTTATATTCGCGCTCAATGCGTTCAGATAAAACAGATAAGTGTAGTTCGCCCATACCGGAAACAAGGCAAAATCCCTCTTCATTATTGACCACAAGGGTCGGGTCTTCAAGGCAGTAACGCTCAAGCGCAGTGGTCAGCGTTTCCGCTTCAACACTGTTCTTAGGCTCAAAAGTAAGAGAAATAACAGGCTGGAATTTAGTGAAATCTTCATAGGGTACAAGTTCTGTGTCACTGGAGAGCGTATGTCCTGTCTGCACGGTTTTCATGCCAATAATGCCTATTAAATCACCAGCATAGGCTTCTTTCACTTTTTCACGATAATCAGCATGAAGTTTATACATATGGTCAATGCGTTCATGCTTTTTGAGGTTGATGTTATAGAGCGTAGAATTTTCTTTGATAGTACCGTTATATATTCGTACCAAAGCAAATCTGTAATTATTTTCAAGTATTACTTTAAAGACAAGCGCTTTGATTGTGTCTGGATTAAATTCTTCAGATTTGAGCGGTTTTGCTTCTAAAGGATTGGGCAGATAATCGCAAATGGCATCGAGCAGGGGCTGAATGCCGCTGTTTTTGAGGGCTGACCCCATGAGGGTTGGGGTAGCAAGTTTGGCAATGGTAATAGTACGCAGACTTTGTTTGATGTCGTCCAGCGTATAAGTCTTATTGAAATATTTTTCTAAGAAATTGTCGTCCAGTTCGGCTATTTCTTCCAGTAATTTATCCCGCCAAATTTCAGCTTCGACCAGTTCATCACCTTCTAAAGGGGAATAGGTAATGGTTTCGCCCTGATCTTTATCGGAAAATTCCATTTTTTGCAAGGTAAGCAAATCAGCAATTCCTGAAAAATCCTGTCCCTGTCCTAAAGGAATTTGCAAAGCAAGGGGCTTTGTCTGCAAGCGTGTTTGCATGGAAAGAAGTACATTTTCAAAGTCAGCTCCTACTCGATCTAATTTATTGATAAAAGCAATTTTAGGGATTTGCAAATTTTCAGATTGCCGCCAGACCGTTTCTGACTGCGGTTCAACGCCGCCCACAGCACAAAAAATGCCCACAGCTCCGTCTAGCACTTGCAGTGAACGTTCCACTTCAATGGTAAAATCCACGTGTCCGGGGGTATCTATCAAATTGATATTATAGTCTTTCCATTCACAGTGGGTGCTGGCAGCTGTAATGGTGATGCCGCGTTCCTGTTCTTCCGGCATAAAATCCATGGTGGCGTTGCCTTCGTGCACTTCACCCATGCGGTGGATTTTATGGGTATAATACAAAATACGCTCGGAAACTGTGGTTTTTCCGGCGTCGATGTGGGCAATAATTCCAATATTTCTGGTTGATTGTATGCGTTCGAGAATTTTTTTCATGCTTTGCTCACTTAGAATGTACGGTCGCTATTCATTGTTATCGGTTTAGTAATTGATTTCAAGATTGCTAAAATAGAGTATATCGTAAAAGAAGTCTTGTGGCAATTGGGGATGTTTGAAACAAAATTCCATACCCAAGCCATAATTTTGTCTGCCTGCTTCAGGGCTGATAAAGGATATATCATACTGTTTTTGTGAAGATTGCAAAAGTGCAGTAAAATGTTCACGGCAGGAGCATGGGGAATTTTCAGAACTATAGGTGATTACCGCAGAATTTCCATAGGAAAGGCTGAGCATTTCTTTTTGTTCGTTTTGAGCGCAAATGGAGAGGGGCAGGCTGTCTGTAAAAGAGTTTACAGGGGAAACTGCCTGTAAATTTTGTTTGTTGCCGCCGCAAAAAACATATTTTGCTTGAATATTTTCTGCTTGAAGTTGTAATGCAAACTTTTCTATAATTATTTTCTCTGGCAGATAATACGAATTTTCTATACCGCAAAGTTCCAGACAAGTAAGAAAAAGGGAAAATTGTTCTTCCGGCAGTACCTTATCAATACAAACAAAAATTTGTTTTGCATTTGCGCGTATTGCCTGACAAAGAACAGCCAGAAATTTTGCAGGCGCTGAGTAGTTTTTATCAATAAAAATGAATACATTTTCAAGTGCTTGCTTTCTAGAGCCTTTGCAAAAGCCAGTAGAAGATTTGGGGGTAAAAACTTCCTCTTCTTCCTGTACAGTGTTTTCGGAAAAATGGAAAGCTATGGCAGATTTAATCCTGTTTCGTATGTCAGGAGTGCAGGTTTCATAAGCATTTGCACACAGTTCATCAGCGATTTTATATTCTTCCAGTATATCAAATAAATTTTGCATAATAACTCCATTGCGTTCTTGTTGTTAAAATAGCGGGTTGCTTTTATTTTGTCTATGAGATAATTAAGCAAATTTGTGGGAGGCAATATGTCTTTATTTATTATCCTGACTGTTTTATTTATTTTATACTATATAATCGCAGCCTTAGCGATAGTCCACTGCCTGCTGCATTCAAAATATCCGCAAGGAGCCCTTGCATGGTGCGGGGTTATTTTTATGCTTCCTGCTGTCGGGGCATTTTTATATTTTATTTTTGGAGTGAATAGAATTGACAGCCGTGCGGTAAAATTATTTACCAGGGCTGCTGAGGCACGTCAAAAACATCTTGAAAGCATACGGACAAAGCATTGGTCTCCAACACCAACAAAATATTCGCGTGATGAGTATCCAATCATGGGGATTGGGGAGCGAAGCCAGGGCTTGCCCTGCCTCGGCGGAAATACTTTTGAAGCGCTTTTTAATGGGGATGAAGCATATCCGAAAATGCTTGATGCCATTAATAACGCGCAAAAATATGTATTTTTATCCACCTATATTTTCAGCGGGAAAAAGAGTGGCGAAAACTTTGTGGAAGCCCTTATCAATGCGCATAAACGGGGCGTAATGGTTCGGGTAATTGTGGACGGACTGGGAACATTTTTGAGCTTTACTTTGCTGCATCGTAAACTGAAAAAAGCTGGCATTCCTGTATTTTTCTTTATTCCTTTTCAAATTTTTCCTTTTCAAATGTGCATCAATCTGCGCAATCACAGAAAACTGCTGATTTGTGATGATATTGCCTTTACCGGCGGAATGAATATTTCTGATGATAATTTATTGAAAGAAAATCCTCGTCATCCTGTGCAGGATGTGCATTTTAAATGTACAGGGCCCATTGTTATGGCACTTCGTGAAGGCTTTTTGCTTGACCTTGCTTTTGTTACCCGTGAGCAGCAAAACATCACTTTTTCCATTTGCCCGCCCGCAGGCACCATGGATGCCCGTATTATCATGGACGGCCCCGGCAATGATGATGATTTGATTATTAATCTTCTTTGCGGAGTTTTCAGCAGCGCCCAAAAGGAAATTACCATTGTTAATCCGTATTTTCTGCCAACGCGGGAAATTATCAGCGCACTGATGAGTGCTGTGACGCGCGGCGTGCGTGTGCGGGTTATTTTGCCTGAAAAACTTGATCATAATTTTGTTGCCTGGGCAGGGGATCATATTTTGCCGGGACTCATTAATGGCGGCATAAAAATTTATAAGCAGCCGAAACCTTTTGCCCATACCAAACTTGTGCTGATTGATGAAATTTATACATTTTTAGGTTCAACGAATTTTGACCCGCGAAGTTTAAAGCTGAATTTTGAATTGAATTTAGAAGTATTTTCGCTACAATTAAATTCCTATTTAGGATTTTTTGTCGAGAGTGTTTTAGCAAGTTCAAAGGAAATTTCATCTTTCGAGTTTGAAAATACCAAATATCCTTTCCTTGGTTTATTGAAAAAATTGCGAAATGCAGGAATGTGGATTTTTAGTCCATATTTGTAGAGGTTATATGCGCTGTTATCTTTGTTTAGGCTCAAATCTTGGCAATACTGAAGAAATTTTAGCAAAAGCCATTGCCGCGATTTGTGAGCATCCTAAAATTACACTTGCGGCAAAGTCTGGAATTTACAAAACAGAACCGCAAGGAGATAAAAATCAGGAGTGGTTTGCCAATCAAGTGCTTGCAATTGAATATGCTTGTGCGCAGCCCTTGGAATATGCGGCAGATTTGCTTATGAGTTATTTGCTTGGTGTTGAAGCAGGCATGGGCAGAAGCCGCGATGAAACTCGGCGTTTTGGCCCGCGGGTGATTGATATTGATATTATTTTATTGGAAAATTTCAGAATATCAACGTCTCTTGTGGAAGTGCCCCATAAACGGGCACAAGAGAGAGCCTTTGTATTAATTCCCTTGCAAGAAATTGCTCCTCATATTAGTATACAAAATATGCCAATTGACGAGGCGTTGTCTCGCTTGGAATACAGGCTTGAAGGAAATAAAATTTATCAATAATGATTGAGCAATAAAGTGAGGAAAATATGATTTTTAAAATTTTGTTATTTGCTGTGGCAGCCTATGCATTGTATCGTTTATTTATGAATGATAGGAAGAAAAGTGTGGAACAAACAGAAAATGAAGAAGCAAAAAGAGTTGCGGACGGTACCTTGGTTCGTGACCCCATTTGCGGCGTCTATGTGGAAAAAGACAGCAGTTTTTCTGTTCGTAACGGAGATACTGTAGAATATTTTTGCAGTGACGACTGCCGCCAAAAATATATTAAACAAGTCCAGGAACAGCGAAAACTTGAAGAATAATTATTGAATGTCAATTTCATATCTGTAAGCAACAAAAAGGGAAACAATACGTTTCCCTTTTTTTATGGTTGATGAACATTAGCTGGTAAGAAATATTTTTGGACAAGTAAAAGAGAGGATAATTTTTTACTTGATATATATATATATGCTATCATTCCCTGAAATATTAGGGGAAATGATACATGAAAAAGTTTTGTCAGTTAGTATATTTAGTTTTTGTCTTTACATTCTTTTTACCTTGTTTTGCTTTTGCATATATTGACCCTGGAACCGGCAGTTTAATTTTACAAGCCCTTGCCGCAGCAGCCTTTTCTGCACTCGCTTTTTGGAGTTCTCTCAGAGAAAAAATCAAAAATTTCTTCAAAAAGAAAGATAAATAAGGTGCAGTATGCAACATATTGATATTGCAAATCTTTGTGCGGGCTCTTTTCGTGACCCCAGCGGAGCTGTTTATTTTGGCGATGACTGTGTGTATAGAACCATTAATGCCTGTTATGCTGATGAATGGGAACAAATAAAGAAAAGCGGCTTTTTTGAAAGTGCTCTTGCTAAAAAACTCATTCTGCCTTTTGAAGAACTCAATGAAACAACTTCCGATTGTTATAACATATTAAAATCTCCTTTACTTCCCTTTGTTTCTTATCCATACGAATGGAGTTTTGGGCAATATAAAGACGCTGCCCTGCATACACTCGATGTTTTAGACGAATGTTTAAAATTTGGTTTAGTGCTGAAAGATGCAACTGCCTATAATATTCAATTTTTAGACGGCAAACCTGTTTTTATAGATTTATTGTCTTTTGCAGTGCGTGATATGCATAAGCCCTGGGAAGCGTATTTGCAATACTGCAAACATTTTCTCGCTCCACTGGCGTTAATGGCAAAGCGTTCTGTTTCCTGCGGGCGTATGATGGAAACATGGATTGAGGGCTTGCCGCTTGATTTGGTTTCTTCGATTTTACCATGGAAAACAAAATTCTCTGCGTCTCTTGGCATTCATATTCATATGCACGCAAAAATGCAGACAAAATATGGCGATGCCAGACAAGCCAAAGAAAAAGTAAGGGCAGTATCGTTAAAAGAAGATGCATTGCAAAAATTAAGTCAATCATTACGGTATGCTGTCAATTCGTTGGAATTGCCCCAAAGCCTGCAAACAGAATGGGGTGATTATTACAATGATACGAATTATACAGAGCTCGGAGCAGAAGATAAACGCAGTTATTTAGAAAAAATTGCCTCTGAAAATCCCCAAAAAACATTGGCTGTTGATTTAGGGGCAAACCAGGGCGTTTACAGCAGATTTTTGTCAAAATATTATGCCAATGTTTTAGCTTTGGATATTGACTACCTGGCTGTTGAAAAATTTTATCAAGCACTGAAAAGCGAAGAACATACCAATATTTTACCTCTTGTTTTTGACTTGGGCAATCCTTCTCCCAATATTGGCTGGGCAAATAAAGAACGCATGACTTTTATTGAACGTTGCAAAGCGTCATACGTCAGTGCTTTAGCATTGGTGCACCACCTTTGTTTTACTGCCGGTATTCCTCTCTTTAAAATTGCTGAATATTTTTCCACAATTATCGAAACAAACGGCATTCTTGCCTTTGAATTTGTACCGTTGGAAGACTCTCAAGTGCAAAGACTTTTAGCTGTGCGGGAAAATCCTTTTCCGGATTATAATTTATCTTCCTGTATAGCAGAATTCAGCAAATATTTTGCCTTGGTTGAACAACATCAAGTCACAGACAGCAAACGAACAATCCTTATTTTTAAAAAAATGGAGAATAGCAAATGAATAAGTCTGATATTAAATATATTTCTTTATTAGCTCCATTATTATACATATATCAAAATATATTTTTATGGTCTAAAAATATATCTATGTTTACGTATACACAGTTATTATATTCATTTGGTGCAATTTTAATTATTTCTCTTTTATGGTATACTCTTTTTTATTATTTATTTTCTTTTCTTTATTTAAAAGTTAATCATACTAAGCAATTACAGTTATACATAGGAGTTTTAGTTGCTGCTTTTATAGGAATAATCAGTAATTTCTTTTTTTTAAGAACTTTATTTTATCCTCATAATCATTTTGCTATGTATGTATTAATGGCTTGTATTATATTAATTATTTATTTTAATCTTTCAAAATATTTTTTAAAATTTTGCTATCTTTTGATTTTATTTGCTTCCTGTAGTTTTACATATAATATGTATAAAAATATTACAGCAACTATTGAAGATACAGATAAGTTTATTGTTGAATTTAAAGATAAACCTAATATTTATATGCTTTGGCTTGAATCTTATCATGGTAAAAGAACGTTAAATAATGTTTATCATGTTGATATTAGTCCTATGACAGAATTTTTAAAAGAAAATAATTTTACCGTATGTGAAAATATTTATTCCAGTACCTGTTCTACCTTAGGCTCTATGACAGATTTATTTAGTTTAGGAGAAATTAATCCTTACAAATTTTCTTTTGCACGATCAGATGTTAAATCTCAAATTCGTAAATTGATTGGTGGAGGAACTGGTAATAATGTATTGAAAATATTAAAATATAATAATTATAATACTAATGTTATGTTGGGTGGATATTATTATTTTATAGAGAAAGGAAAATATTTGGATTATGCTCCGATTGATGCATATGATAGTAGTAATATACTAAATTCTCTTCGTCCATGTTATGTTTTCAGTAAAAATTCCAGTCAATTTTTTGCTAACTTACTTTTATTTCCTGAATATATTTTAAAAGGCGATTTTAAAGAAAATATTGCATTGGAAATTGATAAAATGCAAAAAATGAAACAACCTTATTTTTTAGCAGTTAAATATGAATCAACAAATCATCCGACAGATCAGAACTATACATATAAACAAAGAACTGAGTGGATTAATTCAGGATTATATAAGCAACAAGCAGAAAAAAGTATTGTTGAAATTCCAGAGCTTATTACATTGATTATTGAAAAAGATCCCAATGCATTAATAGTTATGTTAGGTGATCATGGAGCAATGACATATCGCGAATTAAGATTGAATGAATTATCTGCAAATGATAATATTGTCTATAGTGATTTTATAGATGATCATTTTAATGTTTTTGGTGCTGTTCGTTTACCAGAAAAATATGCAAAATTTTCATTCGAAAATGGTGATACTTATATCAATCATATGAATATTTTTGTACATATTTTTTCTTTACTTGCTGGGGATCCAGAGTATTTAAAATTACAAAAGACTCCTGAATCTCGTTTATGGAGTGGGGAAATTGTAGTAGAAAATGGAAAAATTATAGAGGAATAACACAGTGGGATTTTTTATACATATATACGTTAAATAAATAAAAGCGTTTGCTAAAAATCCTGATGTAAACAATCTTATTTTACATTCTGATCAGGGCTGGCAATACCAGCATAAAACCTATCAAAAGGAATTGAAAAATAAACACGTTCGGCAAAGTATGTCCCGTAAAGGAAATTGCCTGGATAATGCAGTAATGGAAAACTTTTTTGGAATCTTGAAATCAGAATTTTTCTAT
>CAJTRG010000002.1:59667-210848 GCA_910578585.1 uncultured Mailhella sp.
CGGATAATGCAGTAATGGAAAACTTTTTTGGAATCTTGAAATCAGAATTTTTCTATGTACAAAAATTTACTGATTTGGAACACTTCAAACAAGAGCTAAAAAAATATATCCATTACTACAATCATAAACGAATAAAATTAAAACTAAAAGGATTGAGCCCTGTCGAGTACAGAACCCAATCCTTATAAAGCCACTCACGCTTGTCCAACTTTTTGGGAGCAGTACATATTAGTGGTCTTTATTTTTTATATTATATATTAATCGTTTTTATAAATTGCGCCTGTGGCAGCGGAAGTGACAAGCTTTGCATAACGGCGCAAGACAGGTGTTTTTGCCTTTGGTTCTGGAGCAACATAGTTCTGAGCACGTTTTGCCAGTTCTTCATCGCTGACCAGCAAATCAAGGCTGCGGGCTTCGATGTCGAGTTTGATTTTATCACCTGTCTGTACAAGTCTGATAGGGCCGCCTTCAGCTGCTTCCGGGCTGATATGGCCAATGGAAGCGCCGCGGGTTGCACCGGAGAATCTGCCGTCAGTAATGAGCATAACATCTTTATCAAGTCCCATACCGGCAATGGCAGAAGTGGGGCCTAACATTTCACGCATGCCGGGGCCGCCTTTAGGGCCTTCATAGCGAATAACAACGCAGTCGTCCTTTTCAATTTTGCCGTTTAAAATAGCCTGCATAGCGTCTTCTTCTCTATCAAAAACTTTTGCGGTTGTTGTTCTTTGGCGCATTTCAGGCGCAACAGCACTTTGTTTTACAACAGCGCCAAGTGGGGCAATATTGCCGTGTAAAATGGCTATGCCGCCTTGTTTGGAATAAGGATTATCAAGGGCATGAATAACTTCATGATCAAGAATATGGGCGTTGCTGTCTTTGATATTTTGGGAGAGCGTTTTGCCTGTAACAGTGAGCGTATCACCATAGACAAGGTCTTGTTTCAGAAGTTCGCTGATAACAGCCTGAACGCCGCCAGCTCTATACAAATCTTCTACAATGTGGTGTTTTCCCGCTGGAGAGAGTTTGCAGAGATTTGGGGTTACACGGCTGACTTTATCAAAGATATCAAGAGTCAAATGAAGATTTGCTTCTGAAAAGACTGCTGGTAAATGCAAAACCGTGTTGGTGCTTCCGCCAAGTGCCATATCAACAGCAACTGCATTATGTACAGATTTTTCTGTGACAATATCACGCGGACAAATATTTTTTTCAACGAGTGCCATGATTTGTTCACCAGCTTGTTTTGCAAGGCGAATACGGGCAGCAGAAACAGCTGGAATAGTTCCGTTGCCGGGCAGTGCAAGCCCAATTGCTTCGGATAAGCAGTTCATGGTGTTGGCAGTGAACATGCCGGAGCAGGAGCCACAGCCGGGGCAGGCGCTTTCTTCAACTGCATGCAGTTCATTTTCATCAATTTTGCCAACATTGAATTTACCAATGGCTTCAAAAACACTGTTGAGGTCACTGGCATTTGGGCCAGCCATCATAGGGCCACCGGAAACAACAATGGCAGGAATATTGAGGCGAAGTGCAGCCATAAGCATACCGGGAACAATTTTATCACAGTTTGGAATGAGCACAAGACCGTCAAATGGGTGAGCCATGGCCATAATTTCAATGGAATCGGCAATGATATCGCGGGAAGGCAGGGAATAACGCATGCCTTCATGGTTCATGGCAATACCATCACAAACTGCAATGGCAGGAAACTCGATAGGAGTACCACCAGCGGAGCGAACCCCTGCTTTTACTGCTTCAGCAATTTTTCCCAAGTGGACATGCCCGGGAACAATTTCGTTGGCAGAGTTCACAACACCAATAATGGGGCGTTCAATTTCATTTTTTGTTAAACCGAGAGCTGCAAGAAGGGAACGGTGGGCAGAGCGTTCTTTGCCTTTTTTCATAATGTCGCTGCGCATAGGGATACCTCTATAAGGATAAAGAATAAATAAGCATTTAGCCTAAAAAGAGAAAAGGCACAAAATATTTTTGTGCCTTTTGGGAACTGGACACCCAATAACAACCGTTACCGTTGCTTCCTTTCGGATCTGGCGGGGTTGGCGGCGTTACCGCCGTCCAGTTTCCTATAGAAAAACTATAGTTAAAAATGTTTTTGTTGTCAAGTTTTAGAGATAAGAAAAAAGCCTTATTGCTAAGGCTTTTCCTGTAGGATTGAGAACTGACAAGAGAATTTTGTCAGTTTATTTTGCTTGTTCTTCTGTTTTGTTTGCTTCTGGAGCAGCTTGTGGAGCAGATTCAGCCGCTGCATTTTGGTCAACAACTTCTGCTGCAGGAGCTTTTTCTTCTTGTGCTTCTGGAATTTGAACTGGAGCAGGAGCTGCAGCTGGTGCACTTTCTTCAAATTGAACATCTAAAATAGATTTAACATCTTTTTTATTTGCAGTAAGGATATTGTATCCCAGGGAAGTAACAACAAACATTACAGCCAAAAAGGTTGTCAGCTTGACTAAAATACCGCCGGCACCCTGACTGCCAAAAACAGAACTGTTTCCGCCGCCGCCAAAGATAACACCCATTCCTTCACGGCCAGATTGTAAAAGAATAAGGATAATTAAAATTAAACAAACTAAAATATGAAGAACTAAAATACCTGATTGCACAAGTAGCTCCTTATTGAGGGATTAACCCGTTCACTTTATTTCGAGCAATTACTTTAAACACATATTAAGATTATTGCAAGAAAAAAATGCAGTTATAGAAAAAATTATGCATTAATAATTTTTGCAAAGCTTTCAGCTTTCAATGAAGCTCCGCCAACGAGTAAACCGTCAACATTTTCCAGCTTGATAATTTCAGGAGCATTTTCAGCTTTTACGCTGCCGCCGTATAAAATTCTGATTTGAGAAGCTGATGTTCCAAGAATATTTTTGAGCAGTTCACGGATAATAGCATGTGCTTCAATGATATCTTCATTATTGGCAGTTTTGCCTGTGCCAATAGCCCAAACTGGTTCATAAGCAACAACAAGACGTTCCGGGCTGAGAGGGGTGGGGAGTTTGGCAAGGGTTTGGTTGAGCTGAGCTGTCAGCACATCATAGAGTGTGCCTGCTTCTCTTTCTTCAAGAGTTTCACCGATACAGGCGATAACGTTGAGTCCGCTTGCAAGAGCAAAACTGGTTTTTTGCCCAACTAAGGTATTATCTTCTTTGATCACATGTCTGCGTTCAGAGTGACCGGTTAAAACCCACGTTGCACCGGCATCCAAAATCATGGAAGGAGAAACTTCACCGGTGAAAGCTCCGTCTTTAGCTGGGTACACATCTTGCGCGCCAAATTGTAAAGGTGTGGATGAAAGCGCATGGGTGCTTGCTTCAAGGCTGATAAAGGAAGGGAAAATGATAACTTCTTTTTCTTCAGGAAGAGAATTGTTTAAAATTTTTGATAATTCAGTAATAGTTTCAATAGCTTCTTTAGAATTTTTATTCATTTTCCAATTGGCTGCAATAATTTTTTTCATATGTAAATCTCCAATTTATTATGTACTGATTTTATTATTTGTTAATCAAGGGAATAAATAATATATCATAATAAAAAATAATGCAATACGATATTTTAACCTTTAAAACTTTGACAGAGAAATAGCATAAGGCTATACTTAAATATCGAGGTGTATTATGCTTGAACTCAGTTTAGAAAAAGCAATTTCTGTGCTAAATGATGGGGGAATTATCATTTATCCTACGGAAACATTTTATGGAATTGGCTGTAAAATTTCTTCTGAAAAGGCCATTTCTTCTGTTTTTCAAGCAAAAAAACGTTTGCTTGCTTTGCCCCTGCCCACTATTGTCAGTGATTTAGAGCAAGTTTTTACGTGTACACAATTATCAAAAGCCATGCAAAATGATGTTGAGGACCTAGCTAAAGCCTTTTGGGCAGGCCCGCTGACCCTTTTATTGCCCGCCCGAAAAAATGTTTCAACGCTTTTGACAGGCGGAACAGGAAAAATTGCAGTACGCCTCAGCTCTCACCCTGTTGCTGTTGCGCTGGCAAAAGGCATTGGTGAGCCCATTGTTTCCAGCAGTGCCAACATCAGCGGGAAAAATCCCACGGCTTGTTTTCAGGAACTCGATGAAGAATTGTTGCAACGCGTTAATGGCTGTGTTAATTTATCCCCAAAGCCAAAGGGCGGGCAGGCTTCCACGATTATTGATGTGCTGGGGAGCAAACAAATCAAAATTCTGCGTAACGGGGCAATTTCATTAGAACAATTAACTGAAAAAGGCTATGCGTTAGCTGAATAGCAAAGAGAATGAATTATGAAAAAATGTCCATTTTGTCAGCATGATATCTCTAAATACGATAATCCTTATCCTACGGCGGACTGCATTATTTATGATGAAGAAAAAGGTGTAGTGCTCATTGAACGCAATAACGCCCCCCACGGCCTTGCACTGCCCGGCGGCTTTGTGGAAACAGGGGAAACCATTGAACATGCCGCTATTCGCGAAATGAAAGAAGAAACCGGGCTTGATATTGAATTACTAGGCATTGTCGGTGTGTATTCCCGTCCTGACCGTGACCCGCGTTTTCATACTTTGACCGTGACCTATGCAGCAAAAGCCAAAGATTTATCTCAGCTCAAAGCAGGCGACGATGCGTCCAATGCACATTTTAGAAAGCTTGAGGATATTCCGCATCTTTGCTTTGATCATGACGAAGCCCTTGCCCACTTCAAAGAATATTTACAGGGCAAAAGACCTTTGCTGCCAGTTGTGCAGTCAAAATAGCACGTTAAATTAATTTTTGTCAGCGGATATTTTCTGCATAGTTGAAGAGAAGCTCATAAAAAGCTTCTCTTTTTTATTAATGAGACAACAAAAAAGCCCTCATATGAGGGCTTAATTTTTATGTAAAGACTAAAGCTGATTAGCCAACTGTGAAGAATGTAGAACCTTTTGCTTTGCAAACTGGGCAAGCGTCGGTCATTGGGCCTTCGTGGGTGTAGCCGCAAACTGGGCAAATATAGAATTCAGTATTTGGAGCCAATTCTTTAGCAACAGCTTTTTTGTAGAGGTTAGCGTGTACTTCTTCAACAGCGTTAACCATGCCCATATATTTAGCAACAGCAGTATTGCCTTCTGCTTCTGCGTCTTTAATCATTTCAGGATACATTTTGGTGAATTCGAAAGTTTCGCCGTTGATTGCGTCTTGAAGGTTAGCTGCGGTATCATTGATTTTGCCGGCGCTGCGAAGGTGTGCATGAGCGTGAATGGTTTCAGCTTCAGCAGCAGCACGGAAAAGTTTAGCAACTACAGTAAGACCTTCTTTGTCAGCTTGTTTAGCATAAGCGAGGTATTTACGGTTAGCTTGAGATTCACCAGCAAAAGCGTCCATTAAATTTTGTTGTGTTTTAGACATAATTTTTCTCCCGAATTGTTTTAGATGTTATTTGTTATTAGTAATAATTACTAATTAGCTTTTTTTTGTATCTTTGTAAAGAACTTTTTTTGATTTTTAATAATTTTTTTAACTATCAAGAATTATTTGATTTTTGATTTGAAGTTTTCCGTTTGTAGCATTGGTAAAGGTCTCGATGAATATATCTTTTTGCATGGCTGGAAGTTCTATGAGATAGGTAATGCGTTCCTGAAAATCTTCCTGGATAATTTTAGCCTCAAATTGCGGCAAATGATAATGCAGAAGATTGATATGTTCATAATCACAGCAAAGAGTTACCTCAGCATAGATAACTTTATCCATACTGGGAAGTTCATCCATGGCATGGGCAACTGCACCTTGATAGGCTTTGACAAGCCCGCCTGTACCCAGTTTTATGCCGCCAAAATAGCGCGTCACCACAGCCACAATTTCACCGATATCAGAGTGCAAGAGAATATTGAGCATGGGCTTGCCGGCAGTGCCATGGGGTTCGCCATTGTCAGATTGTCCGATATGGGCAGTGTCTTTCGGCGCACCCACAGCAAAGGCATAACAATTATGGGTAGCATCCGGAAACTCTTGACAAATCTTGTCTATAAAGAGTTTTGCGCTTTCTTTGGAATTGGCATGTCCAATGCTGGCAATGAAAATACTCTTTTTGATTTCTTCCTGGACGCGGAAACAATAGTCAGGCGAAAGGGGAAAAGGACTTTTTTCATCGCACAGTTTGAGTTTGGGAACTTTATACAGTACGTTTGACATAAAAGAGAGAAGAAAAGCCCCAAGAAAGTTAATTCATGGGGCTTTTGTATGTTAAAAAGTAGTGTTTTGCTGGGAAACGTCTTCCGGCTTTTCAGCAGAAACAATTTTAATATTGAAATTTGCCGCATTTTGTGGAGGATTATAGAAAATACACATAAACGGCGTACTTGCTCCAGGGGCAATATTGGTATTTCGCTGCATAATATCCAGATTATTATTGAGGTTCTGTTCCAGTTCATGCTCACTTAATACTTGCAGTTGGAAGAGAGAAAGGCTTGTTCCTGCAATTTGCTTCTTGTTGATAAGCAGCTCGCCGCCCTCATTATATAAGGAACATTCCACTTGAATCAGTCCGCGCGCTTCATCAAAGCCATTGATAATCTTACCTTCAATAACAGTCAGGGTACCGATTTTATCATTGGGCATGGTGTATTGACGAAGACCGTTGATTTGCAGAAGTTTTACTTTTTCTGCCAATTCTTCAATACGTTTATTTTCTGCATCTATTTTAGCTTGAATATTTGCGTTGTCACGATTGAAATATTTTTCCTTTATCGGGTCTAAATAATTGGTAAAAGACCATAAAATAGAAATAAAACAAATGGCTGAAAAGAACAAAATAAGAAAAATGCGTATGCCTTTGCTCTTCTTGGTAACAGGGGTATCCGTTGCAAAAGGTGTATCCAAATTGATTTGAGGAGTAGGCATATCTCCTGCAGGTGAAGCATTTTCTTCTTCTTCAAGTTCATAGTCTGCATCACGAACAACAAAAACAGTTTTGCAAATGGAACAGCGCAGTTTCTTATCCAAATCATCGGGTTTGTGTAATCTAAAAACACTTTTGCAATTGGGGCACGTAATCAGCATATATTTCCCTAACAATTATAATTGAGCTTCACAAATACAAGGTAAGTTGCGGTATTTTTCAGCATAATCAAGGCCATAACCAACAAGAAAACCGTCTTGAATATAAAAACCTACAAAATCAATGGCAATAGATTTTTCACGTCTTGCCTTCTTGCTGAGTAATGCTGCAATTTTTACACTTTTTGCTTTCCGTACAGAGAGTTGTTTGAGCAAGAATTCCATGGTAAGTCCAGTATCAACAATATCTTCAACAATAAGAACATTTTTGCCTTCAACATTGACTTCAATATCTTTGGTAAAGGAAATGGTACGAGAAGATTTATCGCTGCTTCCGTAGCTGGCAAGGCGCACAAAATCAAGTTCAAGCTGACTGTCTTTTTTGATATTGCGAACCAGGTCACTGAAAAAGAGAAATGCACCTTTCAAAACGCAAATAATAACAAGAGGTTCATCTTTATAAACCTCGGAAATCTCTTTACCTAACGCAGTTGTTCTTTCACGAATTTCCTGTTCTGAAAAAATTTCTTTTAATGTCACCATAAGTTAATCCTTTATTTTGTTAGTCCATATTCAATTAAATCTGTTAATCGCTGCAGGGGGATTGCTCCGGGTTTTGCATAAATGGCTTTTCCTGCTTTACTGTAAACTATATTGAACGGTATGGATTGAAAATTAAAAAAGCTTGAAATATTTCCTTGAAAATCGTGCCAGGTTTCATAATTAATGCCTGCTTTCTTATTGAATGCCTGCATGGTACTTGCTTCATCATCTAAATTAACGGCAATAATTCTTAAATCATTAGCAGAAAATTGTTCATGCACTTTGATAAGGTCTTTGATTTCTTCGCGGCAGGGAGAACACCAGGAAGCATAGAAATTGACAATAACAACCTGTTTATTGCTGGAACTTGCAATTTCGTTTAATAAATCATTACTTGTTTTAATATCTCCCGCATAGCTTTGGAAAAAGCTCAAAGCACAGAGAATAACCGCCAGAAATAATGATTTTAATCTATTCATATCAAACCTCTATAATTTCTTTTCTTCTTATCCCAAATGCCAATAAAATGCAACGTGAAAAAAGAGTATTAATTGCCTAATAATTCTTTGGCAACTCGCACAGCCTCAACCGCGTCAAGGGCAAAGCCATGTGCATGTATGCTTTGCGCATATTCTTTTGTGACAACAGCTCCGCCGATCATAACCTTGCAGGAAAGATTCTTTTCCTGAATAAGTTTGATTGTTTCTTCCATTCTGGGCATGGTAGTGGTCATAAGGGCAGATAAACCAATGAGCTGCACATTTTCTTCCATGGCCTTTTTCACAATAATTTCAGCAGGAACATCTTTGCCTAAGTCAATAACTTCATAGCCATGATTGGAAAGCAAAAGACCAACAATATTTTTGCCGATATCGTGGATGTCTCCTTGTACTGTGGCTAAAATTATCTTTTGTTTATCTGTATTTTGTCCGTTTTCTTCAAGTAAAGGTTTAATGTGCGCAAAAGCTTCCTGCATGGTTGAAGCAGAGCGCAGAAGCTGAGGCAGGAAATATTCTTTTTTCTCATATAAAATACCTACTTCCTGAATGGCTGGGATCAGGCGTTCACGTACTAATTTAAATGGATCAGCACCTTTTGCCAGCTCTTCATCGATCATTTTTATAATATGATCCTTATCACCAAGAATAACAGCTTCTTCAACCGTTGTGGCGCCTACTTTGACCTGATTGGCTGTCTGAGCCTGATTTTGGTTTTGAGAAGTCCATTTTGCATAGTTTGTGGTGAAGTTTTCAGCATTGCTGTCGTGGTCAAGGAGCAAGTTTGCACTGTCAAGGGCTTCCCGTATTCTGATATTGGAAGGATTGGCAATGCAGGAAGTCAGGCCGGAACCGGCTGCCATGGCAAAGAATGAGGAATTGACCAGATCTCTTGCAGGCAAGCCAAAGGAAATATTGGAAAGCCCAAGCGTTGTGGGTAAATGCTGACTGTCGCACCATTTCACGGTTTCAAGGCAGGCTTTTGGAGCATTGCTGTCAGAAGCAGCCGTCAAAGCTAAAATATCCACCATTATAAGGTGACGGGGAATATTAAACTGTTCTGCTTTGAGAAGGAGTTTTTCAATGATTGTAATACGTTCACTGGAAGATTTTGGCAGTTGTGCGCCTGTGAGCGGAAGCAAAATAAAGGGAGATCCCCAAATTCTGCATATTGGGGCTAAACGTTCCATTTTGCCTTCTTCACCGCTTATGGAGTTCACAAGGGCAGAACCCGGGTGGAAGGGCAAAGCCGCAATAATAGCGTCAGGATTGGAAGAGTCAATGCAAAGCGGTGTCTGCACGCGGGAAACAAGTGTTTCAACCAATGAGGGCAGCATGCTTTCTTCATGTACATGGGGAGCGCCTACATTGACATCCAAAATTCTTGTACCCATGGCAATTTGTTCATCAGCATACTGCAGGGCAAGGTCAAATTTTCCAGCCTGAAGTTCAGCTGTGAGGGCTTTTTTGCCTGTAGGATTGATGCGTTCACCAATCATGGTCAGAGCTTGACTTCTGCCAATATGCACAAGAGATGAACGAGAGGTCAGCCGTATACCGGAACGGACTTTGCGTTTTTGTTCGTTGATAACAAGAGAAAGTACTTTATCGCAAAGAGCTTTGATATGTTCAGGGCTTGTTCCGCAGCAGCCACCCAGGATGTAAACACCTTCTTTGGCAATCTCACTGGTTTTTTCAGCAAATTCCTGGGGAGTAAGTCTAAAGACCGTTTCGCCGTCAATAAGTTCTGGAAGACCCGCATTCGGCTCAACAAAAACAGGCAAAGTACAGCTTGCCAGAATGCGTTTGATCACCGGGAGCATTTGTTCCGGGCCTGCTCCGCAGTTTACGCCAATGGCGTCTATGCCCATATTTTGCATGGTTGCGGCAAAATTTTCAGGACTTGAACCTGTCAGGCTCACCCCGTCTTCAAAGGTCATGGATGCAAAAATGGGTAAATCTGTTTCCATTCTTGCTGCTGCAACAGCGGCTCGTACTTCGGCAAGATCAAATTGCGTTTCAATGAAAATCAAATCAACGCCGCCTTTGATAAGTCCGCGGACTTGTTCGCGTATGGCAGAAATAAAATCATTGGGATCAAGTTCACCAAGAGGACGCAAAAATTTTCCCACAGGGCCAATATCGCCAGCCACAAAATATGGTATCTCGCTCAGCTGTTTTGCTTGATTGACAGCCCTTCTTGCGGTAAGAGCCATTTTTTCATTGAATTCTTCCACGGATAAATGAGCAGGAAGTTTATATTTTGTGCCGCCAAAGGTGGAAGTAATAATAATATTTGCTCCGGCTTTCAAATATTCCAAATGAATTTTTTCAACAATATCTGTGCGTTCCATGCAAAATTCAGCAGGATTGGCCCCTTTGGGCATACCAAGGGCTTGAAGCATTGTTCCCATTGCTCCGTCAATAAAAAGAGGAGTTTTGTTTTTTATGAGGGTGCGTAGGTTCATGTTAGTCTCCTGTTATGTGTATTTGCTTTATTTTATTCGTTATTTTTAAACTTGCTAATATAAAAAATACAGACTAAACTAAACTGTTTTTATTGATATATGCACAAGTTAGTTTAAAGCTATATAACAAGAAATTATTGACTATGGAAGAAAAAAATACAGAAAAAAAAATATTGGAAGAAAAGAAGCTTGATGAGAACCCGGAAGTCCTTGAAGCTGAACTTTTGCCCGATGATTTTTCTGATGAAAATATAGAAAATGAAGATGTTGATGAATTTTTAGAGCCAGAAGATTTTTCTGCTGATAATAATTTTTTTGACACTGTTCATTATCCGCAAGACCATTATGCACTTGAAGAAAATCAAGAAAATAATGCACTTATGGTTGTGCCTCAACATTTGCCGGCGGTGCAGGATAATTTGCAGCTTTATTTGCGTGAAGTCAGCAAATTTCCATTGCTGGAGGCTGATGAAGAAGTGGAACTGGCACGCCGTGTCCGCGATAAGGGCGATAGTGAAGCTGCTTTTCGGATTATTTCTTCCCATTTGCGGCTGGTTGTGCGTGTTGCCATGGATTTTCAGCGCCGCTGGATGCAAAATGTTCTTGATTTAATTCAGGAAGGCAATGTGGGGCTGATGCGGGCTGTGAATAAGTTTGACCCTGATAAAGGGATTAAATTTTCCTATTATGCAACCTTTTGGATAAAAGCCTATATTCTCAAGTTTATTATGGATAACTGGAGAATGGTAAAAATCGGTACAACACAGGCACAGCGCAAGCTTTTCTATAATTTGAACAAGGAACGGCAAAAGCTGATTGCTCAGGGTTTTGACCCTGATGAAAAGACGCTGTCTGAGGCGCTTGGAGTGAGTGTTGATCAGGTTGTGGAAATGCAGCAGCGCCTTGATACCAGCGATTTATCCCTTGATATGCCTGTCAATTCTGATGATAACAGTGGTACAACCAAGCTTGATTTTCTTCCAGCCCTGACGGCAGGCGTTGAAAACAGTTTTGCCAGTGAAGAATTATCAGATTTAGTTCGGTACAGTTTAAAAGATTTGCTGCCGGATTTATCAGATAAGGAACTTTTCATTTTGGAACATAGACTGCTTACCGATGATCCTGTAACACTTCGGGAAATTGGGGAAAAGTACCATGTGAGCCGGGAACGTATACGGCAGCTTGAAGCGCGTTTACTCACAAAATTAAAAAATCATTTGGGAAGCAAAATTAAAGATTTTTCAGAAGAATGGATACATTCATAATTGGGATAACTATGCGTACTTTATTCGTTTTATTTATATTTGTTTTATTGCAGGCTTGTGCAGGTTCAGAAAGTTCAAGGAATGCCTCCTTGCTTTTTCCTTTTGAAAAAGAGGCAAACAGCACCCATGCGCAAGATTCCCATGATCTGGAAATTTCTGAAAATGGAACACAGACCTTTATATATTTAGGTTTGTATGAAGCTATCAAGCGTGAGGATTATGATAAAATCAAGCTGTATGCTGATATGCTTTCTAAAAATAATCCTGAGCCCTTATATTTGGCTGAAGCCATTACCTGGTTTTATAATAAAGGCTATACGCAGGATGCAAAAGTTCTTTTGGAACAAAGTTTAAAGCAGCTGCCCCATGAGCTTTCCTTTATTTTGATGTATGCAGAAGTTCTGCAAAATGAAGAAGGTGCTGATTTACAGGTTGTTCTCGATTTACTCAAAGATTATATCAAAAAGTATCCGCAGGATTATAATGCCTATGTTGAGTTGGGTGTTGTTTATTATAAATTATTTCAATATGATAATGCCTATAAAACCTTGCTGCAAATTCCTGAGAAAGAACGGGTAAGTTCTGTCTATTTGTATATGGGAATTTGCCTTGAAAAAATGAAACGATACGGCGAGGCAGAGAAATATTTTAAACGCCTTTTGCGTGATTTTCCTGATGATAAAAATGCGCTGCACCATTTGGGAATTATAGCAGAAGCCAGAGGGCAATATGCTTTGGCGCGAAAATATTATACGCAAATCTTAGAGCTTGATGATTCCAACTATGATTATTTGCTGCGGCTGATTTCCATTGCGTTTAAAGAAGGAAATCATCAAAAAGCTTTTGAAATTGCAAAGAAACATTTCAATTTTGATTTTATTGTTTCTGCTTCATCCATGCTGATTCAAGAGGGCAGGGTTGATTTGGCAGAAGAGCTTTTAAATAATCTTGGCACCATGGAAAATTCCCCCAGAGAATTATTGTATCTGCATGGGGCGCTTATTTATGAAGCAGGACAAGATAAAAGCAGAGCTTTAGACTATTTGACACAGCTGACTGAAGATGATGAGCATTATAAAAATGCCCTTGAAATTATTACCTATATTTATTTGGAACAAAATGAATTTGAAACTGCACTGGAATATATCAAAAAATTGCAGGATCTTGCTCCAGATACCAAAAATTATAAGGTTCTTGAATATCAAACCTATATGTTTCAGGAAAAATACGAACAAGCCTATGAAGCTTTGTATGCATTTTTGAAAGAATATCCTGAAGATATTCCTGCAAAATATCGTTTTGCCTACACCTGTTTTCATTTAGATGAAAAAGAAAAGGCAATGCAGATTATGCTTGAAATTTTGGAACTCGACCCCAATAATTATGAAGCGCTGAATTTTGTGGGATATTCTCTTGTGGAACAAAACAAGGATCTGAAACGCGCGGAAGAATATCTTCTAAAAGCTGACAGTCTGCATCCTAAGCAGGGCTATATCAACGATTCCTTGGCCTGGCTCTATTATATGAAAGGCGACTATAAATCCGCTCTGGATTATATTGAAAAGGCTGTTTCTTATGCCAATACTTCTGCTTCCGAAGATGCAACCATGTGGGAACATTATGGGGATATTGCAAAAGCAATGGGGAAAAATGCTCTTGCTCGTTCTGCCTATGAAAAATCCTTATCTATCAAGCATAATTCAGAAATTGAGAAAAAACTTAAGGAATTATTTTAATGAAAATATGGCTTAAATTTTGTTTTATTGCCGGGCTTTGCCTTGTATTAAATGCCTGTGCCGCAAGCAAGGTGACACTTCCAAGTGAGGAAGAACAAAAAGCTCGCTGGGAAAAATTCATCACCCATACCATTGCTGAAAAGCCTTATATTTTGCAGGGCAGTTTTCGTTTTGGGGATAAGGATAATACCAATCGTGTGAATTATATTTTCTGGAGTAACGGTGCTTTGCCGCTGCGGGTTGATGTTATGGCGGGCGTGGGGGCAAGTATTGCCAAAGTGCGGGAAGATACAGAGAAAGTTCTCATGTATCTTGTGCTGGAAAAACGCGCCATACGCATGGCAAATTTTGGTGAAATCAATCCCCTTGTCAGTCTTGGCATGCCTGTACCGCTTTCTTTCTATGAAATGTCCTTGCTGCTGCGCGGTGGTTTCAATAACGTTTTGCAGGAACTTCATTTAGACAGCGTAAAATCCAAAAAAGCAAAACATGAACACGAAAAATATACCTATTATTTCAGCAGCATCAATATGGACGGTCTGGTACAGCTCAATGAGCTTGGTATGCCTGTGCACTGTGAAATTGATAATACCTGGGCTTTTGACCTGCAATATGAAGAAAAGAATGCAATGCTGCCGTATCGTGTGGTGATTTCTTCACTGATTGGCGATTACAAGGCGATTTTATTGGTAAAAGAAAGGAGTACTCCTCCTGTCTATAAAGCAGAAGATTTAATATTTGAATTGCCAAAAGGCACAGAAATTTTAGATGATTAAGAGGTTGATATGGGAAAGAAAGTTTTTATTGCATCAGACCATGCAGGTTTTAGTTTGAAAGAAGTTCTTGTGAAACATTTACAGGAAAAAGGACATGAAGTTGTTGATTTAGGACCAGAACAGGCTGTAAGCTGTGATTATCCGGACAGCGCGTTCAAAGTAACTGATAAGGTACTGGCTGAAGAAGGTTCCTTTGGTATTTTGATTTGCGGTACAGGCATTGGCATGAGCATGGCTGCCAACAGAGTGAAGGGTATTCGCGCCGCACTTGCAACATGCGAATTTCATGCACGGGCTTGCCGTGAACACAATAATGCCAATATTCTTTGCCTTGGGGAAAGAGTAACCGGCGCTGGTGTTGCCGTGAACTTAGCTGATATTTTCCTGGAAACAGAATTCCTTGCCGGCAGACATTTACGCAGAATAGAACTTTTTAATAATAAATAACCAGAAAGGGTAAGCAATTACCCTTTTTTATTGTTATGAGCTTTTCTATGGTGTGACGCCATGGCATAGTGTACACTTTCATTTGTCCAGCAATAATTTTGTTCATACGTTATTTTTTTGATATGTTTTTCTTCTTGTTTTGATAATTGCCATGTAAAATAACAGGCAGTTAAATTATGGTTGGTATAATTTGAGTGAATACAAAGGGCATCTTTGCTGATCTTTTCTTCAAGTTCAATTTGAGCAAGCTTGAAAAATGCTGCTAATTCAATAATAAGACTTTGTCTTGCAAGTTCTTTTTGCTCTTTGGCAGAAAGGGCAGCATCAAAAAGAATATTGTCAATGCCCGGATATTCCCACATGGTATTCCAGAGTTTTTGTGCTGTGCGCTGTCTGATTAATTCATTGCCTTGAGTATCAGTGATAATGCAATAACTTGCTAAAACAGGAATTTTGACTTTTTTTTCTTTGGGCACAGGGCGCTCTTTTTCCACGCCCAGTTTTTTGCTTTCACAAAATGAAATGAGCGGGCAGGCTTCGCATTTGGGAACTTTCTTGCAAACTAACGCCCCCAATTCCATAAGGGCTTGATTATAAATACGGGCTTCTCCTTTAGGCAGAAGTTCCTGAACAAGTGGCTTTACAGCCTTTTTCAAATCCTTTTCAGTGCAATTAAAGAGCCGGGCAAAGACGCGTTCTACATTTGCATCAATGGTGGCATAATCTTTTTTAAACGCTATGCCCATAATGGCGCAAAGGGTATAATCTCCAATGCCTGCCAGCCTTTTGATTTTTTCTTCATCGCAGGGGATAATGCCATTATATTCATCACGAATAATGCGAGCAGACTGATAAATATTTTTTGCCCGTGAATAATAGCCAAGCCCTTCCCAAAGCTGTAAAACTTTTTCTATGGAGGCATTCGCAATATCATTTGGGCACTGAAACTCTTTCATCCAGCGGTTAAAATACTGCACTCCGCGTTCCATTTGGGTTTGCTGGAGCATCATTTCAGAAATCCACACATGATAGGGAGAATAGGTTTTGCGCCAGGGAAGATTCCTTTTATTTTGTTCAAACCATGTAAAAAGTTTGCGGGTAAACAGTGTTTTGTCAAAATCGATCTTTTTCATAGTCTGAAATTATCTGAAAAATTTTATAAATTCAAGGCTTGCTTTTTTGAGAACTTTTCGCCACAATAGAAAAAATTTTTTGAAAGGAATAAGTATGAGTAATCCAATTATATTAATGGAAACATCTTCAGGCGATGTTTTGCTTGAACTTTTTGAAGATAAAGCGCCTCTCAGCGTTGCAAACTTTTTATCTTATGTTGATGAAGGTTTTTATCAAAATACTATTTTTCACCGCGTAATCAAAGATTTTATGATTCAGGGCGGCGGCTATACTGTCCGCTATGAAGAAAAGCCAACCCATGCACCTATTAAGAATGAAGCAACAAACGGATTGAAAAATGTACGCGGTTCCCTTGCTATGGCGCGTACTGCAGAACCTCATTCAGCTTCTGCTCAATTTTATATCAATACTGTTGATAATCCTGACCTTGACCACCAAAGCGAAGCTGATGATGAATACGGCTACTGTGTCTTTGGCCAAGTTATTGAAGGCATGGAAGTTGTAGATAAAATTCAAAAATTGAAAACAAAACCACAAGGCGACCATGATGATGCACCTGTTGATATGGTTGTAATTACAGGTATGAGCCGTTTCGAATAAAACATTTGTCTATAAAACTAAAAAGCCCTTTTTGAGAATTTCAAGAAGGGCTTTTTTTGTTGTATTTTCTATGTTAATTATCCTTTTTCAGCAGTTTGATACACGTGGATATCCGTTTGTGGGAATGGAATTTCAATATTCTTTTCTTTGAAAGCTTCATTAATTGCATAACGGATTTTTGCCATGATGCCTGCTGCATTACCGATATCAGCAACCCAAATTCTCAGCTCAAAATCAAGGGAGCTTGGGCCAAAATCCATAAACAAAATGCTTGGTTCAGGATTTTTCAGAACATCGGGATCATTGTTTACAATATTCATAACGGTATCAGTGACGAGGTTGATGTCAGTTCCGTAGGCAACACCAAGAGGTATGCTTTTGCGGACCATTTTACCATTATGTGTCCAGTTGGTAAAGGTGGAAGATAAAAAGGCAGAGTTTGGCACAAAGACAACAGCATTATCAAAAGTAAGAACTTGAGTTGCGCGCAAGCTGATTTTTTGGATAACGCCGCTAACGCCTGCAACATCCACAACATCTCCCTCACGAATAGTTTGTCCGAAAATGAGTGAGAAACCACTGGTAATGTTTTGTACAAAACCTTGCAAACCGAGACCAATACCAACAGAAAGACCGCCGGCAACAACTGTTATGCTTGTGAGGCTAAAGCCAAGAGCATAAAGGGCGTATAACAGGAACAAGCCCCAGCAGCCGAAGTTGACCACTGTTTTTATAGGCGCTTTCAGGGTTGAGACAGAGCTGTTTTGCTTTTTCGCGAGATTGTTGTCAATATAATTATTGAGAACTTTGATAATGGATTTGGTGACATAGAAAACAATCAAAATAGTGAAAATCTGGAAAGTGTTGACTGAGAATGAACCAAAATTGAAATCAAAGTTGCTGAAGTTCTTTACAAGGTAGAAACCGCCTGGATATGCGAAAATCCATGTAAATGGAACAAGGAAGCCAATCAAAAGCACAATTGGGAAAAGGAATGCATAGGCCAGCTCATAGGCAAAAACATTGGAAGTACGTGTTTGCAGATAGTCCTGTATAATTTTAGCCAGACGAATAATACCAAAAGCAAGATAAATGCCCACCCCTAAACAAATATAGAGAAGGGTAAGAAGAACAGACAAACGAGCCAGTCCATTAGGCGTAATCAAAATGCCAATAATATTGACGAACAAAAATCCTGATAAAATATAATTGGAAATTTTACAGGAAGATTTTGGTGTTTTGATCAGATAATAAATGGTACAAATAAGAATAATTGCCCAAATAAATGAAAGGGTCAGGATAAGAGGCGTAAAGGTCAAAAGTGCCAGGCTTGCAAATAAAATAGGAATAAAAATGCGTATTGCAGGCTTGGTAAGCTCTGTCTCTCTTTGCAGATTTTGCAGAATGAAAGCAAGATGAATAAGCCCATAACACATTAAAATAGCGCTTATGCCCATGCCAAGTTGATAAATGGTATGTTTGTGCAGTGAACCATAGTAAAAGGCTATACCTAATAAAATGAAAGGCATACTTACTTTCAAAATGGTTTTCCATGCATTGTGAACTGTTTCAGGAAGTTTTTTCGTAAATTTTACTGAGGAATACAGAGGAACACCTAAAATAATGCAGATAGTAATTACGCGAATAAGGAATAAAGCCCAGGCTTCTTGGGTGCCCGGCAAATCATTTCTGAATGTCCGTATGGTGGTGCTGTAAATATCTGTGAAATTTTTAAGTTCATTTTGCCATACAAGGGAACTGAAAAGATTATCAGTAGCATTTACGTAATAATCAAGCCAGAGTTTTGGCAAAAGTTTTTCAAAATTACCAGACAGGTTTGCAATATTGTCTAAAAGTGTTTTGGTTGGTGTTAAATTTTGTTCAAGATTTTTATTGAGATGTTGGTAGGTTGTGAGTAAATTTTGTGCTTTTTCGTTTAATTCTGCAATGTCAGAAGCTTCCATAATTTTGAAGTTGTTCATTATGGATGTGAGTTGATTTACTCGTGAAGTGATTGTTTTTTGTGTTTGGGCAAGGGGGGCATAAAGGACATCTAATTTAGTAAATAATTCATTGATTTGTTTTGTCAAAATTGAACGGGCATTTGGGGACAATGAACTGTTTTCAAAAATCATGGAAAGATTTTGAAATGCCAGGGATATTTCATTGGTTTTATTGCTCAAATTGAGGATCTTATCATTTAATCCTTTTTGCAGCTCCGTACATTCACTTTGAATAGTATCAAGTTCACGTTTTTGGCTTTCTGCAATGGAAGAAACAATGTCAGAAACTTCCTGAGCTGATGTTAATGAGGGAGAGAATACGCTGAGGAAATACAAACCAAGACTAACAAATAAAATTTTCATGAGTGTTGTTTTCATAGAGTATCCTGTTATATTTATTTAGTAACATTGAAGGTGAGCCACATACTTTGTTCTGGATTAGGAAAGGGATCGTAGCGTACTTCCTGACTGAGAACTCGTAAAATTTCATTGTCTATGATTTGATTTTGTGAACTCTTAGTGATTTTGACATTTTTCAGCTTTCCTTCCCCTAAAACATCAATACGGGCTATAACTTGATATTTGCCTGAAATATTGGAAGGAATGCGAATTTTTGGAGAAGCTTGTCTTAGAATATCCTGTGAGTAGGCTTGCACGAATTGGGCGGGGTCAGCTAAATTGGCAGAAGGGGCCTGCAGGGCTTCTTCTCGTGAAATTCTGATTGTTTGAGGCTGAGGTTCTGTGGCAATGGGCAGTGCAGAATTGTTTACAGAAGTATTTACTGCTGAATTATTTGCACTATTTGTTTGCGTGGTATTAATGGTCGTTGTTGTTTGGTAGCCTTGGGCAGACTGTGTATTTTGGATAACTTGTGTGTTTTGTGTTTCTTGCCCAGCAGGCACTGCAGCAAGAGGCACACTTTCTTCTATAATGGAACTTGATTCTACATTAACCTGTGAACTTTTTTGGATTTCACGAATGGGGTTGCTCACAGAATTTCTGACAGTGTCAACTTGTTCTTGGCCTGCCATTGCCATTTCTGGCGATGTTTGCTGGCTGACAGCATTTTCTTCATTCTTTGCTTGAAGAAATGGTGTATTATCATGCACAAACGTGAGGTAAACTTCGCCGGTATCACTTGCTTTTACAGGAGGAAACTGCCCAATTTGTGAAACCGTTTGGCAAAGAGAATTATCCACATCAAGAGAAGTGGAATGATGTCTGACTTCACAGGAATACGGTCTACCGTCCTTGGCAAGACGAATGGTAATACCCGTTACTCCTGTAACTTGCACCTGTGGTCTTTGCCATCTGGTTAAAATGGTATTCAAAACATTTTCACTGTAATTGACATCAAGAAATGGCTTTGTTTCAGCTGAAACAGCCAGCGCGTGGGCAGAGGTAAAGGGAATCAGACTGAATAAAGAAAGAAGAAGGATTTTTTTATTCATATTAATTTCCTGCTAATTCTAAAGCGTTAAAGGATATAATTAAATCCTGTTGTTCTTTGGTTGGTGGTTTTGGAAGAACCTTTGTACGAAGCACAGCGTTCACAGCAGAAGCATCAAAATCAGCTCGTCCAGAGCCTTCAACAATTTCTGCGCTTAAAACTGTTCCGGAAATATCAAGCCGTATTCTTACCTGCACCACTAAATTTTGGCGAGAATAGGTTGGCATGCTCCAGTTCGGCTGAACAGCCAGGATAACCTGAGCAGCATAGACATCATAAATGCCGCCGCCTCCGTTTCCAGAGCCAGTGCCTCCGCCGCCTCCTGCTTCATGCATTTCTTTGAGCTCAGCAAGAGCACTGGAAAGGGCAGATGCACCTTGTGATTTTTTCTGTTTTTTAGCTTCGTTCAAAGCATCATTTATAGCATTAGACTTTGGTTTGTCTTTTTGGGGTTCAGTTTTTGGTGTTTCTTTTTTAGGCTCTGGCTTTTTCTCAGGTTCTTTTGGGGCTTCAGGTTTTGGAGCTTCGGCAATTTCTTTTGGAGGTTCCGGTTTTGGGTCATCTTTTGGAATGGGTGTTGCTGCAGGCATTTCCTTGGGCGCTTCCTGAGGTGTTTCTACAGCATTACTTGCTTGTTTGAGGCTTTCTTCAGCTTGAGGCTGAGAGTCTGGCATAACAGAAGGTGTCTGTTCTTTGGGCGGACGCATGCCAGCAACAGGAGAAGGCAGATTTTCTCCTCCCATTTCACCGATAACCATGCTGACAAGGTAGCGTTCAGTATTAATTTTTTTAGGCGGAATTTGTGGCCAAAAAATAATAGCTGCAAGCAAAAGCGTGTGAAGAATAAGTGATATTAAAAATCCAAGTGGTTGCATAGTATGGTTTTATTTTTTGTTTTGTGTTTCTTCGCTTTGAATGGGGGCGTTTTGATAGAGTGCTTTTAAATCATCTGCATTAATATCAGATGGATTTGCGACAATACCAAGATTTTCGACACCTGCAGCCTTAATTCTTCCCATAATGTCAACAACAACACCATAAGGAACATTGGAATCAGCCTTAATGAATAAAGTCCGTGATTTTTCTGCAACTAAAACATTAATCCGTTCCTCAAGGTTATTGAGTTCCACTTCGTAGTTATCCAAATAAACTTTTCCATCTTTTTGGATAGAAAGAATTAAATGCTCAACTTCTGTTGGCAGAACTTCAACTTCTTTGGTTTGTGGTAAATTAATTTCAACACCCTGATCAAGCATAGGTGCAGTAATCATAAAAATAATGAGCAAAACCAAAACAACGTCAACAAAGGGCGTAACGTTAATTTCAGATTGATATTGTGATTTATTAGCCATAATAGTATAAAAATATTAATTGTTACTGGTGTTTAATTCTCGTTGTACTCTGTTTAAAAATGTACCTGCAAAATCAACCATTAAATTTTCAACATAATTAATTTTTCCAAGGTAAATATTGAAGGCAACAGAAGCCGGAATAGCAACAAACAAACCTAAAGCAGTTGCAATAAGCGCTTCTGCAATACCAGGAGCAACAGTTGCAAGGGAAGCTGATTTGAGTACACCAATTGCGCTGAAAGTCGTCAAAATGCCCCAAACAGTACCAAAGAGGCCAATAAAGGGGGATGCGTTTGCGCAGGTGGCTAAAATGGAAATTGAGTGATTGAGTTTTGCTGTTTCGTTATTCACGCCCTGATGAAGAGAACGGCGAACGTTATCGGCAATGGTTTTACTGTTGACCTGCCCTTCTTTGCCTTTATTGAATTCATTGACGCCGTATTGGGCAACAGAAAATAAGGGAGAATTTGTATCTTTTCCTAATTTTTGCACAGCTTCACGCAAATTAGGTGCGTTTTCAAATTCATAAATACCAGCCAAAATTTTCTTTTTAGATTTATTGAGCAAAAAGGCTTTGGTTATAATAATGCCCCAGCTGTATATGGAAGCAAAAACAAGCAATAACATAATAAATTTAACAACAATCCCTGCAGAAGCAACAAGTTGTACAATATCCATAGAAACTCCGTAAGTTAAATGATTGCATTAATATACTGTTCACGTGCACACTGTCAAGTAATGAGTTGATGCCTAGGCGTGTAATTTTTTTACACACTTTACAATATTTTTGTTTTTATATATACTATTTCCACTAATTAACGGAGATGTTATGAAAAAGCTTAGTTTATTTGCTCTTTGTTTTGTTCTGCTTGGAACACCTGCATATGCAGCTGAATCTACATATACAATGGAACAGGCTGTTAAGAAAGCTTTAGTTGATAACAGAAGTATTATTTCTGCGCAAAAATCATCTGAAGCCTCAAAATCTGCTCTGTACTCAGCTAGAGGTGCCTTTGGCCCAAGTGTAACAGCCAGTTACGGCATTACCCATGATCCCTATTCTGATTTCCAAAAAGAACTTAGCATGGGACGTGATTATGATGAAACAATGTATACTTTTGGAGCACAGCTTCGCCAACCCTTGTTTCAAGGCTTTCAACTTTTGAATAATGCCCAAAAGGCAAAACTTCAATCTGAATACGATGAACTGCAGCTCAAAAAGACGAATATTGCCATAGTCAACCAGGTGCAGATTGCTTTCCTGCAATACCTTATGGCAGAAGAAAGTGTGCTTTCCGCGCAAAAGGCCGTTGCTCGTGCTGATGAACAGCGTTCCATTGCAACAGAAGGCTATCAGGTTGGTATTCGTCCAAAAATTGATGTTTTGCAGGCTGAATATGAACTTTCTTCCTCCGAAGCAAGACTCATTGAAAATGAAAATAATTTGAACAGCGTTCGGGCTAAGCTCAATTCTCTTTTGAATTTGCCTGTTGAAAAAGATATTACCTATGTGGGAAAACTCGATTCTGTTCCATATTCCATTACCTTTGAAGAAGCTGTGAAAAAAGCTTTTGCGCAGCTGCCTGATGTAAAAATGGCTGAAAAAAGTATGAATATGGCTGAAAAAGATTTGGGCATTGCAAAAGGAACATTTTTGCCCAAGATTGACGGCATTATCCAATATACTTCCACCGGCAGAAACTGGAAAACTGATGAAGCTTTGAAAGCGTATAAATATGATCAATCTTTATACCTTACCACACCTCGTGAAAATACAACCTTTGGCATCCAAGCAACCATGAATGTCTTTAATTCCGGACAGGATTTCTTCAAAGTTCGTCAGGCAAAGCACGGTGTTGAAGCCTTGAAGGCGCAAGTGGAACTTGCTTATAACAATGCAGCTCTCAATGTAAAAGTATGTTTATTGCAATTGCAGGACGCCCTCAGAACTGTTGATGTTTCCAGACGTGCTTTGGATTCTGCCCGTCAATTCTATGATGATGCAAAAACACGTTATGAATATCAAATTGGCACCAACCTTGAAATGCTCACCGCGCAGTCTGATTTAGCTGATGCAGAGCTCAATTTTATTTCTGCAAAGGCAAACTATTTGATTTCATTGTCTAACTTATATGTATCCCTTGGGGAAATAAAACCCAATTTGACGACAAAATAACTTTTTGAAAGTTTTTGGGAATTCCAAAAACTTTCTTTTTTATGAGTGAAGAATGAATTTGCATACGAATTTACAAGACAGTTTACATGATACACTGCACGACAGAAAAATGTGCAGTGCCTTGCTCGATAAATTGAAAAGAAGTATTGATGAATACGGGAAACCTATTCGTTTCATGGAAGTATGCGGAACGCATACTGTTTCTATTTTCCAAAGCGGGCTTCGGACACTGCTTCCTGAAGGATTTACTCATTTATCCGGGCCTGGCTGTCCTGTTTGTGTGACCCATGATTCAGAGGTGGCAACGTTTTTGCGTCTCGCTGAAAAAGAAAATGTTATTTTAGCAACTTTTGGAGATTTAATCCGTGTTCCGGCACCGGACGGCAGAAGTTTGAAACATTCCATGGCAAACGGCGCCAATGTGCAAATTGTTTATTCTCCCATGGACGCCGTGAAGTTGGCTCTTGATAATCCGCAAAAAGAAGTTGTTTTCCTGGGTGTTGGTTTTGAAACAACTGCACCCACCATTGCCGCAACCATTATGGCTGCAAAAAGCAAAAATATCAAAAACTATTCTGTTTTTTGCTGCCATAAGCTTGTTCCGCCTGCACTGGCAGTGCTTTTAGACAATAATATTAACGATAGATATATCGACGCCTTTTTGCTGCCAGGGCACGTGTCTTTAGTCACGGGCTTGGTCCCTTTCGAATTTATTGCAAAGGATTATCGGTATCCTGCTGTGGTGGCGGGTTTTGAACCGGCTGAAATCATCCACGCCCTGTATCTGATCAGCGAGCAAAAGCGGCAGGGCAAGGCATTGGTTGAAAATGCCTATACACGGGCAGTCAGTTATGAGGGAAATGTCACCGCAAAAAATATCCTGAATACTGTTTTTGAAGTTTGCGATACAAAATGGCGCGGATTGGGAGAAATTCCACAAAGCGGTTTGAAAATCAAGAAGGATTTTGCAGATTTTGATGCACTTATAAAGCATGATGAGCAGGTAGTTCCTACAAAGCCCTTAGCTGGCTGCAAATGCGGGGAAGTTTTGCAGGGAAAAATTACGCCTGCCCAGTGCCCGTTATTTGCTAAAGTTTGTACGCCGCAAAATCCAACAGGCCCCTGCATGGTTTCCACAGAGGGAAGCTGTGCCGCATGGTATAATTATCAAGGTTTGGAATAATAATTTACTGAAAGTATAGATAAATTAAGAAGGCTATTATGAATATTTTACTTGATGCCGGAAGCGGCGGACGTGCGTCCATGCGTTTGATCCATGATTTATTTTTTAAATATTTTGAAAATGATATTTTAGTGAAAATGGATGATGCTGCTTATTTGGAAATGAAGTCACCCATTGCCATGAGTACAGACAGTTATACTGTCAGCCCTCTCTTTTTCAAGGGCGGAAATATTGGAACACTGGCTATTCACGGCACGGTTAATGATGTTTCCATGCTGGGCGCAAGACCAAAATATTTGAGCTGCGGTTTTATCATTGAAGAAGGATTTTCTTTGGAAGACCTTGAAAGAATTGTACAGTCCATGGCAGAAGCCACCAAAGAGGCCGGCGTAAAAATTGTTACCGGCGATACCAAAGTTGTAACCAAGGGTGCCTGCGATAAAATTTTTATCAATACCACAGGCATTGGGGAAATTATTCCGCCAACTTCAAAATTTGGTTCACCTTCCGGTGCCAATGCGAAGGTCGGCGATGTGGTCTTATTAAGCGGTTCCATGGGCGATCATGGTTTAACTGTTATGGCAGAGCGCGAAAATCTTTCCTTTGTCAGTGATATTCAAAGTGACTGCGCGTCTTTAAATCATATGATTGAACGGCTTATGCTGGAAGTGGGGGAAATCCATGTTCTTCGTGACCCTACCCGCGGCGGCGTTGCCACAACACTCAATGAAATTGCGGAACAATCCAAGATACGCTGTGTGCTTTATGAAGAAATGTTGCCCATTCATGAAAATGTGCGCTCCGGAGCGTCTATTTTAGGTATTGATCCGCTTTACCTTGCCAATGAAGGAAAATTGCTGTGCATACTTCCAAAAGACAAAGCAGAGCAGGCTCTTCAAATTATGCGTGAAGATAAAAACGGCAAAGAAGCTGTGAAAATCGGTGAAATTGCTGAACTTCCAGCGGGCAAGAATGGTCAGGTTGTTTTGCAGACCAAAATGGGCGGCATGCGTCTTTTGAATATGCTTGAGGGTGCTCCCTTACCCAGAATTTGCTAATTAATTGTTTTTTTTCCAGCTTTTTCCTTGTGTTTTTTGAGGCTTTGTGGCAAGAAAGAGCAATGAAGTTTTTGGCCAGTCTTATTTTATTTTTTTGTTTGCCTTTTGCAGTCTATGCACAGGAATATGATAGTTTTGTGCTGGCCTATCAGAGTGTGCAAGTTTTTGATGAAAATATTGCGGTGGAATTTGTTTTTGAGCAGCCTAAAAAACATAAAATTGAAGCAGTACTCAAAAAAGGGGCAATTTTAAATCTTGTTCTTCAAACGGAACTTAAGCAAAAAAAATTTTTTCGCAATAGTGTAATAGCAAATCATATTCTCAATTATTATTTGCGCTATGATCCGCTGACAAGACAATTTTCTGCCATTCAAGATGCAAAAAACATAGCCCGCAATGCAGATCCTTTTTTTCTTTTAGATGTAATTATTAAACATATTCAATTTGAAATTCCCTGTATTTTGGAAAAAGATGCAAAATATACACTGCATACAAAAATTGAGCTTGTGCAGTCCAATACAAAATCCTGGCTTGCTCCTGTGGATTTTATTGAAGCTGATAAAATTATCCAACCTTTTGAATTTGATTATGATTTTTCGTCATAAATAAGCCTGTAAAAACAGTTTCCAAAATTGCGTATGTTTGGTTTAAAGAGAAAAAACAATAATTCTGAACAAAAACAAGAAGACAATGCTCCTCTTGTGGAAAAAGTTTCGCTTTCAGAAGAAGTGAATGCAAAACTTGGCAAAAAGAAAAGAATTATTGAATTTTTTCTGATTGTTGCTATAAGTTTATTTGTTTTCTTTGTGACATGGGGGCAAATTAATACTTTTGGCGCCAATACCTGGGTATTTTTCGTACTTATTAATATCAACGCAATTTTAATGCTCATTGTTCTGTTTCTTGTTGCCCGCAATGTGATTAAACTTATTTTAGAGCGCAAACGCAAAGTTTTTGGGGCAAGACTGAGAACAAGACTTGTGCTTGCCTTTATTTCAGTTTCTTTTTTGCCCATTATTTTGATGTTTTTAGCAACCAATAAAATTTTGACCACCAGTGTGAATTATTGGTTTACCTCACAAGTGGAAAATTCCATGCAGGCAGCCATGGATGTGGGGAAAAGTTTTTATAATACCGCGGTACTGCGATTAAAAGCCAATGCTGACTCCATTAGTGAACGTTTATATGTGCTGCCGGAAGAAGACTGGGAAGCTGTTGTTACACAAAACAAAAAAGAAAATAATCTTATTTTGCTGGGCATTGCCTATTTTAATGCACAGGATAATCGCTATATTTTTTATGAAGAAAATCTATGGCTTATTGATGAAGAATTTACACCTGTTTGGAAACTGGCTTTGCCTTCTATCAATTTTGTCAATGCTTCAAAAAATGGCAATGAGCCGCTTTTGTGGGGGGATGATAAGGGCGATTATGTGATCAATGCCGTGCCTCTGAAAGGGCACAATGATTATTTTATTATCAGTGCAGAATTTATAGGCAAAGGGCTTATCAATCAGCTGGAAAAAATTTCTGATGGTTTTGAAGAATATGAAGCGTTAAAAAATTTAAAGCAGCCCTTGAAATTTTCATTTTCTCTTGTTTTGGGTTTACTCAGTTTGATTGTTTTATTTGCTTCTGTTTGGCTTGGTTTTCGTTTATCAAAGGAAATAGTACAGCCCATTTTAGCGCTTTCCAAAGGTACAAAGCAAATTGCTGAAGGTGAGTGGAATACAAAAGTTGAAGATACCGGTAAAGATGAACTGGGCAAGCTTGTGGATTCTTTCAATGCCATGGCAAAAGAAGTGTATTTAAACCAGGAAAAGCTGAAAATGCTCAATTCCGTTATTGAAAATAAAAATAATAGCTTAATTGAACGAAATCAATATATTGAAGCCATTCTTGAACACGTGACAACAGGCATTATTACGCTCAATGAGCATGCAACCCTCATGACTATGAACAAGGCTGCCTGTGATTTATTCCAAATTCGGGCAGAAGGCTATTTGGGCTTGTCTCTGCGGGTTGCTTTAGGCGGAAACTATGCGCCGCTTATTGATGAAATGTATGATTTTATCAAAGCCAACCCCACGAAAACATGGATAAAAGAAGTTGAAATTATCAGAAAAGGTCAATATATAAAGATTCTTGTGCAGGCTGTGCCGCTTAATTCCTTTATGGAGCATATTGAAAATCACAATGGCGATTCTGGCTATGTTATTTATGATGATCCGCATTCTTTATACGGCAGTTTAGTTATTGTTCTTGAAAACATTACGGAATTATCACAAGGGCAGCGCCTTGCGGCCTGGAAGGAAGTGGCTAAGCGCATAGCCCATGAAATCAAAAATCCGCTTACCCCGATAAAATTATCTGTTGAACGCATTGAAAAGAAATTTGGCCCTCAAATTGATGATCCTGTCTTTAAACAATGTACTTCGCTGATTATCAAGGAAGTTTCCAGAATACAAAGTATGGTGTCTGATTTTTCCGGTTTTGCTCTTATGCCCGGTGTTGATTTGAAAAAGACTTCCCTTATTCCTTTATTAAAAGAACTTATGGAACTTTTTAGAATAAGCCACGCTGATATTGACTGGGAGCTGGAAGTGCCAGAGGATATTCCTGATATTTTGCTTGATTACAAATCCATGCACCGTGCCCTTTATAATATTTTCTCCAATGCTGCTGAGGCCATACACGCCAAAAATGAACCTGATGAGAAGGGGAAGGTGCGTGCAAAGCTTTATTGTACCCATTCTTTTTCAGAAACCTTCGTGACGCTGGATATTGTGGATAATGGCAAGGGCCTTGATGAAGAAGAACTGGCACGGCTCTTTGAACCGTATTTTTCCAAAAAGCCTACTGGAACAGGGCTTGGACTGGCGATTGTGCAGTCTATTATCACCGACCACCACGGTACTATTCAGGCAAAGCAGGAAGAAAATCAGACTGTGATTGAAATACGTTTACCCATAGCCCAATAATCTATTGAGATACTTATGAATATTTATAGTGTTGAAAACCTGTCCATACAATTTGCGCAAAACTATGTTGTGCATGATGTGAGTTTTTATCTTGAGAAAGGAAAAATCTTTTGCTTAGTCGGGGAGTCTGGCAGCGGAAAAAGCATGACAGCGCTTTCTTTACTCAAATTATTGCCTGAGCAGGCCCATTGCACAGCAAGTAAATTTGAATTTTTAGGTACTGATATTTTAAAGGCTAGTGATAAAGATTTGTATTCCATTCGCGGTAAAGAAATCTCCATGATCTTTCAAGAGCCTATGACAAGTCTCAATCCTGTATTTAAAGCCAGTTCGCAAATCATGGAAAGCTTGCAGTATCATTTGAAGTTATCCAAAGAAGAATCGCGTAAAATTTGCCTTGAACTGTGTGAAAAAGTAGGCATTCCGCTTGAAAAAGTGGATGAGTATCCGCATAAACTTTCTGGCGGCATGCGTCAGCGGATTATGATTGCCATGGCACTTTCCTGTTCTCCCAAATTGCTCATTGCTGATGAACCAACCACAGCCCTTGATGTGACCATTCAGGGACAAATTTTAGCTTTATTAAAATCCCTGGTGCAGGAAAAACAAATGGCAATGCTGTTTATTACCCATGATTTAGGCATTGTCAGTGAACTTGCCGATACAGTGGGCGTTATGTATGCCGGTGAACTTGTGGAAATGGCAAGAGCCAAGGATTTCTTTACAGGCGCAAAACATCCTTATTCAAAAGCTCTTATTTCTTGTCTTCCTAAAATAGAAAATAATCCCGAGCGGTTAAATGTTATTCATGGAACAGTTCCAAAGCCAGGTGCGCAGCGGGATTATTGCGCTTTTCGTGACCGCTGTGCATATAAAACCAGTGCCTGCAACCAAAAACAGGAATTAAAAGCTCTTTCTGATACCCAGTTTGTCCGTTGTTGTCTTTATAACTAGTTTTATTATCTTATTTTACTATACTAATACATTTTGCCATACCTTTTAAGTATGCAGTGATATTCAAAATATCTATTTGATATTTTTTATTGTATAGGTATATATTAAGGAACGTTATAAATTTTTACTATTGTTGATTACAGGAGTTATGGCAAAGGACAATGATATGAAAATTTTCAGGAGAATTCTTTTTAGTATTCTGTTTATATTTCTTGCTGGTTATTCGTATGAAGCAAGAGGAGAAATGAACACAGCTGCATCTGGCATAAATGAAAACAGCATAGCAAAGGATAGTATCATGGAAAATGAGGCAAAAAATATTGGTATCTTTGATTTTGAAAATCATACCGTACTTTTAAACAGTGGATATACAATGCCCATTATGGGGCTTGGCACCTATAGTCTTTCTGATGAAGCATGCTATCAATCAGTGACAACATTCCTGAATTCAGGAGGACGTTTAATTGATACAGCATATATGTATCACAATGAAGCAGCCGTTGGAAGAGCTGTAAGAAATTCTCCAATTCCCAGAGAAGAAATTTTTGTGATAACAAAATTGTATCCCAATCAATTTAAAAATGCCGAGGCAGCAATAGAAGAAGCATTCAATAAAATGGATATTGATTATATTGATATGATGCTGCTTCATCATCCCGGTGAGTATGATATTGAGGCATATTACGCCATAGAACAGGCAGTGAAAGCGGGAAAAATTCGTTCCATTGGTTTATCAAATTGGTATATAAAAGAATTAAAAGAATTTCTGCCTAAAGTTCATATTATGCCGGCATTGGTGCAAAATGAAATTCATCCGTATTATCAGGAAAATGAGGTAATTCCATATATTCAACGCCTTGGAATTGTAGTGCAGGGTTGGTATCCGCTTGGCGGACGAGGCTATACTGCTGATTTACTGGGAAATGAAGTGCTTCAAGATATTGCTCAAAAACATAAGGTTACATCAGCTCAAGTTATTTTACGTTGGAATTTGCAAAAGGGAGTCGTTGTTATTCCCGGAACAAGTAATCCTGATCATATCAAAGAAAATCTTGATTTGTTTGGTTTTGCTCTTGATGATGAGGACATGAAAAGAATAAAAGCTCTTGATAGAAATGAAAAGCATGATTGGTATTAAAACAAAAGCCCTCAAAATTGAGGGCTTTTGCATAAGACATTATTGTAAAAGATATTTTATTTCCAGGCGTTAAGCATTTCTTGATACAGTGTATCAAAATCAGCTTTTGCATTGTCAGCGCTGATGGAAGATTTTTGACCAAGTTTACGGATTTTTGTTTCCACAATGCCTTTTTCAAGACTCTTTCCGCCTACAATGAGCTGCAAAGGAACACCAATAAGATCAGCGTCTTTGAATTTTACGCCAGGGCGTTCTTCTCTGTCATCATAGAGGACATCAATATTTTTTTCTTGAATATAGGCATAGAGTTCTTCACATTTAGCATTAACAGCTTGATTTTTAGGGTCAAGGTTAATAATGATAACTTCAAATGGAGCAAGTGGAGGCGGGAACATAATGCCGTTTTCATCGTTGTTTTGTTCAATGCAGGCAGCCACAACACGGGAAACACCGATACCATAACAGCCCATAATAATAGTGTTTTCTTTGCCGTTTTCATCCACATACACAGCGTGCATTGCTTCACTGTATTTAGTGCCGAGTTTGAAAATATGGCCCACTTCAATACCTTTTTTGAGTTCAAGAGGCTTGCCGCAGTGAGGGCAAACATCACCGGCTTCAGCATTGCGAATATCAGCGTATTTTGTGACTTTGCAGTCTCTTTGCAAAGATAAGTGCAAAACGTGGGTGTCGCCTTTATTCGCACCGGCAACCCAATCATTGGCGGTTTGCAGTTCATAGTCAGCAATAATGGCTTCAACGCCGATAAGAGAATGAGGGCCGGCAAAACCAACAGGAGCACCGGTCAGCGTCTGCACTTGTTCTGGTGTTGCAAATTCTATTTCATCAGCATCAAGCAGGTTTTTGAGCTTGATAAGGTTGAGTTCACGGTCACCGCGCAAAAGGGCTGCAACAGGCTTTCCGTCTGCCATAAAGAGAAGTGTCTTCAGAATATTTTTGGTGCTTACTTTCAAAAATTCTGCAACTTCTTCCACAGTGTGGCTGTTAGGGGTTGCCACTTCTTCCATAGCAGGGCAGGGATCGGTATTGATTGTTTTAGGAGGAAGAATAACACAGCGTTCAACGTTGGCGGCAAAGGTACAATTGGGCCAATCTGTGCAGGCTGCAATGGTATCTTCACCTGTTTCAGCTAATACCATGAATTCATGGGAAAAATTACCGCCAATGGATCCGGAGTCCGCTTCAACAGGACGGAAATTCAATGCCATATTGCTGAAAATCTTGTTATAGGTTTCAAACATATTCTTATAACTTTTATCTGCACCTTCATCGTTGCAGTCAAAAGAATAGGCATCTTTCATTAAAAATTCACGTCCGCGCATCAAACCAAAACGGGGACGAATTTCATCACGAAATTTTGTTTGAATTTGGTATAAATTCATGGGAAGCTGACGATAGGAGCGAACTTCCCAGCGAAGCAAGTCCGTAATAACTTCTTCGTGGGTTGGCCCCAGGCAGTAGTCGCGTTCGTGTCTGTCTTTGAAACGCAGTAATTCTTTGCCGTATTTTTTCCATCTTCCGGATTCCTGCCAAAGGTCAGCAGGCTGTACAGTAGGCATTAAAATTTCTTGAGCGCCGGCATTATTCATTTCTTTGCGAATAATGTTGGCAGCTTTATTCAGTGCTCTCAAACCAAAAGGCAGCCATGTGTAGATACCGGAAGTTAATTTTCTAATCATGCCAGCGCGCAGAAGAAGTCTATGGCTGATAACTTCTGCTTCGCTAGGTGCTTCTTTTAATGTAGGAATGTAGGAAGAACTCCAACGCATACTATCCTCGTTTTATTTATTTTAGTTTGTCCAATTCTGCCAAAAAGGTTTTGAGTAAATTTTCTTCACCTTGTACAGAGTGGATAATTTCACCTTTTTTGAAAATAACGCCTTTTCCTTTGCCGCCGGCAAGGCCAATATCTGCCTCTTTTGCTTCACCCGGGCCATTGACAACACAACCCATAACTGCAACTTTCAAGGTATCTGGAAGCTCAATGAGTTTTTCTTCCACTTTTTCAGCAAGGGCAATAAGATTTATTTCTGTTCGTCCGCAGGTGGGGCAGGAAATAAGTTCAGCTCCCATTTGGCGAGAGCCTGTTGAACGCAAAATTTCTTTGGCAACAGCAATTTCTTCTATGGGATTAGCCGTTAAAGACACACGAATTGTATCACCAATTCCCTGCAATAGCAAGCTGCCAATGCCAAGGGCAGATTTCACGCTTCCGCGAATCGGCGTGCCAGCTTCTGTGACGCCTAAATGGATAGGGTAGTCTGTTTTTTCAGACAAAAGCATATTGGTTTTGATGGTATCAATTACAGAAGAAGATTTTATGGAAACTTTGATTTTGGTAACGCCCCGTTCTTCCAAATAGGCAGTATGGCGCAGGGCGCTTTCAACGAGCGCTTCCGGGCTTGGGTGACCGTATTTTTCGAGTAAATCCTTTTCCACAGAACCGGAATTGACGCCAACTCGCACAGTGGCATCACAGGCAAGGACTTTTTCAGCTAAAATGTCAATAGGTTTGGTATCAGGAACGCCATTGTTGTTTTTCTTCAAAATATTTCCGGGATTGATACGTAAAGCTGTAAAACCAGCATCAAGTGCCATGAGTGCAAGTCTGTAATCAAAATGAATATCTGCTACAAGGGGCAGCGGCGTGCGTTTATTGAGTTCTGCCAGTTTTTCACCTGTTTCCATATCAGGCACAGCAACGCGCACAATTTCGCAGCCTTGTTTTGCCAATGCTTCAATTTGTTCAAGCGTTGCTTTAATGTTTTTTGTAGAAGTATTGGTCATGCTTTGAATGCGGACTGGATTTCCTCCGCCAATAAGATATTGACCAATTTTGACAACTCGTGTTTTCTTTCTTTCAGCAAACATAATTAATGCACCTTTTTAATTTTATGTAACATATCAAATGTATAAATACAAAGAGCAATCCAAACCACAGGGAAGGTAATATAATCAGAAGCTTTGATTGCTTCATGGGTATAGAAAATTGCCAGCAGAAAATTGATGCTGGGGCTTAGATAAAGAAGAAAACCAAGAGTGGTCAGGCGAACAGTCGTGGTTGCATAGGTAAAAAGAATAAGGGGAATGCCTGTAAAGAAAATAGTGCCGAAAAGCAGCACATAGTGGCTCAAATCATAGTCGATAATGCCGTAGGTCGGTTCAGTAAAATAAAGCCATAGACAGCTGAAAGGCAAAATAATCATAGTTTCAGCAAATAACAGTGAAATGGCATCAGCATTAATAATCTTATGCAGAAAACCGTAAACAGCAAAGGTAGAGCCAATAATAAGCCCCAGCCAGGGAATTTCCCCATAGGAAATAATTCCGTAACTTACGCCAACAATAACCAGTCCAATGGCAATAATTTGATTTTTATTGAGCACATCATTGAAAAATATTCTGCCAAAAGCTATATTCATAAGGGGCGTGAGATAATAGCCGAGACTTACCTCAATGGCTTTTTCAGAATTTATGGCATAAATATAAAATCCCCAGTTGAGGCAAAGAAATATGGTGGCAATACAGAGATTTTTCAATGTTTTTCTATTTTGAAAAAGTGATTTTACCAAAGAGAAACGAGAAGTAAAATAAACAACAAAAATAGCAAAGAAAAACGAACAAATAAGGCGTAAACTTAAAATGCTTACAGGAGAAAGATAGGAAAGCAGAGGCCAAAATAATACGCCGACACCCCATAATATCCCTGAAGCTATACAAGCAATAAGTCCTTGTTGTTCTCGTGAAAGCATAGTGTTCCCAAGTTGAAATAGAAAGGCTGGAGATAATAAAAGCGACCGAAGTCGCTTTTATAAAAGTTATACGTGACAGGTTGATTTTATGCGGGGTCAATACGAGAGAAGTTGTTGCCAAGCATAACCTTTACACGTTGTCCAACAACAAAATCAACACCTGGTCTTTCAACAACTGAAAGGGTGAGACCTTCGTCAGTTTCAACAATAATTTCCAGTGCGTGACCATTGATTTGTGAACCGGCAGTTGCACCGCCGATAGCACCAATAGCACCGCCTAAAACTGTAGCAATGGTACGGCCTGTTCCGCTGCCAATAGCATTACCAATAGCAGCACCGGCAGCAGCACCGGCAAGACCGCCAACTGTTTGTTCGGTTGTATTATCAACATCAACTTCGTGAATACTTACAATTTTACCATAGTGAACATTGTACGCCTGTGCCTGGCCAACAGTACCGCGTTGGTTTACTGTTGTACATGCAGAAAACATAAGAACAGATAAAAGCATAACTAAAACACTTAATTTTGTTTTCATGAAAACCTCATTGTTATAGGTGAATTAATCTCTAACTGTTATATTATTCTTTTTTAAAAAAGATTTCAAGTCGTTAATTGTGTATGTTCCATAATGGACTATGGAGGCAATAAGAGCAGCTGAAGCTTTGCCTTTTGTTACAGCTTCAAGCAAATCTTCTGGCTTGCCCGCGCCGCCGGAAGCAATAACCGGAATTTGCACAGCTTCGCAAATGGTTTTGGTGAGGTTGATTTCATAACCATTCTTTGTGCCGTCAGCATCAATGGAATTGACGCAAAGTTCACCGGCACCGCGCTTTTCGCATTCCTTTGCCCATAAGATGGCGTCAATGCCGCAATAGGTTCTGCCGCCTTGAATAACTATTTCATAACCGGAAGGAATTTTTTCAGATTTTTCAACCTGTTTGACATCCATACCCACAACAATTGCCTGTGAGCCAAATGCCATGGCGCCTTGTTCAATGAGCTTTGGATTTTTCACTGCCGCAGAATTGATAGAAACTTTTTCAGCTCCGGCTAAAAGTACAGCCCGCATTTCTTCTACAGAATTAATGCCACCGCCCACACAAAAAGGAATGAAAATATTTTTTGCAACATTTTCAACAACTTCAAGCATTATTCCGCGTTTTTCATGGGAAGCGGTAATATCATAGAAAACAATTTCGTCCGCGCCTTCTTCATAATATTTTTTAGCGGTTTCCACAGGGTCGCCAATATCAATATTATTTTCAAATTTGATGCCTTTTGTCAGACGTCCGTCCCGAACATCCAGGCAGGGGATAATTCTTTTGCAAAGCTGTGTATTCATAGTTTACCTTAGTGTCGTCTTATCAATTATTTTTTGAGTTGTTCGCAGTACTCGTTAAAGTTTTTCAAAAGCTGCAAACCGGTTTTGCCGCTTTTCTCAGGGTGAAACTGCACTGCCCATAAACCGTTGCGACCATAGATTGCTGTAAATTCTTTGCCATAGGTAGTTGTTGCTAACGTAAGATTGGGATCTTGCGGTTCTGGATAAAAGCTGTGCACATAATAAACATTGTCGCCGGATTGGATGTTTTTGAGGAGAGGACTTTCTTGTTTGACTTGTATGCTGTTCCAGCCCATGTGCGGAATACGGATTTTTTCAGGAACAGTATTTTCATTGACGCCGTCAGTCCAGTCAGGATTGAATTTTTTGCATATGCCAGAAATAATGCCAAGGGTTTTAGTATTATTTTCTTCACTGTAATCAAGCAAAATTTGACAGCCCAGACAAATCCCCAACAGTGGTTTCTTTTCAGCTACAATGGATTTCAAGAGTTCATCCTGCTTTTGACTGCTTAGTCTGTCCATGGCTTGTTTGGCCGCGCCAACACCAGGAAAAATAATCCCATCAACCTGCATAATGCTTGTATTATCATCAGTGATACATGCTTCTATGCCTAAATAATTCAACGCACGGAGCACGCTTGTTTGATTGCCGGCTTTATAATCGAGAATTGCTATCATAATTTCCTCAAAAAAATTTTGTGAAATAAAGATTAACCTTGCTTATATATTAAGTAAAGGATAAAATATATTGAAATTATAAATTGGATAATCATAGATAATCATCTGCATATACTTGGATTATCTTTATAAGGAGGCTATTGTGCTTGATTTGAAAATTATGCAAAAAGAACCTGAACGTGTTGCAAAAGCTCTTGCTGACCGTAATTCCGCGCTGAGCATTGATGAGTTTTTAAAACTTGATGCCCGCCGCCGTGCTGCCTTATCGGAAGTAGAAGCGCTGAAAAGCAAACGCAATACTGAATCTGCACAAGTAGCAAAAATGAAAAAAGCTGGTGAAGATGCCAGTGCGCTGATGGCTGAACTTGGTAAATTGTCAGATAAAATTAAAGAACTTGATGCAGAAGCTGACGCAATAAAAGCTGAACAGGAAGCTTTTATGCTCACAGTGCCAAACATTCCAGATGCGTCTGTACCCTATGGTAAAGATGAAAATGATAATGTGGAAGTGCATCGTTATAGCGAACCTGCCAAATTCAATTTCCCCATCAAAGACCATGTGGACTTAGGTGTGCCTTTTGGCCTTGATTTTGAAAGAGCTTCCAAACTTTCCGGCGCCAGATTTGCTGTATCTATTGGCAAACTTGCCCGTCTTGAACGAGCGCTTATGAACTTTTATGTGGATACGCAAACCCAGGAATTTGGACATACAGAAGTCAATGTTCCCGTGCTTGTAACTCGTTCTACCATGCAGGGCACAGGACAGCTTCCAAAATTTGAAGAAGATTTGTTCAAAATTCAAGGCTGGGAGCATTTTCTTATTCCAACAGCAGAAGTTCCTTTGACCAATTTGCATGCTGGTGAAGTACTTGATGAAGATATGCTTCCAATTTGGTATACGGCAGCTACTTCCTGCTTCCGTTCAGAAGCCGGTGCCTATGGTAAAGATACCCGCGGACTTATCCGTCAGCACCAATTTACCAAAGTTGAAATGGTGCATTTCTCTCATCCTGATAAATCCTGGGAAGATCTTGAAAAAATGCGCCGCTGTGCAGAAATGCTGCTTGAACGCCTTGAACTGCCATACAGAACCATTACCCTGTGTACTGGCGATATGGGCTTTAGTTCAGCTAAAACCTATGATGTGGAAGTTTGGATTCCTTCACAAAATACCTATCGTGAAATCTCTTCCTGCTCTAACTGCACAGACTTTCAGGCTCGCCGTGCCAATATCAAGTTCAGACCAAAAGGCGGCGGAAAACCTGAATATGTGCATACACTCAATGGTTCCGGACTTCCAACAGGCCGTTCACTTGTTGCTGTTATTGAAAATTATCAGCAGGAAGACGGTTCTATCAAGGTGCCTGATGTGCTTGTTTCTTATATGAATGGAGTCAAAGAAATTCGCTAAAAAATATGTTAAGTTTTCAACAAAAATAAAATAGTTAACTTGACTTTTAAATAATAATCATTATTATTAGTGCAACAAACTTTGGAGGAAAAAATGAACGAATTACATCAAGTTTACAAATGTGAACATTGCGGAAATATTGTAGAAATCGTACACGCCGGTGCAGCTCCACTTATGTGCTGCGGTCAAAAAATGAAACATATGGCTGAAGGCACAAGCGACGGCGCTAAAGAAAAACATGTACCGGTAGTTGAAAAAACTGCTAACGGCTACAAAGTAACTGTTGGTTCAGCTCTTCATGCCATGACTGAAGAACACTATATTGAATGGATTGAACTTATTGCTGACGGCGTAAGTTACAAGAAATTCCTGAAACCAGGTGATGAACCAATTGCAGAATTCTGCATTGATGCAAAAAATGTTTTTGCACGTGAATATTGCAATTTACATGGTCTTTATAAGTCTATGTAATTTTATACAATGGAGAAAATAGAATGAAAAAGTATGTATGTGAAGTTTGCGGCTATGAATACGATCCAGCTAACGGCGATCCCGATAACGGCGTAGCAGCTGGCACTGATTTTGAAAAAGTTGACGCAAGCTGGGTTTGCCCAATTTGCGGCGCTCCAAAATCACAATTCAGCGCTGAATAAGTAATAATAAGAGGTTCAAAAATTTTTGAATCTCTTATTGTTTTAAAGGACTATTTTTTATTAGAGGACATTATGGAACCAATTTTATTGAAAGATGATATTTACTGGGTTGGAGCTGTTGATTTTAATTTAAGAAATTTCCACCGTTACAGTCGTTCTCCCCAAGGCTCTACTTACAATGCCTATCTTGTAAAAGATGAAAAAAATGTACTTTTTGATACTGTTGATGAACATTATTGCGATGAGCTTATCAAACGCATTTCTGAAATTATGGATCCAACAGAAATTGACTATATCGTTTGCAACCACATGGAAAAAGACCATGCCGGCAGCATTGAACGTATCGTTGAAATCTGCAAGCCAGAAAAGATTTTCTGCTCAGTAATGGGTGAAAAATCCCTGAAAGCTCAATTCAATACTGAAGGCTGGCCTATTCAGGTTGTCAAAGACGGTGAACGTTTGAATATTGGTAAACGCAATATCACTTTCCTTGAAACCCGTATGCTGCACTGGCCTGACAGCATGGTTTCTTATTTGGAAGAAGACAAAGTGCTTTTCTCAAACGATGCATTCGGACAAAACGTTGCCACCAGCTGCCGTTATGTTGATGAATATGATCGCCACTTACTTCTTCAGGCAATGAAAGATTATTATTACAATATCATTCTTCCATACTCTCCACTTGTTTTGAAAGCTGTTGAAAAAATCAATAAGCTGGGCTTGGAATTTGACATGATTGCTCCTGACCACGGCCTTATTTACAGAACAAAAGACGATATCAAATTCCTTTTTGAAACCTATGCAGAAATGGCAACTCAGCCTTATAAACTTCGCGCTGTTATTGCCTTTGAAAGCTTATGGGGTGCTACCAAGAAAATGGCATATGCTGTTGGTGACGGCCTTGCCAGTGTTGGCGTTCCTTATACTATTATTGATGCTCAGGAAAATCACTGTTCCATGGTTATGAATGAACTTGCTGATTCTTCTGCGCTTATTTTAGGTTCATCCACAAGAAACAACATGCCTCTTGTAAATCTGCTTGGTGTTATCAATAACGTCAAGGGTCTCAAACCTAAAAATCTTGTAGGTGCTGCATTTGGTTCCTATGGCTGGTCTGGCGAATCTCCAAAAGTGATTAATGATGAACTTGCTGCAATGGGTGTTGAAATTGTTGCAGAACCAGTAAAGGCTTATTTTGGCCCTAACGAAGCAGAACTTACTGCTTGCTTTGAACTTGGCAAGAAAGTTGGTTTGGCCTTGAAAGAAAAAGTTAATGCATAATAATTTCTCATATCCTTATCTGTTGCAGGGTAGGGATATGAGAATTTTTTTACATTTTATGGAGGCATTATGGACGTAGTTCTCCTTTCTCGGTTGCAATTTGCTGTTGCCGTGTTTTTCCACTTTATTTTTGTGCCATTAACACTGGGGTTGACAGTTTTACTTGCAATTATGGAAACCGCCTATGTGAGAACCGGTAATGAAATGTACAAAAGAATGGTAAAGTTTTGGGGAAAACTTTTTATCATCAACTTTGTGCTTGGTATTGTAACCGGTATTACCTTAGAGTTTCAATTTGGTACAAACTGGTCAAAATACAGCGCTTTTGTGGGCGATATTTTTGGCTCTTTGCTTGCTATTGAAGCTTCTGTTGCATTCTTCCTTGAATCTACCTTTGTGGCTGTGTGGATTTTTGGCTGGGATAAAGTAAGTCAGAAAACACACTGTGTGGCTATTTGGCTTGTTGCCATTGCCAGCAACCTTTCTGCATTGTGGATTATTTTGGCAAACGGCTTTATGCAGCATCCTGTCGGCTATGTTATTCGTAACGGCAGAGCAGAACTGGAAAATTTCTTTGCTGTTTTGACTAACCCATATGCCTGGGGACAATATTTTCATACCATTTCCAGTGGTTGGCTCCTCGCCGGTTTCTTTGTTCTCGGTATTTCTGCCTGGCATTTACTTCGTAAAAATGAAATTGATTTGTTCAAAGCCTCTGTAAAATTCGCTGCTCCATTTACTCTTGTTTTTGCTCTTGCAGTGGCAGTTTTTGGTCACCACCAGGGCAACAATGTTGCTCTTTACCAGCCAGCTAAGCTTGCTGCCATGGAATCACACTGGGAAACAACCACGAATGCTCCAATGGTTGCGCTTGTATGGCCAGATCAGGAAAATGGCAAAAATGCTGTTGAAGCCATTGAAATCCCAGGCTTACTCAGCTTCCTTGCATTCAATGATTTTAACGCTGAAGTAAAAGGTCTCAATGATTTTGCTAAAGAAGATATTCCGCCAGTTTTGACAACTTTCTTATCATTCAGATTAATGGTTGGCATGGGTGGACTTTTCATCCTTTTGGCATTCCTTGCCTGGAAGAAACGTGAAGACTTGGCAAGCAATCCATTGCTTTGCAAGGCGCTTACTTATGCAATTCCATTGCCGTATATCGCTATTATGGCAGGCTGGATGCTCGCAGAAGTTGGCCGTCAGCCTTGGATTGTGTACAGCCTTATGCGTACTTCTGACGCTGTATCACCAGTGCCTTCCTCAAGTGTTGCCATTTCACTCTTGAGCTTCATTGTTGTCTATTCTGTCCTTGGCATTTTGGATATTTATCTTCTGATTAAATATGCCCGCAAAGGCCCTCAACCTGCTCCTGCAGCAGAAAGTGAAAGCGAAGAAGGAGTTGCATAATGAGTATTGAATTCTTACTTGGCGTTTGGTTCTTTTTATGGGCTCTTTTGTGGGCTGTGTACTTTATCCTTGACGGCTTTGACCTTGGGGCTGGTACACTTATGCCTTTTATTGCTAAAAATGATGATGAAGTCCGTACAGTGTATAATGCTTCCGGCCCTTTCTGGGATGGTAATGAAGTATGGCTTATTACTGCCGGCGGCGTAACATTTGCAGCATTCCCGGTTGCTTATTCAGTTATGTTTAGCGCTTTGTATGCACCATTATTGATGCTTTTGTTTGCACTGATTTTCCGTGCTGTGGCATTTGAATTCAGAAGCAAGATTGATGATCCAAAATGGCGTAAACTTTGCGATGCGGTGCTTTTCTTTGGTTCTTTTGTGCCTGCTTTGCTGCTCGGTGTTGCCTTTGCGAATCTGTTTATGGGTATTCCTATTGACGCAGACGGCATTTACCATGGCAATCTCTTGAAATTGCTCAATCCTTATGGCCTTGCCGGCGGTATTTTCTTTGTATGCATTTTCTGTATGCATGGTGCGCTTTGGCTTCGCTTCAAGGCTGAGGGCGATTTGGCAGAACGAGCTGGAAAGACTGCACATATTATGTGGTATCTTGTGCTTACCCTTGTGATTGCGTTCCTTGCGTTGACTGATTATTATACCTTTATTTTGGATAATATTTCAGAAGCACCAGTTATTTATATCTTCCTTGTGCTTGCTGTGGTTGCACTTCTTGGTGTACGTTTCTATATGGAACATGGTAAAAGTCCCATTTCTGCATGGGCATGCAGTGCACTCTTTATCCTTGGTTTAGTGCTTTTTGCCGTGCTTGGAATGTTCCCAAATATTATCATTTCAAACATGGATCCAGCATTCAGCATTACAGTCTATAATGGCGCTTCAAGTCAGCTGACACTCACCATTATGTTCTTTGTTGTGCTTTGTGCCGTACCGCTTGTAATCTGCTACCAAGCCTGGGTATATTGGGTATTCTCCCATAAAGTCACCGCGAAGGAACTCGCTTCCGACCACGCATATTAATTAGTACTTACTTTATTAATTAGTATAAAAGCCCTCAAATCCATGAGGGCTTTTTTGCTTAAATAGGATTTTTGTTGAGGAGAATTGAACTTTCGACCTCTTGAATGCCATGGGTCAAAAAAGATTAATCAACCGTTTGAAATTATATACTAACATTTTGATTTACTGAAATTTAATAATTAGTCGGTGATAATTTAGTATCACTTAAAATCACTTAGTTTCATTGTTTAAACGGTGGAAAAACGGTGGATTTTTTCAGACTGATTTTTGAAATTTAGTTTCAAATCCAAAATTGTAATTCAAATTGAGGTTGTTATGAACTTTCAAAAAAATCTTAAACTTCACTTTTTCTGGCACGAGAACTTTTTACAATTTTTTTATGTTTCACTTTATTTCATTTTAAATCCTTTAATTTCTTTTTATTTACTATAACGCACTAAAATTATTGTATATCTAGTCTAAAATTTATGTTATAGCAAGTAAAAATATTTTATTGAGGAGATTTAAAATGAAAAAATCCCAAAAGAAGAAACACCCAAAATGGATTGCATCTGACAAATTTAAGGGAGTACGCTATTATGTTGATAAAAGCAGAAAGCATGGCTCACGTTTTGACACATTTTATGGTATCCGCTATCAGATTGACAATAAACGCTATGAATACAACTTGGGGTATGCAAGTCAGGGCTGGTCAGAACAAAAAGCAGCGCTTGAAATTGAAAAGTATAAAATTGCAAACGAGCAGGGGACGGGGGCTATTTGCAAAACTGAACAAAAGCAAATCAATCGCAAGAAACGCATTGAACAAGCAAAACTTGATGAGGAAGAAAGACGCAGGAGAATTACATTTAGCGAATATTTTGAATATTACATTAATTCGCAGGCTCATAAATCCCCCAATACCATTTTGGCAGAAAAGAACCTTTATAAAAAATGGCTCAAGCCTGTACTCGGTGATATTCCTTTTATCAATATAAAGCCGTATCAGCTTGAACAAGTAAAAATGAATATGCTTGCGGAAGACCGAGCTGCTGCAACAATAAAATACGCTCTTTCTGTTGTTTCGCAAATGTGGACACTGGCAAAACGTGATGATTTGGTCTTTACAGACAGTCCTACCAAAAAGGTTCGTTTGCCTAAACAAGATAATGCAAGAATCCGTTATCTGAAAGAAGAGGAAGCAAAACTTTTATTAAATGAACTTCGTTTACATTCCGAACAGCTTTATGAAATTTCGCTTATTGCCCTATTTACAGGTATGCGTTTTGGTGAAATTGTAAGTTTAGAGTGGAACTGCATTGATTTTGAAAGTAAAATAATCCTGATAAAAGATACCAAAGCACACAGAAATCGCATTGCTTATATGCTTGATGACCTCTACAATCTTTTCAATAATAAGCGTAAGGAACTGATAGAAATGGGGTATAATCTGAACGGATTGATTTTTACCAACCTTCTCGGAGAGAAAATCACCGAAGTTTCTCATACGTTTGATAGAGTTGTTGATAAACTTTTTAATCAAAACCTAAAAGATAAACGAGATAAGGTTGTTTTTCATACCTTGCGGCATACCTATGCTTCCTGGCTTGTGCAAAGAAAAGTGGATTTATTTTCTGTAAAAGAACTTTTAGGACATGCCTCAATCAAAATGACGTTACGGTATAGCCACCATTCACCTGACGGACTGCGTAAAATGGCATTTATCCTCAATGATTTGAATTTAAAATAATATTATTATGGAGTTTACTCCAAAATAAAAATTGAAAGCCCTCATGAAAATGAGGGCTTTCTTTAATAATTACGAATTTACGAAAAAAGTTTTATCGCATGATAAGAAGGCTTATTCTTCAAGCCATTCCTTACCAAATTCTTTTACAGCTAAAGATAAATTATATTGTTTATCAATGAGATACTGTATTCCGTATTTATCTTTTAAATTATCAGCTATTCCTGGAAGAATAGGAAGTTGCATTAAAAGATTTTCAGATTCTTCAAATTTTCCTAATTCTTCTAACTCTGTTGCTCTTATAGCCAATTCAGCAGCTTCACTTGTACTCATTTCTCGTAAATTAGGTTGCATAACTTCCTCGCTGCTTTTTAATCTTCTTCGAGCCATTCTTTGCCGTAATATTTCACTGCTTCTGATAAATTTATACCCGTTTCAATTAAAGCTTTTATTCCCATACGTTCTTTTAAATTATTCGCAATACCAGGAATAAGAGGTACTTCTAATCTATATTTTTCTGCCTCTTCATGTCTGCCTTGTTCTTCTAATTCAAGCCATTTATGACCTAAATCAGCAGCTTCTAATACCGTATATTCTCTTAAATTCGGTTCCATAATTTTCTCCAAATTTATTCTTCTTCAAGCCATTCTTTACCGTAATATTTTACGGCTTCTGATAAATTTATGCCTGATTCGATTAACGCCTTAATTCCATATTGTTCTTTATAATTATTTACAATACCAGGAATAAGGGGTATTTCTAATCTTACTTTTTCTGCTTCTTCAAATTTTCCCTGTTCTTTAAGTTCAATCCATTTATCACCCAAATCAGCAACTTCAAATACTGTATATTCTCGTAAATTTGGTTCCATAATCTTCTCCAAAATTATTCTTCTTCAAGCCATTCTTTACCGTAATATTTTACGGCTTCTGATAAATTTACGCCTGATTCAATTAATGCCTTAATTCCATATTGTTCTTTATAATTATTTGCAATGCCAGGAATGAGAGGAATTTCTAATCTTACTTTTTCTGCTTCTTCAAATTTTCCTTGTTCTCGAAGTTCCATCCATTTATAGCCTAAATCAGCGGCTTCTAAGATTGTATATTCTCGTAAATTTGGTTCCATGATTTTCTCTCCTGTCTTTGATAGTTATTTAAAATTACTCAGCAAAAAATTTTCTTTTAGGAAATGGAAGAGCTGGATTGATATTTAACCGTTTATTCCATAACTCCCATATATGTTCATACATGATTATTCCTGGTTCTGCATTATACAAGGCTTGCCTAAAATCATCATCAGTATAACCAAAATACTTTTTAGCATGGTTATAGGCAATTGTTTCAGGTGCTCTCATAATATACAGTAAAAATGTATTTTGATTTTTCAAAATACATTCAGCAGATTGAAACCAAATAATTGATTCTGCAAACTTATTTATATCAAGAGAGTAAAAGGGGACTTCCTCATTATCTATCGACTTGATGTTTGACATGGCAATTTTATTCTTACAAATAGGTTGCAAAATCTTCTCCAATCTTCTTATAAAATCTACCTTAATTGGGCATAAAAGTAAAGTAAACATAATTCCCATTATATCATATAGATGAAGGAAACACTTTAATTTTGCTCAATATTACTTAAAATTATTTGCCAAACTCCATAATGAAAAAACGCCAAATCCTATAATATAAATTAGCTAAACAGTACAATAAAAACTTGCCAAACATATAAATAGTAATTATGATAGACAAAAATAATAAGTCGTTAGGCAGAGTTATGAAAAAATATAAGACAAGAATTGCTGATATAATTTTACAGAAAAGATTACAGAGCAAAGGGGCAGTGCTGATTGAGGGGGCTAAATGGTGTGGGAAAACAACCACGGCAAGCCAATTTGCAAACAGTATCCTTTATATGCAAGACCCTGCAGCGAAAAATCAAAATCTCAAAATGGCAGATATTGCCCCAAGTAAACTTTTGCAAGGTGAAACGCCACGCCTTATTGATGAGTGGCAGCTTGCTCCAAAATTATGGGACGCTGTGCGTTTTGAGGTTGACCAGCGTGATGAGTTCAACCAATTTATTTTGACTGGTTCTGCCGTACCTGCTGATTTAACGGATATATCCCACACTGGCATTGGCAGAATTGCACGGATGACCATGCGTCCCATGAGTTTATTTGAGTCTGGGGAAAGTGCTGGAAGTGTCTCTATAAAAGAACTTTTTGCAGGTAGCTCACAAATTGACGGAACAAACAATCTTACTATTGAGGACCTTGCATACCTTATTTGTCGAGGTGGCTGGCCTATGGCTCTTGACTGCAGTCAAGAAATAGCCTTACAGCAAGCCATTGACTATTATGATGCAGTTGTGAATATGGATATTTCAAGAGTGGATAATGTTGAAAGAAATCTGGAACGGACAAAGAAAATTTTGCAGTCTTATGCTCGTTTTATTGGCTCACAAACAAAAATCCCCACTATCAAAGAGGATGTTCGCACAAGTGAAGCTGATACTATTTCTGACGCCACAGTCAGCTCGTATATTGACGCTCTCAAAAAGATTTTTGTACTGGAAGATTGTCCTGCATGGAATCCAAATTTACGCTCAAAAACAGCAATCAGAACGTCTGATACCCGTTATTTTACAGACCCGTCTATTGCAACGGCTGCCATGGGCATAGGTCCGCAAGACCTAATCAATGATTTGAATACAATGGGACTTTTCTTTGAAAATCTTTGTTTGCGTGATTTACGTATTTATGCAGAAGTCCTGGACGGAAATGTTTACCATTATCGTGATAAGTCAGGACTGGAATGTAATGCTGTTATTCATTTACGCAATGGTTCATACGGATTGATAGAAATAAAACTTGGCGGAGATACTCTCATTAATGAGGGCGTTGCAACTCTTAATAAACTTGCAAAAAATATCGACACAACAAGAATGAAACAGCCAAGCTTTAAAATGATACTCACTGGACTTGGCAGCTACGCCTATAAACGTGAAGATGATATTTTCATTGTGCCTGTTTCTTGCTTAAAGATGTAATATTATATCCATAGAGTTTATCATAATAGACAGAAAAATGTGTAAAAAGTTCTTGAAAAAGTCAGAAAAATGTGTAATTATGGCATTAAATTTACAGAAAAAACGTGTAAATATTTTAATACTACAATTATTATAGTATATTATGAAAAGAAAAGCTTTAGAAGATTTATTACAATGGAAAGACTCGCTTCATCGTAAACCAATGATTTTACGAGGTGCAAGACAAACTGGCAAAACTTGGCTGATGAAAGAGTTCGGCAAAAAAGCATATAAAAATTATGTTTATTTCAACTTTGATGAACAGCCTGAGTTGAAGTCTTTATTTGAAACAAATAAGAATCCTCACAGACTTATAGAATTGCTGTCTCTGATTACAGGAATAAAAATTGAACCTCAGCATACTTTGGTTATCTTTGATGAAATTCAGGAGTGTTCTGAGGCTTTGAACGCTTTAAAATACTTTTATGAGAAAGCTAATGAATATCATATTATTTCAGCAGGAAGTTTGTTAGGCACACTTTTATCTTCTCCTAAATCATATCCTGTTGGTATGGTAAATTTACTGAATATATATCCACTGTCTTTTGAGGAGTTCTTACAAGCTGTTTCTTCTAATTTGTTTACATACTATCAAACAATAACCCCAGACACTCAAATTGAAGATTACTTTCATCATCAACTCATTGAATTGTATAACTATTACTTGATTATTGGCGGAATGCCTGAATGTGTTTCTTCTTGGCTGGAAGAAAAAGATGCTCAAAGAATAAGCCAAATTCAACAAGAATTGATTGAAATTTATAAGAACGACTTTTCCAAACATAATGGTAAAGTAAACAGCGGTCGAATTTTATTAACTTTTAATAGTATTCCAAGCCAACTTGCCAAAACGAATGAAAAATTCATCTATGGAGCAATAAAATCAGGAGCAAGGGCAAGGGAATTTGAAGAAGCAATAGAGTGGCTTAATGCAGCTGGTATGGTCAACAAAGTACATAATGTTTCAAAAGTTGCATATCCTCTGCCTATCTATGAAAAAATGGATAACTTTAAACTTTTTCTATTCGATACTGGTTTACTCAAAACAATGGCAGGTATCAGTAATGATGCTATCTTGTTGAATAAAGAGTTCCAATTTAAAGGCGCATTGACTGAGAACTTTATCTTGCAGCAACTCAAAACTGTTCTTGATGTTGAGCCTTGTTTTTATGCTGATAAAAATATGGAACTGGATTTTGTAATACAGTTAAATGATACGCTTATTCCTTTGGAAGTAAAAGCCGGAGAAAATGTAAAGTCAGTATCTCTCAAAAAGGCTTTAAATTTTGACGTGTTCCCTTATGGAATTCGTTTCTCAAAACTCAACTATAAGAAAAAAGAAAGAATTATCAACCTGCCTCTTTATCTTGTGAATAAGATTAATAAAATCTTATAAAGCATAATGGAAAATTATAATTATACTCTTAGGACTCTTGGCGATAGTGTACAATTAATAAATTATAGTAAGCATTCATATAAAGAAAGCCATGCAATAGAATGTTTTTTCATAAAATAAAAAAAACACAGAGTTGCAACAAGATATGATACGTTATAAATAATGTATAACCACTTTGTTTTTATTGACTGTTGTTTGGTTTGTTAAGGAAATTTGGAAAAACTCCCTAGTTTACAGTTTTACAAAAAGCCAATCCATTGGGGAATTTTATATTTGGAATCCACAATGGTTTACCATTCCAACCTTTTTCTTGTTGTCCGTTGATACGATATAAAATAAGTACAGGTTTATCAGAAATGCTTTTGCCTAAATCTCTGTCATTTGGAGAAAGTAATGTTCCTGTTCCTTTTTTAATATCACGGTTGCGTCTTACAATTAATTTACCCATTTTGGTATTTGTTCCATTTAATGCTTGTAAACAAGATATTAAATTCTTATTATCCCATTCCGCTGGCTGTTCACTTTCCAAATGTTTCAATAAATCAATTAAGAAATCAATTTTAACATCATAAGAGATTTTTGTATCTTTATAATCCCTAAGCATTTTATCAAGGATATCAGTTTTTGTATCTTTTGGATAATTTGGAAAATAATCTACTCCACCTACAACATCAATGAGAGAATCACTTCTTACTACACATTTTCTAGTAGCACGAGTACCTTTTGGAACCAATAAATTAATGCTGTCAATATCATTAGTTGCAATTTGATCAATTAGTGCTTGATTAGAAATATTTAAATCTCTAAATAATTTCCATAATAATGGAGGTATAAATACACGCAGTAATCCTTTATCTCTATTATATCCAAACATTCTGCAATGCTGCCAATACGTATCTGCTTGTGGTATTTTTGCAGTTCTGGAATAATAAACTATTTGCAAGCCTTCAAAAGTTACTCCTCTTCCAAGGCTATTTCCTCCTATAATTATATTTAAACCTTGATCATAAGTTATATTTTGATTACTTTTTGAATTCATAGTAAATATTTTTATTATATTGTCATCATTTTCAGAAGATATTGTTTCATTTAATATATTGTTTCTAATATAATTTTTAATTTCATCAAAAGGTTTAATATCAGGTTTGCTACTTTGTAAATCTAGCCATGCATCTTTTAATTGCATATTAATTTGTTCTTCTTCATCAGGAATTAAGAGAGTGTTAAAAAACTCTTCGATTTTTTGTTCAACAGTCTTATGATCTTTTATTCTTATACTAGGATGGATTAAAAAATTACATACTTTTCCATTTGTTAGCATTATGTGTGCACCTGCAACAAGAAAACAAAATATAGCTTTCTGCATTCCTTCTGAAATATATTCGTCTTCATTTTTGATATCTACTATTTCTCTTTCATCAGTAAATCTTATAACATATGATTCAGGATCACTAAAAAAGAAATCGCCCCCCATATAACCTTTTCCAGGCTTAAAATAATATGCAAAAGAAGGTTTTAAATCAGAGTGTTTATTTGTTTGTAGAATAATTGATTGTGAAGTTCCTGTAACTTGAAGATAAATACTGCTTGTAGCTAAATTACGAAGACCAATTAAATGTCTGTATATTGAACTTTGTTGATTTTTATTTACTTTGGTATTCATTGATGACGCATCTCCTTCATCATCAAGGATAAAGATTGGAGCCCCTTCGCAATATTTTGAAGAAGATATATTATTTTTCCAAGTTTTTAAAACTTGTGTATTTTTCTTTAAAATAATTATTGTTGGTTTTCTTAGCTTGGTTTCAAAAAATCGTGTTTCATCATTTTCATTGCATAATTCAAAATTCACTAAGTCTCTAATAGTTCTTTTAAATGTTTGCTCTTGTAAATAAATATTATCAGTTGTTAATAAAACAAAGAGTTTAAAACCTACATCTGCAGCAGCAGAAATTATACCAAACATTTGCCCAGTTTTTCCGCTTTGAACATTACCTAACAATAATCCTGTTATATGTTCCTGAAATGAAAATTTTTCAATATAGGTGGGAACAATTTTTTCTATGGTCGTTTGAATAGATGTTTTTATTTCTTCATTATTAATTTGATTTAAATATTCATTTAAATATTTCATTTATTACCTCTTGGAGAAAAATTTAAATACCAAATTTTAGGATTATCTGTACCTATCATTTCAATATAATTACGACCATAGTCATTTAATACAGCTTCTGTTAATGGTTCTCCAATCTTTAATGAACCATAATTTTCAAGTCTGCCCTTAATCCATTTTCCTAAAATCTTTAAATCATTACAAGACCTGAAATTTTTGCTATTAGTTCCACTAATCTTACAATCAAATTTCCACCCATCATCAGTATATACCGTAATAATACTTTCTGTCATAGGATATCCTGCTTTTGGATAATTGATATTATCTGTCGTTGATTTCGGAACAATGATCTCAACTTCATACCAATGTCTTGGCTGAATAAAGCCTCGTTGATTTTTTCTGCCTTTTCCAAAATATGCATTTACGTTACTTTTAGGTGCAATTTCAAATGGTTTTATTGGAATCTTAAAAACCTTTCCTGTCGTTCTTGAAAAAATATTATCAATCTCGTTTTGAGGACAATATTTAACATTATCATGATCTTTTAATAGAGGATTATTTTCTACAAAAGAGTCAGGTTTCCAATTTGAAAAAGGAATACAAGTTTTAACAATTAACCTAGCAATAAATTCATCCATTTCAGTTATAATTGCTTTATTATCAAGCGCTATATCAGCTTCATAATTAGAATGATTATCTAGAATACTATTTAGATTAGAAGAGCCTAAAATACCTGCAATAACTTCATTTTCTTTATGAAAAGTATATAATTTACCATGAAATTTAAATGTATTTGTAATATATACGCCACCAAGCGAATTATCGACTAAAAAATCATTTAAATAATTTGCAGCTTGATACTGAACTTTTGTCATACCTTCAAAGAAATGCATTCCTATAACCAGTATAAGACTTTTCTTATTTGCTTCTGCAATACTTTTTAATTCAGTTAAAGCATCAGTTGAAATATACCCTGTAGCAATACAAATTTTATTAGTATCTTCAAAAAGTGTCTTAAAACATTTCGAAAAAGTTCTTTTATTTATGAATCTCATTGGTGGTAAGTTTGAAAACAATAATTCTGTCATAAACCTATCCTAAACTTGTATCAACAAATCTTTTCTATTTCTTCTATACTCTAATCGATCCTGAACAGACATTGAACTTAATTCAGCTTTTAATTTGCTTAAATCGATTATATTGTAAGTTTCTCTAAATAAAGGCAACAATGCTCTTGCAACTGCTTCAACTCCTTTAGGAGGAACAGCATTACCAATTTGTCTGCGAACCTCTGCATTTGAACCTTCAAAAATAAAATTATCAGGGAAGGATTGTAATCGAGCACGTTCTCTATTAGTCAATGGACGCGGTTCTGGATAATGATATCCCCAAGTACCTCCACCTCCAGCGGCAATAATGGTTTTGGATGGTTCATCAAGCTTTATTCTCCTATAAACGTGACTAATCATTCCCTTTACATATAAAGGACTATCTTTGGGTACAGATGAGAAATTGCCTCCTTCAGGTATAAGTTTTAGCATTTCAACGGTTTTGGGAGCAATGTTCATTTTTTCATTATTATATGTTACTTGTTCAACATCTTTTAAAGCTTCCCCAGCAGTAACATATGGATATTTTTTTTCTGGTCCATACATTGGCTCTGGATGAAAAAATTCAAACCCTGTATCAACCCTAACTCCTACTATTAATACCCGTTCTCTAAATTGAGGAACACCATATTCTGCAAAATTATATAGCTGTATCTTTACGATATAACCAGGAGCGATACTTTCAAAATCTTTAACAATTTGCTCAATTGCTTGTTTATTATTAGCACTTAATAAGCCTTTAACATTTTCTGCAACAAATGATTTTGGCTTTTTTGCATCAATGAATCTAAGAAAGCTTTTATATAAATTTCCTCTTTTGCCATGCAATCCTGGTTGCTTCCATATAACTGAAAAATCTTGACAAGGAAATCCACCTAAAATTAAATCACAATCAGGAATGCTTTTATCTGTATAAGGATCTATATCTTCAATATTATCTTGACTTATTATATTCCCAAAATTTCTTTTGAATGTTTTAACTGCCCATTCATTTATATCATTAGCCCAAACGGTCTCATATCCTTGAGATTTAAACCCTAAATCTAAACCTCCGCATCCTGAAAATAATGATATTACTCTTGGTTTACTATCTCTTTCCATGCTAGCCTTCTATACTAATTTTATAATACCATGAGAATTAAGCAAAAAATTTGTCTTAGTTCACCCCATATTAGATTAAATAGCTTTTTTTAAAATATAATAATAACCCTTATGTGTCAAATGATTAAGATTAAATGCAGTAATACCTAAAAGATTCTTTACCCAATTAAAACCTTTGTTCTAATAATAGCCTTTGGTCGAGAATATGCCTTCTAAATTTTTATCCCAAGCAAATCAATTTATCAAAAGTAACCCAACAGAAATTTGAATAATAACTTGAACTCATAAATAGCTGTCCAAAAAATACCTAAATTGAAAACTTCAATCGAAATCTATCTACATGAGAAGTTACACTTGAATTAACAATTCAACATACAACAATGCTAAAGAATTAGACATTTCCCTCTCCGCTATTCAACACACTTACAACAACATTTTTTATTGTTTCCATTTCGTTGGGATTGCTTTCAGCAATGAGCAGAGTCAATGCGAAGAGGGTAGTATTATCTATTATTGGTGAACCATTTATATAGAGCAGATTATTTCTATTCAAAAAATACAGGAAGCAGCTTGCGGCAATGCGTTTGTTGCCGTCTGAAAACGAGTGATTTTTGGTTATCAGGTATAAAAGCATTGCGGCTTTTTCTTCCAATGTAGGATAAAGTTCCTGCCCGTCAAAAGTCTGATAAATCTGGTTGACAGAGCTTGAAAAACTTCCGTCTTTCGGGTTTGCAAAGACATCTGATGAAAATTCAGATTTCATTTTATCTATAACCTGCAAAAATTCTTTTTCAGAAACTCTAATGGCTTCTTTGGTATTTTTCCCTTTTGTATCAAGTGTTTTGTGGTCAAAATTATCCAGCAAATCAAGTCCCTGAGCAAAATTATCCAATAACTTTGCTATATTTTGAGCTTCCTCCAAGTTTTCGACTTGATGAGACAAACTTCTTGATAAAAGCTGAATGGTATTTTGCAAGGTTTTTACTTTGTCCTGTTCTTGCCTTAGTTTCTTTTCATTGATTACATAACCTTTGGTTAAATATTCTTTCAAAGTGGAAGTTGCCCAAATCCTAAACTGGGTTGCTCTGCTGGAATTAATCCTGTATCCAACAGAAATAATTGCGTCCAAATTATAAAACTGCGTTTCTTTTGTTTGGGTTTTTCCTTCAATAGCACCGTGTTTTGTGGTTGTTTCCAAAATGGAAATAACCACTTCTTCTTTTAGTTCACCTTCATTGAATATATTTTTTAGGTGTTTGCTGACCGCAGGAGTTTTTACTCCAAAAAATTCAGCCATGCCCTTTTGAGTAAGCCATATAGTTTCATTTTCAAGCCGTGCGTCAAGATTGACTGTGCCGTCAGCACTTTGGTATATTACTATTTCGCCTTTGTTTTCAGTTGTAGACATTAAAATTTCCTCTTAGCTTCTTTCTTGTATATTTACTTGTATTCATTATCTCTTATTAATCAAAAAATCCCATTTCTTCATCGCAATATTCATCATTATAATAGGCAAGTGTCGTTGAAAGGTAGGTATAATCTTCCAGAGCTTCACGGACTATTGCAAAGCGGTTAGCATCAAATTCTTTTTCAAAATAAATGATTTTTTCATATAATTCATCAGGAAGCTCAATAGTCATTCTTCGTACCACTTCTCCATCAAAATAATCATCATATAATGCGTCTAATTCAGTGAAAGGTGGTTCTTCATCTGTAGGCAAGCTGGCGATATAATCTTCATAACCTTCATCATCTTCATCTGGAATATACCGAAATCCTAATATACCCTTTGCATAATAAAGATTGCTGTGTTCTTCAAAATGTTCTTTGATTGCATCAGCAATGACTTCATGTACTGATATTAATTCAAGTTGTGCTATAATTTTTAAATCATCAACCATTTTTTCTGAGAGATTTATTTTTAATTTTTTCATAGTCTTCCCTTATGATAGTTGTTAGTTGTTTGTGCTTTTTAGGAATTATCAGTACTTAAAAATTTTGTATGAGTTTACAGTTAGTTATTCTTGCTTGCAAGCTGCTTTTTGAGTTCTATTTGTTCCTGTTCTGTAAGGTAAATCTTTTCCAGTTCTTCCAAATAAAGATTAATCGCTTCCTGAATATAAAATGTTTTTGAACGGTTAGTGCGTTCTGCAATTCTTGCCAGTCTTTCATGCATGAGAGGGGACAAGCGTAAAGAAGTTGAATATGCTCTTGGGGGGTTGTTGTTTTTATTCTTATTTTCCATGGTTACTCCAAAAGAATATTTTATGTTGCTATATAAGTGTACTAATTGTAGTACACAGATGTAACTAAGTCAAGTAGATTTCTCAAAAGAAGTTGTAACTTATTATAACATATTATATTCATAGAATTAATTTATAACTTATACATAAAGTTTTATTTGTTCAATTTGAGTTACAGTTAAACATAAAACAACTAAAAAAAAAATTGAAACACAATTTCAATAAAAATAGTTTTTTTTATTTAACCTATTGACATATTAGAATTCATGCTCATATTAATAGCATGAGGGAAGATTGAAAAATCTCCCCGCAAAACCCAATAATAACTTCATAGAAAGGAGATTGAATATTATGTTTGGATTAATGCCTATCAATCAAAAAAATCATATTGCAACAAGAATCAGCGATTTTGACAACTTTTTCGATACGTTCAAAGAACCGTTCTTTCAAGGAGCTTTAAATCCGTTTCGTGAGTTTAATTTTAACTCTACTTTTAAAGTAGATGTAAAAGATCTCGGTTCTTCTTATGAACTGACAGCGGAACTGCCGGGCTTTAAGAAAGAAGACATCTCTTTGGACTACGAAAATGGCTATCTGACTATCGCTGCTGAAAGTGATGAACAAAAAGAAGAAAAATCTGACGGTGAAAATTATCTGCACCGTGAACGCTACTTTGGTTCTGTTTCACGTTCTTTTTATATTGACGATGTTGACAGTGCGAAAGCAAGTGCAGAATTTAAAAATGGCGTTTTAAAAGTTGAAATGCCAAAACTTGCAAAAGTAGAGGAAAAAACGAAAAAAATCGCTGTTAAATAAACGTTCCTCCAGCGTAACTCTAACGAGTTAGTACTCATATAAAATAACCGTCGTTTATAGCGATGGTTATTTTTTTAATCAATTGTCTGATAACTATTCATTATCGCTTATAAAAATGTTGTATAATCAATAAGTTGGAACTATCCGAAAATGTTGGATAGTTCCAACTTACTATTTTTGTTACTTAATTCTTGTTTGTTGTTCTATTTTAACTGCCGAGGATTACTCGGCAGTTAAAAATTAAAGTGTTTCGCCGTCTAAGGCTTTTTCTTCAAATGCACCCATAAAATCGGCAAGTTCAGGGTCAAGTTCGATGACTAAATCTGGTTCTTCTGCCAACTGGCGAAAGACCGCATTTCCAGCTGCCTCTAAATACTCTTCACGTGTAACAGGTTGAAAATCCATAATTAATCTCCTATAAATAAAAAAGTTATTCAAATTACTAATTACTAAAAGTAATTGTAATTTACTACAGTATAAATTGGGAATACGTCAAATTCTGACGTATTGGTATTTTTTATACAAATTTTACCTTGATAACCCAAAAAACTTTTTAATGGTCTGTGTTCTGCTTTGCATTATTTCTTTTGGTTTTGACAATAACTTTGCAGGCTGCTGCAGGTAGAAGATAATTTGCTGACAAGTTCGGTCAAGTTTTGAAAGTGCTGATTCCAGATTTCCAAGCTGTTCTGTAATTCTCGAAGATTGTTCTCCAATTCTTGAATTTTCATTTCCTGTTCCTGCAAGGCTTCTTGATTTTGCTTGTTCATTTCCTGTATGGTTTTGATGAGATAATTTTGTATTTCTGTCATTTAATCGTGTATCCTTATGGCGTGGCTGCTGCCAACTTTCCAGCCTGTTTCGTAAGATAAGTTTTCTGGAATAACGATAAAGTTTTTGCCATTTACGTTTTGCAACGTTATCCCCATTGTTTTCAGAGTGTCTAATGTTTGCTGTGCCTTGTATGCTTCTCCCTCTAGTTGCTGTATTTGCTCCTCCAGCCTGTAAATGTTGTTCTCCAGATAGAATGTTACCAGGCGGCTTCCTGCTATTATCAAAAAGAGAAGAAGAAAAAATCCTGTCAAATATATGCAGTAATTTTTCATACTCAATTTGATGAGAGCCTTGTTTTTCATTTCTAATACTTTTATATCGTTTTCGATTGTAGTTAGAACGTTTTGCAATGATTTGCTCAAGTTTTCCTTGAAGTTCTCCAAGCTCGCTGTAATTGTCTGTTCCTGCATTTGTTTCTCTTGAATTTGTTTTTCCTGTATCTTTTGCTCCAATTCGCCAAGATTCATCAAATATCCCGCCTTTTAAACGAATTTTTTGTTCTCCGTTTTTAATTGTTATATAGTTTTTACCTGTTCTGTTGATTGTTAATCCCAGTTCTTTATAAGCATTAATCAGTTCCTCTCGATTGGTAACTGTTCCGCTTTGTATGGAGTTTTTTGCGTATTCCACAAGCATTTCATGTGCTTTATCTTTATCCGTTTTTTTGATTTCTACTCCAAAACGTTTGAGTTTATTGTGCAGCAGTGAAGCATTGCTCGGAACACATATTCTTTGCCGTTTTGGGTCATCTGGTCTTGCCCAGTTATGCTTGATATTGTAATAATCTCTCAATACGTCAAAATCCTTTTGCCAGCCAGGTGAAAAAGCATTAAACGATTTGCCTTGAGTAAGTTCAACCCGCGGAATGATAAAATGCAGCTCATGATGATTGGCGTGCTTGTGCCGAACCCACAACATCGAATATTGTCCTTTATCCAAGCCTGCAAAAGCAACATTTTCAAAGTCGTCCATAAGTTTTTCTTCATCATCGTGCGATACCGTATCTTCTGAACTCCATGACAATACACCTGACGTATATTTCCATGCAAACGGCAGACAGTTAATCAGTTCAGTAGTCATATCAGGGTCACCACGCAGGACTTTAGGGGGATTATCCTTTCGGTTAGCATAGGTATTGTTGATGAGATACTGTACAGCTTTTTCGCCGCGTCCTTTGCCATGAGGGAAAACTTTTATATACATTTGCGTATACTCGTGATTTCTTCTTCAAAATGCATCAGGCACAGCAGCAGATGCAACTTATTGATAGTATTTTTATACGTATTCACCTGCCGTGCAATTTGATTGATGTTGCTGGAAAGACTTGCCAATAAACGCAGCTGCTGAACTTGGTTTTTCGATTTGTGAAGCGTGTACTGCAAACACACATGCCGCATATAATCAGATATATTCATTTCCAGCTGCTCAGCATTTTTCAAAATATATTCTTTTTCGGGCTGGGTCACTCTGACTTTTATAAATTGATTTTTATTTTGGAGTTTATCCATAACGTATCCTTTGGCTGAATTTTATCTGTCATTTTTTCTTTTGGAGTTAAATAAAAAGGGGTTTGAAGGGTACTCCCTCACCAGCCTCATTGTGGGCTTTTTGTCCCACAAATGGGTAGGCTGGCTAGCAATTTTTCAACGGTAAAAATTGCAAAATTATTTGCATAAAAACGATTGGCTGGACACATGTTTCTTCGTTATTTCGTAAGATTAAATTTTGTCACGGAAAAAATAGTTGTGGGTCTGCCGCCTGAATTTTCAATTTTAAATTGAACAATATTTGCATCAATTAAACGCTGCAATGCGGATTTGATTTCCTGTGATTTAATGTTTCTACCCAGCTTGGAATTTATTTGTGTGAGAGTTAAGCTCTCACTTTCCAAAAAGGAAAGAATTTTATCATCAAGCTGATAAATGCCACGCCCGCTGAATAGGGCTTTTGCAGAAGCTTCACAGTAAGCCCAAACAGCAAGAGCAGATTTCAAATGCACAGGCTCAATCATTTTCTTCTTATCAAGCAGAGCATAGATAAGGGCAAGACGAGCAGTTTGCGGTTCAGCTCTGTCCGTCACAGCTCCAACCATTCCAACTTTATCTCGGCTAAGCCAGGGATAAATGGTATTCCACAATTCCTTTGTTTCATCAGCAAACATTAAATTTTGACATTGCTGCCCAAAACGCAGCCTGTCAGCCAGCATTGTCTGAAATTTCTCAAGAATATCAATGGGGATTGCTTTTGGAATAGAAACTAATTTACTGCGGTGAACTAAAGCCCATAAAAAACGGTTGGCAAAACCGTTCAGCAGCTCAACATTCTGTAAATGCGTTTCTAGTTCACCCTTTGTAATGTGGGCAACTATACAAACATGGGCAGAAGTTGAGCTGATACGGTTAGTCTTGGTCATGGGACGGGCTGACCCATTATCCCAAAAGCCACGCAGGACAGAGGACAGCGTGTTGCCTTCTTTCTTGGTGACGGTCAATGCCCCTGCAAGCTCTTCATCTAAAACAAATAAGCGTTTGTCCATTGCACCGTTATCAATGACTTTCATTTCACCTGAAACGGGATCCAGTTCTTTTCGCTTATCCCGCACAGCATAGATTAGCCCCTCGCCAGACGATAACGGTCCAGGAGAAACTTGAATTGAACTTGTAAACAGCGTATCAGGAAAATCAAATAAGCGTTCTACAGGCTTTGCACTTGTGCCTTTTCGGGCTTTTGCTGTTTGTCCGCATATTGCAACGAAAAGTCTTGGATAATGCTTTGTGTCGCCTATTTCATAATAAGGACACAAAGTTTTGGGATTGAAAACTTCACAACCGAAACGGGCAAGAAAAGTCAACAAGACGGCAGCAGGGGAAGCTTCGCTTTCACGCACAGCTTCCTCTACAAATTGTCCTGCAAGTCCATAGTATGCGTCTGGATTTAATTCTAATGATACCGATTTTTGTGAATTTGGCTGCCAGATATCTTCTTGAGCGGACACAGCTGGTTCATTACTCTGTGAACTCATTTTTAATCCTGTATCCGTTCTTCAAGCCATTTAATTAAATCGTCACGTAAATAAACAACCTTTCTGCCAACCTTCGTGGGCTTTGGTCCAATACCTTTATAATTAAGGTTTGCCAAATAACTTACAGAAAACAAACTTCCCAAATACACAGAAACATCTTTACGAGTCAGCATAGGGGGAAGTGTGTTTCTTAAATCTTCGAGATTAACTTTCTTTTCTGCCATAATAAGCTCCTTTAATAAAATTTAGGAACTTATCACAGCACATTAAAAAATATTTGGCGAGAAAAAAATCTTTATATAAAGTTTATATAAACTTTATAATCGAGTTTAGTTACAAAAAGTACTGAAATGTTGCTCTAACGTTTTATAAGCGTAAGGCTCCTCCTTACCGTTTTTATAAATTTTAAACAGTTGACCTTCTTTATACCGTAAATGGAAATTATATCCTATAAAATCATGTTCAGAATATTCTTTTGCTATATAATCATAAAAAAAATCTTTAAAAGGAATTTTTTTTGCTTCTTCAAGTGGCATAATTGAACGATATAAATTAAAAACATCGTCAATAGTTTTTACTTCTTTTCTTTTTTTTGCTTTATGTTGAGGTAACTTGTTGTTATCGTTTTGAATTTCTTTATTTGATGTTTCACTTAAGTTAGACTTAGGAGAATCATTTAATATTTCTTGTGGATTTGCTAAATTTAAAACTTCATTGTTTGCAGCATCATGTTCTATTGCTTTTGGTTCAATAATATTTGCATTCTCTTTATTGTCTTGAATATGTATATTAGGTCGTTGAAATCCTTTTATATTATTCTGATATTGTAAATATATTAGCTCACGCTTTATAGGTGATAAAATCCCATATTGATTATTTGAGTATTCAGTATTTAAATTTCTTTTCTTATCAATTATCTTAGCAGAATCATTCATTATTTCATTTAGTTTATTTCTTTTTCTTTCTTCCATTAAATTGTGACTAGTAATTTCATTTATAAAAGAAAACTTGTTGATAACCTTTTTTGTGGATATATAAAAAAATATAACAGCAAGTATGATTATACAATATTTTATTGAATCACCTCTAATAAATAATTCACCGCCAACACCTCGATATAACAAAATATCATCAATGAAAGGTAAATATGCAAAGTATAGTGCTAATAAAATATCTGTTCCTAAAAATATCAATCCAATTGGTTTTATTAGATCACTATTGAAAAAAAGTATAAAAGCAAATATACCTGATAATCCTATTCCATAACAAAAGAATAGATACCCAAGCAATTTATACGAGTCGCCGAAATTTATATAATATGAATAACAATCAAGTACAGCAAATAACATATAAAGAAAAATAATTATATAAAAAATACGCAAATTATGTTTAGTTGTATAAAAACTTAAACATTCTTCTTTGCTATTAAAAAATCTACCATATTTCATGTTTTCATAATTTAAGGCTGCACGAGCATTTTCATGATATGTTTGTGTATAATAATTTTTCATTCTCACCCCTTGTGAAAAAAAGTGATTAAAAGTAGCTAAAAGATACTCTAACACCTAAAAAATCTTTTGACAATACAGGCATTAAAATTTAAAGTGGTGGATAAACGGTGGATTTTTTTGAACGAAAAAAAGGGCTTATGAACTGATATTCATAAACCCTTGGAAATACTGGTGGAGCTGAGGAGAATTGAACTCCTGACCTCTTGAATGCCATTCAAGCGCTCTCCCAACTGAGCTACAACCCCGACAAAGATGAATTTGCCTAAAAATCAGTTATTAGTCAAGTAATTTTTTCTCAATAATTTTATTTATAAATTTTAAGGGGTATGGCAGTGTATTTTTATAAAATGTTAATTAATTGTTTTTATTTGATTTTTTTCTACTAATTTTGAAATAGCAACAGCTAACTCATTATAGTGGTTAAAAATACCTTTTCGTATTTTTTCAGGTTCTTTAGTAAAGAAAATATCGGTAATTTTTTTATGTCTTGAGTAAAAAGATGAGGGGTCAAAAGATTTCTTCCAATATCTATGACATAAATATTTAGAAATATTAGAAGCAAAACGGCGAGCATTTTCCACTAATTGTTCATTAGTGCAACGGGATAACAGCATATTATGAAAAAGTTCATCGAGTTCTGCAAGTTCTGTAATGTCGATTACTTCTTTACTTCTATTTTCCATTCTTTTTAAAATATTTAATAAGTCTCTATTATCTTCTTCTGTCCATTTATCAAGGGACATAATAATTCCTTCACCCTCTAAAATGGAAGTAAGGGTATATCCGTCAATAATTTCCTTGGGAGACAGAACTCGAATGGTTTTTCCCTTTTGCGGTTCAGAAACAATAAGCCCCTCTTGAATAAGGATTTGCAAAGCTTCACGTATTGGGGCGCGGCTGATACTAAGAAAAGTTGCCAGATCGTTTTCTTTTACAGGGTCGCCAGGAGATAATTTCCCCTCTTGTATCATTTTTTTAATAAATTGGCTAACTTGGATAGCATAAGTTTGCTTTTTAAAATCCATTTTACACCTTAATACGTATTTATTTTCAATAAAATAAGCTATAAGTTATATAACTGTCAAGAATATTATCTTTCATGAACAATTTCTTTAATAATTTTGCTTGACATGGGGCATAATAAAATATACATGTTAAATGTCGACATTATTATATTGTATGAGGTTTTTATGAAAAAAATCATCTCAAGTGATAGAGCCCCTAAAGCAATAGGGCCTTATTCACAAGCTGTACAAATTGGTAATTTAGCATTTTTTTCCGGTCAATTAGGCATTAATCCTGAAACGGGTAAACTTGCTGAAGGCGGAGTAAAGGCTCAGGCAGAACAAGCATTAAAAAATATTAAAGCTATCCTGGAAGAAGCTGGAGCCTGTGTTGATAATGTTTTAAAAACAACGGTATTTATTACTAAAATGGACGATTTTCAGGAAGTGAATGCTGCATATTCAACTGTATTCAGCAAAAATTTTCCTGCTCGTTCTTGTGTAGCTGTCCACCAGCTGCCATTAAATGCTTTTGTTGAAATTGAAATTATTGTTGCTTTGTAAAAATAAAATGGAATTAAAAGGAGAATAATAAAATGAATTTAGCCCAATTTCAACGTCGTGGTTATGTAAAGGATGCAACCCCTATCGAATTTTTGCCAAACTTTTCTAAAGCCCTTGACAATAAAGTAAATATATATATCAAACGTGACGACCTTCTGCCAGGTACTGCCGGCGGCAACAAAACCCGTAAGCTTGATTTTTGTATTGCCGATGCTGTTGCAAAAGGTTCTGACACCATTATCACCTGTGGCGCTGTGCAGTCAAACCACTGCCGTTTAACATTATCCTGGGCTGTAAAGGAAGGGCTTGACTGTTATCTTGTGCTTGAAGAACGTGTAAAAAACAGCTACACCCCTCAAGCTTCCGGTAATAACTTCCTTTTCCAGCTCCTTGGCGTAAAGGGAATTACCGTTGTTTCCGGCGGTTCCAATATGATGGAAGAAATGGAAAAAATTGCTGAAAAACTGAAAGCAGAAGGCAGGAAGCCATATATTATTCCCGGGGGAGCTTCCAATGCTCTTGGTGCGTTGGGGTATGTAAGCTGCATGGAAGAAATCATGAATCAAATGTTCACTCAAGGCTTGAATTTTGATCATATTGTTGTTCCAAGCGGTTCTGCGGGCACCCATGCCGGTATTATTGCGGGTATGATAGGCAACAATATCAACATTCCGGTTACCGGTATCGGTGTAAACCGTCCAAAAGCAGTACAGCAGGAAGCTGTGCATAAACTGGCAAACCAGACTCTTGACCTTATCGGCGTTGAACAAAAAGTTCCGGCTGAAAAAGTTATTGCTTTTGATGATTATGTTGGGCCTGGTTATTCTCTTCCTACCGATGCAATGGTTGAAGCAGTAAAACTTCTTGCCCGATCCGAAGGTATTTTGCTTGACCCTGTTTATTCCGGCAAGGCAATGTCCGGTCTTATTGACCTTGTAAAGAAAGACTATTTCAAAAAAGGTTCCAATGTCCTTTTCCTGCATACCGGCGGTTCACCTGCTCTTTATGCTTATTTGGATACGTTTAGAAAATAAATAAAAAGGGGAAGATGGAAGATCCCCTTTGAGAATTCATAATACAAAATTGGAGGAAATTATGAACAAGAAAATTGTTGCAGGATTAATTTTTGCTGTTGTTTTATCCTTTTTTACTGTAACAGCATCCAATGCGGCAATGACCATTAAACTGGCTCACCCTAATGTGCCTGCTACCCCAATGGGACAAGCCTATGAATTGTTTAAGCAAGACCTGGAAAAACGTTCCAATGGCTTTTTTAAGGTGCAGATATACGACAGCTCAAAATATGGTAATTTTGATGCCGTGGTTCAAGGCATAAGCATGGGTGTTTTGCAGATGGGGTCTGACGGAATCGGAAATTTCTCCGTGTTCAATGATGATTTAATGTTGTATGATATGCCTTTCCTTTTCCCAAACTATGAATCTTGCGACCTTGTTGAAGACGGCCCTATTGGACAAGAATTAGCAAAGAGTCTTGAAAAACAAGGCATTATGGGTTTAGGTTATATTGATATTGGCTATAAACACATTTTCAGCAACCGTCCTGTCCGTACGCTGGAAGATGCAAAAGATTTGAAAATTCGTTCTACCCATTCAAAAGCTCATATTGCGGTTTTGCAAGCTCTTGGCATGAATCCCACGCCTATTGCCTGGGGAGAAGTGTATACAACCTTGCAGCAAGGCACTGTTGACGGCATTGATATTGATTTGAATTTAGCATATTTCAATAAATTCCATGAAATCACAAAATACGTGACCTTAAGCGGAACAGTATATACTCCTCACCTTGTTTTATTTTCAAAACGCACCTGGGATAAGCTTAATCCGGAACAACAAGGCTGGATAATGGAATCCTTTAAAATCATGCAGGATTTTGAACGTAAGACAAACCGTGACAACGAAGAAAAAATCATTGCAGAAATGAAGAAATTGGGTGTTGAAGTTATTGAATTGTCACCGGAAGAAAGAGCACGCTGGGTTAAGGCAACAAACTCAGTTTATGAAAAATTTGCTGATCAAATAAATCAAGAACAATTAAAAGCCGTTCAGCAACTTGTGCAATAATAAGCCACACCTGGGTGAAGAAAAAATCTTCACCCAGGTTTTTAGAGGTTTGTATGTTAAAATTTTTTGATAAAATTGATGAAAATTTATCAGCAATATTTTTAGGAGCAATGACAGTTATTACTGTAATTCAAATTGTATTCCGTTATGTTATTTCTTATTCTTTATCTTGGCCGGAGGAATTGGGGAGATATTTGTTTATTGCAGCTGTCTATATTGGAGCAAGTTATACAGAAAAGGAAAATAAGCACTTAGCAATTACGATTTTAAGAACCAATGCAGGAAAATGGTGTGCAATGTATGTTCCTGTTTTAGCACAAATTGTGAATTTAATCTTTTGTGTTGTTATGACATGCTGGGGAATAATTATGACTCAGTTTGTTTATGATTCCAACCAGCTGGCACCGGCAATTTTAGTTCCCATGTATGTTGTTTATGCAGTTTTGCCTTTTGGTATGGGATTAATGGCAATTCGGGCTTTTGTGAACCTGATTAAATTTATTCAGGCGGCAAGAAATGACGTTTAATGAAAGTTTGAGGTATTAAAATGGAATTACCAATCTTATTAGCTATTATTACTCTTATTGTCTGTTTGGCATTAAGTGTATCCATTGGAGTATCTATTGGGGCATGTGTTGCGGTTGCCGTGATAGTTGGCGATTTACCCGTTGAATTTTTAATGCAGAAGATGTTTAGTTCATTAGATTCTTTTCCATTGCTTGCAGTTCCGTTTTTCATTTTAGCAGGTGAAATTATGCAAAAAGGAAGCATGGCACAAGCGCTTTTAAATATTTCAAGGTGTTTGGTGGGGCATATCACTGGCGGCATGGCACATGTTTCTGTTCTTACCTGCATGTTTTATGGCGCTTTGTCAGGTTCAAGCCCTGCAACGGTTGCTGCGGTCGGCGGCATTATGATACCTGCCATGAAAGAAGATGGATATCCTGAAGATTATGCAACAGCTGTCAATACTTCTGCGGGCTGCCTCGGTGTAATGATACCTCCTTCTGTTCCTTTAATTATTTATGGGACAACTGCTAACGTGTCAGTAGGTGATCTTTTTATTGCAGGCATTATTCCCGGTATTTTTGTTGGCATTTTTTTGATGCTGATAAGTTGGTATTTGGCAAAGAAACGTAATTACGGCAATATAATTGAAAAAGCGTCCTGCAGGGATACTTTTGATGCTCTTAATCATGCAAAATATGCTTTGCTGGTTCCTGTTATTGTGTTAGGCGGTATTTATGGCGGTGTGACAACTCCTACAGAAGCAGGTGCTATTGCCGTTATTTATGCTTTTTTTGTTGAATTTTTTGTTTTGAAAACTTTGACATTTAAACGTATTATAGAAATTTTTAAAAGCGCTGCTGTAACGAATGCTGCAATTTTCATTGTTGTTGCAACAGCAACAGCTTTCGGGCAGTTATTAATGATTTATTCAGTTCCTGATTTGCTTGTTGATGCATTATCCGGACTTGTTTCCAATAAATATCTATTGCTTTTTGTTGTGATTATTTTCCTTATTATTATGGGAACATTTATGGACGCGCTTGCCAATATTCTTATTCTTACCCCATTGCTGCAGCCACTTCTTATGAATGCAGGAATTGATATGACCCATTTTGGTATTATTATGATTGTTGCCTGTGCAATGGGTTTTTTAACTCCTCCTGTCGGGGTAAACCTTTTTGTAGGCTGCGGAATTTCAGGAATGAGCATTGAGCGGCTCAGCTATGCGGTTCTGCCTTTCCTGGGGGCAATGATTGCTGCATTGTTGCTATTAACCTATATTCCAGAAATTTCATTAATGCTTCTATAAAGATTTTAGGAAAAGTTTTTTATGTTGAAATATTTTTTGTTCTTTTAATTGTACCTTGAATGCCCAATGGAAATTTTTAATGTTTTCAGTTATAAAAATCTGCATTGGATTTTGTGGTATTATCCTTCCAGGAAACCAATAAAGTATAAACAGTGAAGGTGACTATGGATTTTTATGCTTGCAAAATACTTCCGGCAAAGGCTGCTCTTATGGGGCATAACGGTGTTGGGCATGCTGTAAGCCATTCTGGATTTAAACAAGATGATTCTTATGGCTTCGCAATGCTTGTGAATATGCTGCAAGTTTGTGTTCCGCTTGATTTATCAATTAAGAATATTTGGATGAATAAAGAAAACATTGAAATTGAGCTTGCCTGTGGAGGGAAAGCCAGAGCTTTTGCCCGGCGCGGCGTAAGCAATGCAGAAAAAGAATTAATGAAAAAAGCTGTCGGACTAAGTTCCTATGCACCACAAAATTTAGCCATGCAGATTTTTGGGCGAGTGTACGGGCAAGGTGTAAATGAGGTTTGCTCTGCCTTTAATTTAGCTTATTCAAAAGCAATATTAGATAGTTATAGACAGGCGTGGACAGAGACACTGTATGCAGAAGACATTCTTTCACATAGTGCAGGGGCATTTTTAGCAGGCTGCATGCACCTTGAAGGGCAGGTTATTGCGTGGATGCTGACGGTAAATGCCGCTCAGGGAGGGCTTGGACCTCTTGAAGATTCAGAGGGAAATATTCCCATTGGCAGCAAGGGCGAAATAATGCAGAAAATGGGTATGGATAGTATTCCAACGATTATTCTTGAAAGCCGTGCCTATGTTCCCTCTTTGTCAAAGGATTTACAAAAAGCCAGTTTTTGGGTTCGCTGGAATAAGGAATACGATAATACTGTTGTTGGCAAAGCTTTAATTGAGGCGCTGGAAGAAGAGTCTTTGCCCTGTATTTTTTCTGATAATGCCTATATTCGTAATGATTCAAGCCTCGAAAAGGAATGTGAGCGGATAGGAGAGCGTTTAATTGAACTGGGGACGAGGTACAAGCAAAGCCAATCTTCTGTGGAACGGGTTGAAATTGCAGGAGATTTGGCGAGGCTCGTTTCTGAGGACATGGGCGGAAGTATATTTATGAGCAATAAGCTTTTTGCTTTAACTACAGGCGGAGGCTTATTTCCGGGGCTTGCAGCGGTGTTTTCAGTACTCGTTCCTCATTCTGAATACCTTGCTGCCCGGCAGATTGATTATAAAGAAAAAGAAATCGAACAATCGTTTTTTATTCTTATAAAGGCTGTGCGCATTATTCATAAGCATTATGCAGAGGCATTAAAAGAAATTGAACAGAAAAAAATAACCATTTCTGCTGCTGAACTTTTGAGTTTTGCTGAAAATAAAATTTGTTAATAATGAATGCATCATGTTAATTTTTTTGGAGGTAAATTTATGCGTATATCCTTTTAAATGAGAAGATAAATTTTGTATCGGTAAGACTATGTTTAGGTTGTGTTTACACTATGTTAGAGCCTATAGCTTGGATTATAAAAACATTTCATAAATTCAGTACATTGGGTACGTTTTACAATTCTAACCCCGGGAATAGTTGTGGGGAAGTTGCCTGTATCAGGGATATTTCTGAGGATAATGTCGCGAATTTCAGTATATTTATCTTCCATATTCTTTCCCTTACTACTTTTATGTTGTTACTGTATAGCATTAATTGGATAATTTTTCAATCTCGCACAGGTATTTTTTCTTGCCATTTACCATGTATTCATAAATATTTTTTGTATTCCACTGAAATAAGTCATTATTAAATTGTGAAGCATTAATTTTTTCTAAGGTTAGAAAGATAATTGAGCCATTATCTTTTTGTGAAGCCAAGTAGGGAGCAACAAAAGCAAGCATTTTTTCATAAGGCATAAAGGCGCGGCTTATGATAAGCTGAGCTGTTTTATCTTGCATAAAATTTTCTGCGCGGTTACGGCATACAAAAGTATTTTCAAGTCCAAGCTTTGTGCATGCCATATTGAGGAATAAAGAGCGTTTTTCCCGTGCTTCAACCATTGTATAGCTGCCCTGATTCCAAAGAATACGTAAGGGAATGGCGGGCAGTCCCGCACCCGCGCCTAAATCCCATGCTTCAAAATCATGTTCATTTTCATAATATTGAAAGCAATAAATTTTCTCGTTTTGCGCGCTAAAAGGAATACCTGTTGGGGCAAAAGAAGCGTGTGCATTGAGATATTTTGCCAAATGAAAGCTATCCACAATAAGTTCAGATAAAATATCTTCCCAGGCAGATTTACCAACCAAATTCATGGATTGGTTCCATTTTTGCAGTAAAAACATATAATTATAGAGTGCAGAAAGTTGGGGCATGGTTAAAGAAAAGCCCAATTTTATGCATTGCTGTTCAAGGTTTTCCACACTGAGTTTTTGTGTTGCCCTTTGAACTTTAAAGGTATTTTTTGTGCTTTTCTTGACTTTGTAAATGGGTTTATAAGGATTGGACTTTTGCATAATTAAAAACTGTTATAGGTAGTTACAATAAAATCTATGCATTTTTGGTGTTCTTCTTTACCATTGCCGCTTATAATTTCAATGGGTTCACCAAAGGTAATGCGAATAGGAATATTGGGATTGATTGCTCCAAAATCTTTGGTCACAGGGCTGGTTCCCCAAGCCTTGGTCTTTAAAGCAACAGGAATAATGGGTGCACCTGCTTTCTTCGCCAGTTTTACTCCAAGAGAACTGAAATCATTAGCGTTTACATCAGGTCTGCGTGTTCCCTGCGGGAAAATGATAATGGATTCTCCATTTGCAAGTTTCTTTTGACCTTCCTCAAGCACAATGGCCAAGTCGTGACGAGGATTGTTTCTTGTTACAACAATAGGGTTTTCAGCCGCAAGCACAGGGCCAAGCATAGGGTATTTTAAAAGAGATTCCTTGACTACAAAGGTATGATTGCAAACAGGCTGAATAATGCTGGGCAGGAAAAATGTTTCAAGGGTACTCATGTGGTTGGCAACAAAAACACAAGGTTTACCAAGATTGGTAATGTTTTCATGTCCTTCAATGATAATATCAGTTCCCACGCTTTCCATGGCTCTGCCCACCAGAACACTGTCGTACACCCAGCGTTCATTGGAATATTGACCTGCTCTGGCAACTTTTCCTGCGTCGTAAACAATTTTGAAAAGTTTTGCATAGAAAATGGGTGTTGCAAAAGAGCATTTTTTATTTTCTTTGTGGTAATTTTGTGCGTATTGATAAATCATTTCCATAATAAAATCCTATAGTTATTTTTTCGTTACTCGTTTCCAGTTGAGATAAAGATTTCTTTCTTCGCCATTTTGTTTTGGGAAATAATATTCTTTATTGACAACAGTTTCAGGCAAATATTCCTGCTCAATATATCCGCAGGGAGCATCGTGGGGGTATAAATACCCTTTTTTGTAGCCCCATTCTTTTTGCAGCTTAGTTGAAGCATTTCTTAAATGCAAGGGCACAGGCTGCATGCCGTTTTTGCGAATTTCCTGGCTCACATTATGTAAAGCATTATAGGTGCTGTTGCTTTTGGGGGCGAGGGCAAGGTAAACAACCGTTTGAGCAAGGGGAATGTGCCCTTCCGGCATACCAATAAATTCAACAGCCTGCTGGCATGAAACCGCATAACTAAGAGCCTTTGGGTCAGCCAGGCCAATATCCTCGGAGGCAGAAATAATCAGGCGTCTGCAAATAAAGCGTGGATCTTCGCCGCCTTCAAGCAGTGAAGCTAAATAATAGAGGGCTGCATTGGGATCACTGCCGCGGATAGATTTAATAAGAGCAGAAGCTAATTCATAATGGCTGTCACCGTTCTTATCATGTCTGGCAATAACTTTGGGCAGAGCCTTTTGCGCGTGCTCCAAATTTTGCTTTTCTTTAGGCAGGGAAAACACATATTCAACTAAATTAAATAAGGTACGGGCATCGCCGTAACTGGCTGAACAGAGAAAATCAATGAGATCATCATCCAATGTAATTTCTTTCTTTTTGCACGCTGATAATACAAGTTTTCGAAGATTTTCTTTATGTAAAGGATTAAGTTTTAAGACATGCAGACGAGAAAGCAATTGCCTTGTAACAGAAAAAGAGGGATTTTCTGTGGTGGTGGCAATAAGGGTAATTTCACCGCTTTCAAGAATGGGCAGGAAAAAGTCCTGCTGGGCTTTTGAAAATCTATGCAGCTCATCTAAAATAAGGATATCAATCCCTTGGAGTTGTTTGCGCAATTGCTGCAAGCCCACTTCCGGCGCGCTGAGCCGTAAAATATGTTTGGAATGGTGATGAGCCAGAATAAGCGCAAGAGAAGATTTCCCACAGCCTGGAGGTCCAAAAAGCAAAAGACTGGGCAGACGCGGAGAATTATAGAGTGTTTGGAGATGTTCAGCCAGATGTTCCTGCCCCACATACTCGTCCATATCAAGAGGGCGGAGTTCTTCAGGCAATGGCTTTATTGTTTCTTTTGTTGTTTGTTCCACCAATGAAGTCCAAGCACCAAGACTGCTGCTGTTTCCCATCGTAAAATCCTGTCTCCGATTGTGTATGCTTTGAAGCCTGCATCTTTTAGAAGTTCAATTTCTTTTGGCGTAAATCCGCCTTCCGGGCCGATAACGCAAATGGTATTTCCTGTGAGGCCCAAATCTTTTTCAGATAAAAAGGCATCATGGGCATAATCGCTTTCTACTAAAAGTTGTTTATGTTCAAAATCTTTTGATTTTTCAATAAGTTCTTTTACTCCGCCCGGAACGGCTGAAATTTCAGGCAGATAGGGATTATGACACTGTTTAGCGCCTGCAATAAGCTGTTCCTGCCATGAAGCTTTGATATCCTTTGGCACAGGGAATTGGCTTCGTTCTGCTTGCCAAAACCATAAATTATGCGCTTCCAGTTCCACTGATTTTTCAAGCATAAAGCCACGGCGTGCGGCTTTGCCCCAACCAAGCGCAAGCGTAATTTTTGCTTTATTTTCTGGATATGTTTTTTCAGAACGAAGTTCCAGCTCTGCTTCTTTCTTGGTGATGTTTTTGATTGCACAAACTGCTTCTTTGCCTTTACCGTTGAGCAGGGTAATTTCATCGCCAGCTTTCAAGCGCAGCACTTTTGATAAATGGTGAAATTCGCTGCCGGTTAAGACAAGTTCCTGCCATTTTTCTGGTTCTAAATAAAACGCATGCATATTAAAATCCACTATAAATGATTTCTGGTGTTTTGGTATGTGATTTTTGAATACCCAGTATTTCGTCACGAATCGCAACAAGCTTTCGATAATTCTTTTTGATTTCCATGCCTCTTGCTGTCAGCTGACCTTCTGTTTTTTCAATATAATTCTTCAAAAGGTAACGATTATTCAAAATTCTTTCAATTTCATACAGCGTACTTTCAATAATCGTTTCAAAATAGTGTACGCTTTCAAAGCGAAGTTCCTTAGTAATATTGACAGCTTCTGTCAGCATTTGCTCATAATTGAGGACTTTGTCCTTATATTTTCGTACACTGATTTCTTCCAGGGCACGAACTTTTCTTGCCTGCAAAATGAAACTGAATTTATTGAGATTTTCCTGCACAAGCTCACGAAGTTCAGAAGAATCATCAGCATTGAGTTTTGAGAGATACGCTTCAAGAATTTTGCTCAAATCAAGGAAAAACTCATCACTGTAGCTGATAATTCTGCGTTGATGTTTAGACAGCCATGTGAAAAGGAATTTCAGACGTTTTTCTTCAGTATCTGTGTTCTCGATGAGCTCTGTTTTCTTATAAAGAACAGTACCAAAATATTCGCCGCGGATAATATCGTTGAGGCGAATAATAAGGTTCGTCGTATCCCGAAGCACATTGATATTTTGAATAGATTTGCCGGTGATTGGGTGAATAATTTCGTGAGACATGATAGACAGCGCTCTATCCTGACGCACGTTGCCCTTGTTGAACGCGTGTTGTTTATACAGTGTGCGCAAAATAATAACACGTTTTTTCTCATCAACAAAAGCATTTTGTTCTTTAATTTCATTAATAATATCAGCCTGTTCTTTATCAATGCTGACAAGGGTAATTTTTTCTACAGAAGGATAGCGGCCGTGCTGGTGGTAGTTCCAGATGGTTGTAATAACTCGGTCAGACTGCCCAAGAACACGAATAAGGAAACTTTCGCCGGCTTTATGCAAACGCCGTGAAAAGAGGGCAGCAGAAGTTCTTCTTTCGGATGCAATAGGAAATCCGTACAGTTCCATGAGATATTGCATAACAAAGTTTCTGTTGCGCTGATACAGTTCATCATTATCCATTTGAAATTTGCCAATGCGCAGTCCAAACCGTTTGATTTCTCCGTTCATATCAGACGGGAAGGAAGCAAAGACACCGGAAAGCTGATAATGACCGTAAAAACTTTTACTGAGCACATGGGCTCTGTCCATTTCAATAAGATAAGGCAAAAGCTGTGGATAAAGATCTAAAATCGTAATATCCTGACGCTGAAATTTCTTTTTAAATTCTTCATGAAAATTTCTGGGCAGTCTGGAAAGCATGGTGTGGTTATTGATTTGTGTTACATTGCTTTCCAGGGGGCAGCAGGGGCCTTTTGCAAAGGATAAAAATTCTGAAATCGGATGCAGAGAATCGTATTGAAAAACTTCTTGAAAGGATGAGAGTTTTCTATCGAGCACAAGCATGGAGAAGCCCGGTAAATTATGATATTCATAGCTGTCTGACTCAAAGGAGGGCAATAAGGAACGCACATCTATAAGCGGATAATTTTTATTTTCAAAATAAGGCTTGAGCAAAGTTTCGCGAATATGAATAATGTCAAGGAATTCCTTGAGCTCGGAAAGGGTAGTAATAGAAATGAATTTAAAAGAATCAGACTTTTCGTCAAAATTCCATTTTGATTGAGAAAAAGCTTCAGAGTAGTGTTTCATTCTTTTATATCCTTATAAAAGTATAACTACCTTATTTTTGTATTTATATCCAGACAATTTGTAACAAATTTGAAAAAATTTTTCAATATTTTTCTATTGCTTAAGCGTGGAAAATTTTGTTATATTTACAGCACTGAAAATAAGGGTATTAACATGGAAATTTCAAATAATTTTATTGAGAAAAATAGTGTGATAGATAATTTTTTGGCTTTAATTGCAAGTACTTTTGATGCGCATTCTGTTTTATTATTTATGCCTGAAAGCGAAAACAGCCCAGCAAAACTTATTTCTTATTTCAGCATGAGTGAAAAATCTATTTTGCGTGATGCACAAATTGCCCAGGGAAAGGGGCTTGTGGGCTGGATTTTGAAGAATAAAGAACCTCTTTTATACCAAATCCCCGAAGATAATAGAGCAAATTTAGGCTATTATTTTGATGAAACAGAAGATGCTGTTCATTCCTTTATGGGAACATTTGTGGCTGGCAACGGAGCTCTTTGCCTGGATAGTAAAAAATGTAATTTCTTTTCAGGCAATCAACAAAAACTCCTTGATTTATATGGAAAAATTCTTCCACAACTTTTTGCGATTGTGGAGCGGAGTTCTCAGGCTGCAATGGTTGAACATTATTTTCAATTGTTGGAACAGCTTGCTGATCTCAAGAAAAATTATAATGGCTGGTCTCCCTATCTTCGAAAATTACTGCAATTACTGTCTGTTTCCTTGGGCTTTGAATACGTTGCTTTTACCTCCTTATCAGAGAAAAAGGATCACTATTATATTGACGGCGAATACCCGACTATTACCTCTAAAAAAGAATTTAGTTTCAGCGGCGGACTTGTGGGCTGGGTTTATAAAAATGAAGAAATCATTCAAAACGACGGTAAAGATTCTGTTCATAATTTACCATTATATGCAAAAAATGATGATTTGCCGGTTTTTCCGGCAACTGTGTGCATTCCTGTGCGGGTTGAAAGAAATATTGCTGCTGTGCTTTGTTTAGCATCTTCCAATCCAAAAGAATTTAATAGTGATTTTAAAATTATTACACGGGTGATTAGTGAAGATTTAGCACAGTTTTTAGAAATTGTTGCGCTGCGGTATCGTGTTCAAAAATACAAGAATAAATAATTAGTGCATAAATTGCTTGTAAATACCATTAATAAGAAAGGCAACATATTGATTTTTTGTAAAATATAAATAAAAACATATACTCACAAAAAATATAAATGTAAAAACATGTTCTGAATATCTGTTTGTTTTTACAAGTTTGACGGCTATTTTATTATTTGGATTGAATAATCTGGGAACACCTTTTGTGGTGAGCATATCAAGAAAAATGTGCGAAAAAATTCCCAGGAAAAAGGCATAACAGAGCTCTTTGTATTTCAAAATTTCCTGAAAATATTTTTCCGCATTGGGAAAAAGTATCATATAAATAAAACACAGAATAAATGCATACCAGACCCAGGCATGGCTGTGTTTTCTGTGGATTTGATTGAAACTAAAACCAATTTTTGTGAGAAAGAAATCAATACTGTCTGGTATGGTTGAACCTAAGTAACTTGCGACAATGCCCATAAGGTCAAATTTACATGCTGCAGCAAGACCAACAGCAAAAATTCTGTGTGAGAACCAGTTCATGCATTAAACTTTTGTGCGCAAATAGGCAACGATTCCACTGGCAACCAAAGATATGAAAAACCAAAAGTAAAGAGCTTTTCCTGTTGTAGGTTTTTTCATGAAAAATGCTGTGTACTGAGGAAGAACAAGACTGCATAAAGCAACAAAAGTGCTTGAGACTGCAAGAATAATAAAGAAAAGCATTAAATTTTCCATAACATTCCTTTTGGTTATTGTATTGACAATTTGAACTATAATGGCAAAAAGTCAAGTTTTACTTGACAGTTATGAACTTAATCTTTATAGAAAACTGACAATACAAATACCTTTTATACGTTACTGGTCGTGGATTATAGTTAAAATTATTTTTTTTGCAACCCGAATTATATTGTTTTAAATTTGGAGCTTACCTTTAAGGTTTGAAAATACTATTATGCAAAACGGTCTTGAATTTCGCTCTTTTTTACTTTTTTTAGTTCTTGTCAGTTTACTCTTTTTTTCCATATTAATGCCTTTTTTAGGGGCAATTTTCTGGGCTGTTGCTCTGGCCATTGTCTTTGCACCGCTGCAAAATTATTTTGTAAAGCATATTCAATGGAAGAATGTCGCCACCCTTTGCACGCTTCTTTGTTGTGCATTGGTTGTTGTTTTGCCATTTTTATTTATTATTACTTCTGTTATTGCGGAATGTGTAAAGATTTATGCAGCCTTAAATTCCGGTTCAACCAATTTAGCCCATTATTTTAATGAAATTCAAAAAGCCTATCCGTTTGTGCAGGACATTTTACAGCAATTAAATCTGGAACCGGGGCTTATTACGCAAAAAGTCAGTGAATTTGCATTAAAAGTAAGTGGTATTGTTGCTCAGCAAACAGTACATATTGGACAAGGAACCATTTCTTTTATTGTGCAGATTGCCATTATGCTTTATGTGGCATTTTTTATGATGCGTGACAGTAAATCACTGATTATCAAATTGCATAAGGCGCTGCCTTTAGGGCATAAAAGAGAACAGCTTCTTTTTGCAAAATTTTCTGAAGTGACTCGTGCCACGATCAAGGGCAGTCTTGTTGTGGCCATGGTGCAGGGAACCATTGGCGGACTGGTATTTTATTTTTTAGGCATAAGCTCTGCGTTGTTATGGGGCGTGGTAATGACACTTTTTTCGCTCATTCCCATGGTAGGTGCCAGCATAGTCTGGTTTCCCGTTTGTGTGTATTTCTTTGCAGTTGGCGAAACATTAAATGCCTGCATTTTACTCTTTTTCGGTGCTGTCGTGATTGGGCTTATGGATAATATCTTGCGCCCTGTTTTAGTGGGACGCGATACCAAGCTTCCAGATTATGTGATTTTGCTTTCAACTTTGGGTGGTTTTAGTATTTTTGGTATGAACGGCTTTGTGGTCGGCCCACTTGTAGCAACACTTTTTATTGCCAGCTGGGAAATTTTCACGTTAGAATTTAATGATGATGATTGTGAAATCGAAGAAGAATAAAAATTTTAACACGTTGATAATATCTTATTAAACAAAAACGCCCCTTATAAAGGGGCATTTTTTATTTCAACTTAGTTATAAAATTAGCCTTTCAAGAATTTTACCGCGTTTTCAAAAATAACAGTACCCAAGGTCGTTACTTTCTTGTCTTGGCTGCTTGCCCAGTGCGGATGGTTGGTGATATGGTTGAATGCTTCAGGGTGAGGCATAAGTCCAAGTACGTGTCCTGTTGGATCAGTAAGACCTGCAATACCTTTTGGTGAACCATTGGGGTTATAAGGATATTCCATGGTTACTGCATCGGTATTTGGATCAGTATATTGCAGACAGATTAAATTTTCTTGTTCAAGGCGGTTCAAGGTTGCTTCATCAGGAGTTACAATTCGTCCTTCACCATGGCGTACAGGCACTTGAATAAAATCAATTCCTTGAGTGAAAATGCAGGGGCTCTTTGGATTGGCCTTTAATTGTACCCATCTGTCTTCATAGCGGGCAGAAAGGTTGTGGGTAAGAGAAACCTGACGTTCAAAACGCTTATTATCAAGACTTGGCAAGATTCCGAGTTTGACAAGAAGCTGGAAGCCATTGCAAATGCCCATGATCAGTTTTCCGTCGTCAAGGAATTTATTCAAATGGTCAAGAAGAGGTTTTTCTTCATTATCTTTTAAATAAAGCCAGCGCTGGGCAGCTGCATGGGCAGCACCTAAATCATCACCATCCAAGAATCCACCGGGGAAAAGCAAAAATTGGTAATCATTTAATTTGACAGCACCAGAAACAATATCGGAAAAATGCACGATATCTGCTGCATCAGCACCAGCTTGGCGCACAGCATGCGCGGTTTCTTTGTGTGAATTTGTGCCATATCCAGTTAAAACAAGTGCTTTTACAGTTGCCATTTTAACTCCATTTTTATGTTTGATAAAACTATTTGTTTTAATTTATATTTTTTTATTAAAAATATTTCTTTCATTCTTTGTAAAATATAGTATAGTAGCGAAATAAATAAAGGTCAATGCGTGACAAAAAGAAAAATTTTTGTTAGGTTTTACCAAGATTATAAAGCATAAAAACTTTGATTGAGGTCAGCATGAAAACCAAGTTTATTTTTGTAACAGGCGGTGTTTTATCTTCATTAGGCAAAGGGCTTGCAGCCGCTTCTTTAGGAGCATTGCTCAAAGCTCGCGGGCTTAAAGTTACTATCCAAAAACTTGATCCATATATCAACGTAGACCCTGGAACCATGAATCCCTTTCAACACGGGGAAGTGTTTGTTACCGACGACGGCGCTGAAACTGACCTTGATTTAGGTCACTATGAACGCTATCTCGGTGTTTCTCTTTCAAAACGCAACAGTACTTCAGCTGGTCGCATTTATTATACTGTTTTAAATAAAGAACGCCGCGGTGATTATCTTGGCGGAACTGTTCAGGTTATTCCTCATATTACGGATGAAATCAAACGCACTATGCTGAGCCTTGCGGCAGATGTTCCTCAAGATGAAGCTCCTGATGTTGCTATTATCGAAATTGGCGGTACAGTTGGTGATATTGAAAGCTTGCCATTTTTAGAAGCTATGCGTCAGCTTCGTTCTGAACTTGGCAGAAATAATTGCCTTAATATCCATTTAACGCTTGTTCCTTATCTTCGTGCAGCAGGGGAATATAAAACAAAACCAACACAGCACAGTGTAAAAGAATTGCTTTCCATTGGTGTGCAGCCTGATATTATTCTTTGCCGCTGTGAAGAAGCTATCCCAACAGATATGAAACGCAAAATCTCTCTCTTCTGTAACGTGGAAGAAGGTGCGGTTTTCTCTTCTGTTGATGTAAAGAATGTGTACGAAGTTCCTTTGAAATTTTATGAAGAAGGCTTTGACCAAAAAGTTGTGATTATGCTGCAATTAAATGCAGGTAATCCAAAGCTTGATGCCTGGAAGAAATTAATTGCTGATTTCAATGATATTCAACATACTGTAACCATTGGTATTGTTGGTAAATATGTAGATTTGAAAGAAGCATACAAGAGCCTGCACGAAGCCCTTATCCATGCTGGCGTTGCCAATCACGCAACAGTGCTTCTCCGCTATGTGAACTCAGAAGAAATTACCAGAGATAATGTTGCCAATATGCTTGCTGGCTGTAATGGTATTCTTGTTCCCGGCGGTTTTGGATATCGCGGCGTTGAAGGAAAAATTGAAGCCATTCGCTTTGCTCGTGAAAAGAAAATTCCATTCTTTGGTATTTGTCTTGGTATGCAGTGTGCTGTTATTGAATTTGCCCGCCATGTTGCTGGACTAAAAGATGCCAATTCCGAAGAATTTGTGCCAGACTGCAAGAATAATGTTATTTATTTGATTAAAGAATGGTTTGATTTTAGAACCAATAAACGCGAAGTTCGTGACGACAGCAGCGATAAAGGCGGAACCATGCGTCTTGGTGCATACCCCTGTAAACTCAAAGAAGGCACTAAAGCCTATGCAGCGTATGTAAGTCCTGAAATTTCTGAAAGACATAGACACCGCTATGAATTCAACAATAAGTTTAAAGAAATACTTGAAGAAAACGGACTTGTTTTCAGTGGAACTTCACCTGATAATGAACTCATGGAAATTATTGAAATTGCCGATCACCCATGGTTTGTTGGCTGCCAGTTCCATCCGGAATTAAAATCCAACCCCATGAAAGCACACCCTTTATTCCGTGATTTTATTGCCGCTTCCATTAGAAATATCTAATAAGATTTTGTATCATTATATAACTTTTATTGTCCCTCACTTTGTGGGGGACTTTTTTATGTATTTTGCTTTTGGGTTATTATTACTTTGTTAATGATAATCCCGCTGCAAGTGTTCACTCTCAACGGGATTTTATTCTATTACCTAGCTTAAAGATTACAAAAAATAAATTTAAATTAATTTTTACGAGCAATACACATCGCAGAAAGACCAAATAAACGATTTTTTAACATAAATTTTGTTTCGGTTGAGCAAAGAAAAGATAGAACTGTATTCACAAATTTTGAGTGTTTTTGTAATTGAGAATGAGGAGTGTTTTTATTAGAAAATAAATTATTAGCCATACGTGTAATTACAGCTAAAGGAAAGACAGAACCAAAATAATAAAAGCTGTCTACGAGAGAGAGACCAGAATTAGAAATAAGAGCTTCCAATTCTTTTAAAGTGTAACGTCTTTTGTGTTTAAGAAAAACATCGTGTTGGCTCCATAAAAATTTAAATGCAGGAACGGAAATAAAGAAATGGCAGCCACTGGGTACTTTTTCAATATAATTTTTTAAAAAATCGCTGTCATTTTCAATATGTTCCAAAACATCAACAAAAAGAACCAAATCAGGAGTAACTTCAGGGCATTGTCTTCTATAATGAATAATTCCATTTGCAAAATTTTCATCATATTCTTTCTCATAAGCAATATCAATACACCAGGATTCTTTTACATCAGAATTTTCAATAAGATATTTTGAAAAAAACGCAGATCCAGCTCCGACATCAAGAATAGTATTCTTTTTATAAGGTTGTAATACTTTTGCAATAGTAGATGCTTTTGATTTATAATACCAATGTGAATTTATTTCATCACCTAATATATCAATTTCTTTAATATCCATATTTCATTTCATATTGCAAAAAGTTATAATAAAAGTGCAGAGTTGCCATTATAATTGATTATATTTGACATGTTCTGCACGATTTAAATTTTTTATTTGATAGATATAAGTATAAAAAATTAATTATCGCCAAGGGCAGCGTTTTCATCCACAACCCAGATCAAGTCACCGCCGGCAGGACGCACAAATTGGGCTGGGAGTTTTGGTTCACTGAGCAAGTTTAATGATTTACTCAAGGCATCGTGTTTTTCTTTTCCTGTAACCATGAATAAACAGCAGCGGGCATTATTGAGTACTGGCAGCGTCAGTGTAATTCTATCACCGCTTTTGCTTCTTACATATTGGTCAATAACAATACGTTCCTTTTCATGGAGTGCGTATTCACCGGGGAAAAGGGAAGCCGTATGTCCGTCTTCACCAAGTCCTAATAAAATGCAGTCAAATTTAGGAAATTCACCTTCGTCCAAACGAAAATGTTCACGAATAAGTTTTTCATAAGCAAGAGCAGATTCTACAGGATTTCCTTCACCTTTTATCCGATAGTAGCGGGTAGCTGGAACTTTGGATAAAAGTTCACGTCTTGCAATGCCATAGTTGCTATTGGGATCATCAGGATGAACACAAAATTCATCACCCCAATAAATCATAATTTTTTCCCATGGCAAACGTTCAGCCCAGTCTTCTTCAGCTAAAAGGCGAAAAAGAGGAATAGGGGTAGTTCCGCCAGAAAGCGCAAGGGTAAACACGCCTCTTTCTTCAATTGCTTCTTCGCAAATTTGAACCAAGTGGTGTGCTACGCGTTCTGCCATAGCAGCAGGGTCTTTGTGAATATGCAGTGCTAAATGTATTGAACGTGACATATTTGCTCCTTCGAAAAAATCCTTTTACAGTATACGGCTAAATCGCAAAACTGGCAATTACTTTTTTCTGATATCAAAATATTCACCGCTGTTGGTATTTATCATCACGGGACTGGCTTTGCAAATAAGGGGTGAATGTGCTGTTAAAGCTTTTAATTGCGTTTCATTGACAAAAACAGGCAAAGACATATTAACCCCATTGGTAGGCAAAACAATGGTATTGCTTCGGAGTGTTTCCTCTAAAATATCCATACCTTCACCATCAGAAATTTTAAGACTCACAGCAAAGGATACAATATGATCATTCTGGTAGTTTGGATCAGCAACATAGTTGATGAAAAGAACATCTTTGCCGCTTACTTTTCCAAAACTTGTAGAACAAACCGAATTAGGCAAAAATGCCAACATGTTATGCAAATCGTGCTGAGTCTTCTTGCTTTTAAATTTTTGTTCCTGTAAATGGCGTTTTGAAAGTTTCAAATTATAAACTTGTAAAATTTCTTCAAGGTTTGCCAATTTTACAATTTTCAGACTGTTTTTTGTTTGTTTAACTTCCAGTTTAATTGGAATACGTTCCCAAAAATCATCATAAAGTGTTGTAGAAATAATATGAGAATTTTTATCGTTATCTTTTTTGATTTCAAACTGTGCTTGTGCTAAAAGCGCGCCGATGTGTTTAGGAATAAAGAGTGTTTTATTATTGAAATCATTATCGTATTCATTATCTTTGAAAATATCCAGAAATAAAAGGGAAATATTGTCCGTAATGAGTTCTGTATCTGGAATTTCTCCCATTTGAGCATGCACATACTTATAATTCTGGATTAAGCTGATAAGATCATTAATAAAGTTATCGGAAAACTCCGGTAAATCAATAATAGAACTGAATAGTGAAGGATCTTTTGCTTGGAAAGAGTCTTCCAGGCAAGATAAAATATATCCCGGACGATTGACTTTAGTTGCCTGATAGAAAGAAAAGCCCCCGATACCCGTTATCATAAGTATAATAACAACAAGCAGGGATATCCAAACCTTCTTATTACGCAAAAAGGAAAAACGTTTAAGAACGGGTTTTAATAATTTAAAGAGAAAACCTGATTTATCAAGCTTAACATCTTCAAACAAAATATCAGCTTCTGCTGCACTGATTTTAGTCGTGGTTTGAGCAGGCTGCGAAGTTTCTTTTGGTTTTTCGTCTTTTGGTGTATCTGCCATTATTCTATTTACTCATTCCATTTAAAAATTCTTTATTATTTTTTGTACCGCGCATTTTATCCAGTAAAAATTCCATACTGTCAATGGAAGACATGGGCGCAAGAATTTTTCTCAGAATCCAAATTCTGTTCAGATTTTCCTCAGAAAGAAGCAAATCTTCTTTACGTGTGCCGGTCTTATTGATGTCAATAGCAGGGAAGATACGCTTTTCCGCTAAATGGCGGTCAAGATACAAATCTAAGTTGCCTGTACCTTTGAATTCTTCAAAGATAACTTCGTCCATGCGTGAGCCTGTATCAATAAGAGCAGATGCAATAATGGTTAAACTGCCGCCGCCTTCAATATTTCTGGCTGCGCCAAAGAAGCGTTTTGGACGCTGCAGGGCATTGGCATCCAGACCACCTGATAAAACCTTGCCGGAAGAAGGGGTCACTGCGTTATAGGCTCTGCCCAAACGGGTAATTGAGTCCAGCAAAATCACCACGTCTTTTTTGCGTTCTACAAGGCGTTTTGCTTTTTCAAGCACCATTTCAGTCACTTGTACATGGCGCTGGGGTGGTTCGTCAAAGGTGGAGCTGATCACTTCTGCATTTTTAACAGTTCTTTCCATGTCTGTTACTTCTTCAGGTCTTTCGTCGATCAAAAGAACAATTAAAAATACATCGGGATATTTTGCGCTGATTGCATTGGCAATATTTTGCAGTAAAGTTGTTTTCCCGGTTCTTGGAGGCGCAACAATGAGTCCGCGCTGGCCGCGTCCGATAGGAGACATCATATCAATAACGCGTCCTGACAGATTTTTTTCATCTGTTTCAATGCAAAGCTGCTGATCGGGGAAAATGGGTGTCAAGTTATCAAATAAAACTAAGTGCTTGGCATTTTCTGGAGCTTCAAAACCAACTTCATTGACTTTTACCAAAGCAAAATAGCGTTCACCTTCTTTAGGCGGACGGATTTGACCCTTGACAATATCACCTTTTCTCAAATGATAACGGCGAATTTGTGAAGGGGAGACATAAACATCATCAGGGCCGGGCATATAACTGCTGAGCGGGGAGCGCAAAAATCCATATCCGTCAGGCAGAACTTCCAAAACACCGTCGGCAATAATAGTTCCATTTTGGGAAACACAGGATTGCAGTAATGCAAAAATAAGTTCCTGTTTGCGCATACTGCTTGCATTATCCAGCTGATATTTTTCAGCCAAATCCATTAACTCGTTCATACTGCGAGTTTTGAGTTCTGATAAACTCAAAAAGCTGTCAAGGGGAGCTTCTGTTTCTTCAATTTCTTCTTGAGGAACAAAATTATTTTTTCGAGTATGAGTGAATTTTCTTTTATACGGTATTCTGTGCGCTATATTTGCTGCACTTACTGTATCTTCAGCAAAATCATAGGAAGGGGGTTCAAAAAATTGTGCTTCCGGTTCCTGCTCAAAAGAATTTTCAGAAGGAGGTGTTTCTCCTTGTAAATCTTCTTCAGCAAGAACTTTTTTAGGTTTACGCCCGCGTGTTGATTTTACAGGTTTTTCTTCTGGGGCTGCATCAGCTACAATTTTTCTTCTTCTTGTTTTTGCAACAATTTCAGACATAAAATATCCGTCCGTAAATGATTAATAAAGATAATGTAGGGGAAAATAAAAAGAGATAAATAGAAATAACAAATGCCTTATAGCGATTTTTTTTTACTTTGGCAAGGTTAATCTTTCTTTCTCATATTAATTTTATTCATGGCTTTAACTGAGCCAAGCTCAAGAATATCCTGCAAGGCAATAACACCCAGTGAAATTGCATTTTCAATTTTTTCTTTATCCTGGCCAAATCCACTTAAAACATAATTACTGACCACAGCGGAGTCTTTTGGCCTGCCAATACCCATGCGCAAGCGAAAATAGTCTTGCGTTCCCAAGCGTGTACTAATGGATTTTAACCCATTATGGCCGGCATTTCCTCCGCCTTTTTTCAATTGTATTCTGCCTGGGATTAAATCAAGTTCATCATGAATAACATAGAGCTGTTCAGGACTGACTTTATACCAGGCAAGCAGCGGCTGTACGCAGTCGCCGCTTAAATTCATAAAAGTCTGGGGAAAGGCACAAATCCAATCGGCATTTTTATAGGTAAGTTTAAAGGTTATGCCATTGAATTTTGAAGTTGAAAATTGATCAACCCGATAATTCTTTGCCATAGCTTTCAAAAATGCTTCCAAGGTCAAAAAGCCCATATTATGCCTTGTTGTTGCATATTGGCTTCCGGGATTGCCGAGGCCAACAAGAACACCGCCAATTTCCATATTAATTATTTCCTGTAAAACGTGTTAAATCACGTGCCATTTCATAGGTATTGAGTTCAGAACTTGCCATTTTTCCATAAATAGATTCTGGTTCACGGCGTCTTACATCTTCCAGAATACTGCGCCAGCGCATTGTATCGCCCATTTTTCTGTGCAAACGAGCCTCACGAAGCTGCAAGCCGGCATAATCCTTTGAATTTTCAGAAACATAATTGCGATAACGGTTGAGCCATTCCAAAGATTCTGTAAATCTGCCTGCAATTTCTGTAATATCCATAAGTGCCGCGATGCTTTCACTTTCTCGTTCCGGGCTTGCATATGGAGACTGCACATTACGCAAATCTTCAAACATGGCTAATGCGTCTAAATTTGCCTGATAGGCGCCGCGGATATTTTGTTTTCTTTCTGCATCACGGGCAAGAAAATATTGTGCATAAGCGCGCTGATAAAGGGGAATGCTTTCATTGGCTGCAAGTTCCCGCCAAAAAGGAAGGGCTCTTGCTTCCAGACCTAAATTTTCTGCGGCAATGGCTGTGGTATATTTTTTATTGTTTTCTTTATCAGTGGGTAATCTCCAAGAGTCAATCTTTTTATTGGTTTCTAAAACCCTGCTCCAATCCTGTGTATTGATTGCATGGGCCAGGAAAATATCATAGGCATAAATTCCTTCTTGATATTCAGTTTCATTGGTAGGTATTCTTTCAAGAAAATATGAGAGCAGGCTTTCAGCTTCTGCAGTCTCATTTCTGTTAATATGCGCTTTAGCGAGGGATAAACGCAAAAGAGAACTGATAGGCTCATAATAATGATGTACAGCAGGGAAGCTTTCCCATAAAATCAGCGTTCTTTCATAGTTTTGCTCAGATAAACTCAGCTGAAAAATCGGATCAAATGCTCTGTGCAGTAATTCAGAAGCCGTGTCAACTTCACGTGTATCAATATTATTGGTAAACACGTTTTGCGCCAGAGCGGCTGCATCTAAATAATCTTTTTCAATGTATTTCAAAATAGCAGAACGCAATGTTGCTGTAAGCGCTTCTTTGCTGTCTGGGTATTCATTAATAATTTTATTATAATAGGTTGCAGGATATTCTGGATTGGGTTCATTATAAATTTCTATAATTTCATCAACTGTATGTCTGTCATCAAAACGGCCATTTTCACCCATATAGAGCAAAGCTTTTGGCGCACTTTTATGCTGTGGAAAATCTTGATACAGCTGTTCAAGCACTTTCTTTGCAGAATCATTGAGATGAATATCATAATAAAGATTGGCAATTTTGAATAAAATATCGCCGGCTTGTTCATCTTTTGGATTTAAGTTGAAAATTTGCCAATAGGTTGAAATGGCATCTCTGATAAGTCCCTGTTCTTCAAGAATATGGGCTTTAATCACCAGATAATCAGGAAATTCCAAATAAACTTTTGGCCAGCGGCGATCAATAAAGTTGATCATTGCAAGGGTGCGGTCATAATTGCCAAGCTTGTGCAAAGCTTTAATTTGCAGCATTGCCGCATTTTTTGCATAGGTATTATCAGGATATTTATCAATAAGAATTTGTAAATATTGAGTTGCAATCGTATAATCCTGATGTTTTAAAAGATAATCACTGACAAGCAAAATAGCATTGGGCGTATCAAGGCTATAGGGATAATTTTTATAGAGAATATCCGCATAGGCTCTTGCTTCTGCTGGTCTGTCGAGTTCAATATAGGTTGCAACTAAATTGGCAAGAAGTTCCGGTTTTCTGGAAGATTCATCATTGGCATTCAGAGCTTCCTGCGCAATGGAAATAAAGGTTTCCCCAGCATTTTTTAAATTATTGCTGTTCATCACAAAATATGCTTTTGCGCGGTTATAGAAAATTTCTTCCAAAAGATTTTTAGGCAAATTCAGCTCTTTTAATTTTTCTGTTTCTTCAAATACCGTTTCATATATGCCTAAGTTATAGGATTTACGCATACTTTGGATAGTTGCGGGAATATCAAGAGGGGCAGGAACTTCATTTCCTTCTTCATCAACATAAATAATTTCACCAGGCTGCTGTACTTTACCGTCTTCATCCGGCTCTTGAGGTGTTTGCTGGTTTTGTTCAGGATGATTTTGTACTTCCAATTCTTCCGGACTGGACGCAATCACAGTATCATGGGTTTTATCTTCAATAACAAGGGGTAATGGTTCTTCTTCTTTCTTTTGAATTAATTCTGGAGATTCCGTTTGTTTGGACGTATCTTTTTGCTCAACTTGCTCTTCCAATTTTTGGCTTTGAATTTCTTCATTGGTAATTGTAGGCACTCCCGGAGGGGTACCAGGATTTAATTTTAATGTCACAGACGGAATAACCGTATTTGGATTAACATGCTGATTTTGTTGTGTTCCTTGATTTTGCTGAGCAGAAAGCAATTCATCAGGTTTTATGATTTCAGCATTTTCAATAAGATTGCCTGAACTATTTCCCGTTGCTTCAGCGATAAGCACAGGACGTTCTTGGCCTGCAGCAGCAAATTGAGCCAAAAAATCACGGGAAGAAGTATCAGCCAAATTATCAATCATGCCGTCAATACTGTCTTGATCAGCAATAACAATACGGGGGCTGGCTGGTTCTTGCGTGATTTGTGTATGTAAAACTTCTTCTTGTACGTCTTGAGTATTTGCTATTGAATTTGTTTGTTCAGCACTTTGCTGACGATCTTTTAGAGACTGCTGAAGAGTTTTTTCTGAAATTGCCGGCAAACTTTCCTGATTATCTTGTGAAATTTCAGCAAGTGCAGGTTCGTCTTGAACAACGTTTTCTGCCGCAGTATCGTTTTGCGCAATAAGACTTTGTTCTGAAGGCTGAGGATTTTCAGTCTGTTCAGAATTTTTCTGTTCTTCTTTCGGTTCTTCAAGTCTTGCTTTAACTGTTTCTTCTTTTTGACTGACTTGCTTGTTAAAATTGACTCGCTGAGCTGTTGGCTTCCAGCGAGCTCCCATGGGGTCTTTATAAATACCTATAATAATATTGCCGTTATTATCCGTATTTTGCATGAACCCAAAGGCATTATCTTTTAAAACAACGGAGAGACCATATTCAGTAGCAATAACATTGGATATCATATTCCCTTGAATTACTTGTAAATTATTTTCAAAGTTTTTGCCTTGAATAAGAATTTTATTGCTGTCTGTACGAATGGTTTCAATTTTTTCTTTTGCAGTATTATTGCTTACAATAATTTGATCAAAGTTCTTGTCCTGATTATAAGACCAGGAAATAGCCTGGGCTGCAGGAACTTTGGCTAAAAATACAATAAGCGCTAAAAGAATAACTTTTATTTTCATATTTATTCAATATTTCGTTTTTTTAATTTTTCAATAAGGGTTGTTCGTTTAATTCCAAGAATTTCAGCAGCTTGGTTTTTCACACCCTCAACTTGCTCCAGAGCTTCATTAATAATATTGTCTTCAATCATTTCTAAAAATTCTTTCAAATTCATATTTTTATTTTTCATATCGTTGAGCGTTGGAAGAGCATGATTTTGTGCAGAACTTGAAAAATCTGAAAAACCTTGGGTTAAGATGGAAGTAAGGGATTTCTTTTCTTCCTGAGTTACACTGGAATTAAGGGATATTTCTTTTTCTTTTGTTTTTGCTTCAAAAATGGTAATTTCTTCTGGCAGTGGAGGAAGGGCACTAACATCACCCACGCCATTTAAAATTTTTGAAGATAAATCAGAAAGCACGACTTGAGGGCCGTCTGCTAAAATGCTTAAACGTTCGGTAAAGTTTTCCAGTTCACGAACGTTTCCGGGCCAGGTATAATTTAAAAATACTTTGGCCACTTCTTCAGAAAGGGTTAATTGTCCACGTTCTTTCTTTTCGCAAAAATGTTTTAAAAAAGTTTCAGCCAAGGCAATAATATCATTACCTCTTTCACGCAGTGGTGGTAAATGAAGCGGAATAACGTTTAATCGATAATATAAATCTTCTCTGAAATTGCCAAGGACAACTTCCTGTTCCAAATCTCTGTTGGTTGCAGCAATAATGCGCACATCAATTTTTTTAGGGCCATTGCCGCCCACACGTTCAATTTCTTTTTCCTGCAAAACACGCAAAATTTTAACCTGCAAAGAAGTATCCATTTCACCTATTTCATCAAGAAAAATAGTGCCGCCTTCAGCTAATTCAAAACGACCGGGTTTTGTGCGGATAGCATGAGTAAACGCACCTTTTTCATGTCCAAAAAGTTCAGATTCCAAAAGTTCTTTAGGTATAGCACCACAGTTAACAGGAATAAAAGGAGCATTGGCACGTTTACTTTCTTTATGCAGCGTGCGCACGAGAACTTCTTTCCCTGTTCCAGATTCGCCTGTAACAAGAACTGTACTGTCTGTTGGGGCAACTTTACGAAGAATTCTAAAAACTTCTGATAGAGATGTATCTTCGCCGATTATCCCTAAACCTTTTTGGGACATAGTTTCTCTCCATAGGAGTAATTTAATTTATGTAATTATTTTAGTACAAAAATAAAAAGTGTCAATAGTCTGACAGATAAAAATTGAAATTTTTTATGCTGCTTCTCTCTGTTTTATCAGCATGTTAATTCTTTTTAATAGGTTAAATAAAAAGGCTAAGAAATTTTACGAATAAAACCTCTTAGCCATGTATTAAAGAAAGACAGTATTTTATTTATTTTGCAAAGGTATTCTTGAAAAATGTATCCAGCTTGGCAAAAGGAATAACATTCATGTTATCGTACAAATCTGTATGAGAAGCTCCCGGAATAATCATGAGCTCTTTGTTATCGCCTTTAAGAAGCTTATAAGCATCCTGGCTGTACATCAAAGAATGAGCCTTTTCTCCATGAACAAGAAGAACGGCGCTTCTGATTTCCGGAGCATATTCAAATAAACGCATATTCATAAGAGAACCGGCTGCAGTTGCTGTCCAGCCATTGTTGGAATTTAAACAGCGAGCATGATAGCCCCTTTTTGTTTTATAATACGCCACATAATCTTTTAAAAACTGTGGAGCATCGGCAGGAGCAACTTCCGGAAGGGCGCCTCCAGCTGTATACATTCCTGTTTTATAAGCTTCAGTTCTTTGTTTATTGTAAGCGACGCGCGCTTCATATCTGCCATTTTCATCAATGGAATCAAAATATCCAAGGGCAGTATTGCGGCTCATATCATACATTGTGATAATTGCGCTGGCTTTAATTCTTGTATCAAGTGCAGCTGTTTGCAAAGCCATGCCGCCCCAGCCGCAAATTCCAATAATTCCAATTTGTTCAGGATTTACATTTTCTCTTGTGGAAAGAAAATCAATGGCAGCCTGATAATCTTCAACATTGATATCTGGGGAATTAAATGCGCGTGGATAGCCGGTACTTTCTCCGGTAAAGGAAGGGTCAAATGCAAGAGCAAGAAATCCTCGTTTTGCCATTTCCTGTGCATAAAGGCCGGAGGCTTGTTCTTTCACAGCACCAAATGGGCCGCAAACAGCAATTGCCGGAAGTTTTCCTGTAGAATTTTTGGGTTCGTAAAGGTCAGCAGCAAGCGTAATACCAAAATGATTTACAAATGTTACTTTTTTATGATTTACTTCTTGGCTTAGCGGAAAAACTTTATCCCATTCGCTGGTCAGTTCGATTGGTTCGCTATGAATTGCCATATCTGTTATTGTTCCATAATTTTTCATATGTTCTCCTTTTAATTCTGTTTGAGAAGCCGCTTTTGCCTGCACATTCCATGCTGCGCCTGAGAAAGCAAACATTAAAGCACAACTCAAGATAACTATGCTTTTCTTCATTATATTTTCTCCTTGCTTTTTGAGTATGAATATGGGGGAATCAATGAAATAGCAAATACTTTGTTTTTATGGTATGGTATGCTTGACAGGCATAACACTTACTCAGTATACTCAAAATTAGGAGAAATTTATATGGAAATCAGAGTATTACGGTATTTTTTAGCTATAGCAAAAGAAGAAACTATTTCTGGTGCTGCAAATTTACTCCACCTTACACAGCCAACACTTTCAAGACAAATAAAAGAGCTCGAAGAACAACTGGGACAAAAATTGCTTGTCCGTGGAAGCCATAGAGTTACACTGACGAAAGAAGGAATGATTTTATTAAAACGTGCTGAAGAAATTATTGCCATGGTTGATAAAACCGAAGCAGAATTCAATTCCATGGAAAATAAAATCAGCGGTGATATTTATATTGGCGGAGGAGAAACATACGCCATAAAGCCCATTGCTGAAATTATGAAAACCATACGCGATGCGTATCCTCATATTTATTTTCATCTTTACAGCGGCAATTCCTATGATGTGGCAGAAAGGCTGAATAAAGGTCTTCTGGATTTTGGCATTTTTATTCAACCTGCTGATATTACAAAATATAATTTTATCAACCTGCCAGATTATGATGAATGGGGCGTTATTATGCGAAAAGATTCTCCCTTGGCGCAAAAAGATTTTATTGATAAAAATGATTTGCTGAATTTACCCTTAATTTGTTCCAGACAAGCCATTGCTAATGAATTATCTGAAAATATATTTACAAAATGGTTTGGCGAAGATTTTAATAAACTCAATATAGTGGCAACATTTAATCTTGTTTATAATGCAGCCATTATGGTGGAATCAGGCCTTGGCTATATAATTTCCCTTAATAAGTTAGTCAATACTTCAAAAACAAGTTCACTTTGTTTTCGTCCCTTATCACCTAAACTTGAATCTGGATTAAATATTGTTTGGAAGAAATCACAAGTATTTTCAGCTGCTGCGGAATTATTTTTAGAACATTTACGAAAAAATTTTAATGAATAATGCGGTATTTTGCAGTGCTAATTATTTTTATCTTATCCAAGGTTAAACTTGACAAAATGCAGCATTAGCACATATTATTAGCGTTTATGGTTGGAAATGTAGCGGATGCATTGGAGGATATATGCCTATTCTTGAAATTCATAACGTACATAAATGGTATGGCGATTTTCATGTATTAAACGGAATCAGTGAAACTGTTGAAAAGGGCGAAGTTGTTTTCATTTGCGGGCCTTCCGGATCTGGCAAAAGTACGTTTATTCGTTGTTTAAATAGATTGGAAGCCATTCAGCAAGGCACTATTTTGCTTGAGGGTGTTGATATTTATGATAAACGTCAGGATGTGAATGTTCTCAGAAGTGAAGTGGGCATGGTTTTCCAGCAGTTCAATCTTTATCCACACCTCAGCGTTCTTGATAATATTACTTTAGCACCCATGAAAGTGCGCAGACTTCCCAAGCATAAAGCCGTTTCCATTGCCATGGAACTTCTTGAACGTGTGGGCATTTTGAATCAGGCTCATAAATATCCTATCCAATTATCAGGCGGACAGCAGCAGCGTGTTGCCATTGCCCGTGCTCTTGCCATGCAGCCAAAAGTTATGCTTTTTGATGAACCAACCTCAGCTCTTGACCCTGAAATGGTTAACGAAGTTTTAAATGTTATGAAAGGTCTTGCTTCTGACGGCATGACCATGATGTGTGTTACCCACGAAATGGCATTTGCCAGGGAAGTTGCGGACAGAATTATTTTCATGGATCATGGCGAAGCCCTTGAAAAGGCAAGTCCTCAAGAGTTTTTTAACAATCCAAAACATGAACGTACCAGAGCATTTTTAAGAGAGATTTTATAATATTCATTATAAGATAGACTAATCATTATGAGGAAATATGAGTAACGAACAGGAAAAAGTTATTTATTCAATGCACCGTGTGACAAAACGTCACGGGCAAAAAGAAGTTTTGAAAGACATCACCCTTGGCTATTTTTACGGCGCTAAAATTGGTGTTCTTGGCTTAAATGGTGCAGGTAAATCATCACTTCTCAAAATTTTAGCAGGTGTTGATAAAAATTTTGACGGGAATATTGTTATTGCCCCGGGCTACAGCATTGGTTACCTTGAACAGGAACCTCTTGTGGATGAAACAAGAACTGTGCGTGAAGTTGTTGAAGAAGGCGTAAAAGAAGTTATTGATTTAGTTCATGAATTCAACGATATCAATGCGAAATTTGCTGAACCCATGGAACCTGAGGAAATGGACGCTTTGATTGACCGTCAGGCAAAAGTTCAGGAAAAGATGGACGCCATGGACGCTTGGGATATTGACTCTCGCCTTGAAATGGCTATGGATGCTCTTCGTTGCCCGCCGGCTGATGCAAAAGTTTCTGAAATTTCAGGCGGAGAAAAACGTCGTGTTGCTCTTTGCCGTTTGCTTTTGCAAAATCCCGATGTGCTCCTTTTGGACGAACCGACCAACCACTTGGACGCTGAATCTGTTGCCTGGCTTGAACGTTTCCTCCATACCTTCCCCGGAACTGTTATTGCTGTTACCCACGACCGTTATTTTCTGGATAATGTTGCGGGCTGGATTTTGGAACTTGACCGCGGCAAAGGCATTCCATGGAAAGGCAATTACTCTTCATGGCTTGAGCAAAAGGAAAAACGTCTTGCCCTTGAAGAACGTTCCGACAAGGAAAGACAAAAAACACTGGCTCGTGAGCTTGAATGGATCAGAATGGCTCCAAAGGGCAGACATGCCAAAAGTAAAGCCCGTATCAATGCCTACGAAGCCATGGTCAGCCATGAAAGTGAACGTCTTGCCGATGAACTGGAAATTTATATTCCGCCGGGACCACGCCTTGGCAACACTGTAATCCAGGCTGAAAATATTAACAAAAGCATGGGCGATAAAGAGTTAATGGAAAACATGAACTTTATCATCCAACCTGGTGCTATTGTTGGGATTATTGGTCCAAACGGAGCAGGGAAGTCAACCCTTTTCAAAATGATTACCGGCCAGGAAAAGCCAGACAGCGGCAGCATGAAGCTTGGTGAAACTGTTAAACTTGCCTATGTTGATCAGGGACGTGAAAGCTTGCAGGCTGGTAAAAGTGTTTATGATATTATCAGCGCCGGTTCTGAATTTATCAAGCTTGGCAACCGTGATGTCAATGCCCGTGCGTACTGCTCACGCTTCAATTTTAACGGCAGTGACCAGCAAAAAGATGTCAGTCTTTTATCCGGCGGGGAACGCGGTCGTCTGCACCTTGCGCAAATGCTCAAATCAGGCTCCAATGTTCTTCTTCTTGACGAACCAACCAATGATTTGGACGTTAACACCATGCGTGCCCTTGAGGATGCTCTTGAAAACTTCGCTGGCTGCGTGCTTGTTATCAGCCACGACCGTTGGTTCCTGGACCGTATCGCAACCCATATTCTTGCCTTTGAAGATGAGGGCGTTGTGAACTTCTTTGACGGCAACTACACGGAATATGAAGAAGACAGACGCAAACGCCTCGGCAAAAGCGCTGATACACCTCACCGCATGAAGTTCAGAAGATTAACACGATAACATTTTCAATTAATTTTGTATAGGGAAAATAGTTTTGATTTTCCCTATACTTTTAAATAAAGGTTACTGCAGACTTATAGTAAATTTTCAGAGGATATTTTATGTCAGTTTTTAAATTATATAATATCATTGATGATAATAAAGCGCATGAATGTAATCAATTATATGTAAAATAACGTGATATACAAAATTTTGTTGAAATGAATTTAGAATATCTTTTTAATATTAGACTGTTAAAAAGCGAATTTTCTTTTATTGCTAACGATGGAGGTAATGGAAGAATGGATACGCTTGGGCTTGATGAAAATAATTGCCCTGTAGTAATTGAATATAAGCGTAATAGTAATGATAACATTATCAATCAAGGTCTTTTTTATGTAGATTGGTTAAAATCACATCAAAAGGATTTTGAATGGATAATTTTAGAAAAAATAGATAAAGAAACTGCAAAGTCTATTGATTGGTCCCAAACACGTTTAATTTGTATTGCAACTGATTTTAATCGTTATGATAAATTTGCAATACATCAGTGTAAGGTAAATGTTGAATTAGTAACATATAGCCGTTTTGAAAATCAAATTTTGTTTAATTTTACAAATGTCAGTTCAACAAAAAAGAACGAGGAACTTACATTTAATAATACTGAATGTATTGAGAAATTAAATAGTAATACCTTAGATACTATTCCAAAAGCATATAACAAATTTGAAAATGCAAATACCATTGTAAAACTCATTTTTAAAGAATTTGAAGATTATATTTTTTCATTGAGTGATAATATTCAAAAAAATGTACTTATTCACTACATTGCTTATAAAAATATAAAGAATGTTGCTTGTGTTGAACTTTTTAAAAACAATTTAAAATTGTTTTTATCAATTAATCCAGAACAACAGTACATGAAAAAAAATCTTAAAATGCGCGATGTTACTTCTATTGGACATAGAGGAACTGGTAATTTAGAAATTACAATTAATTCGTTAGAAGATCTTGAATCAATCAAAGATTTAATTAAAATAAGTGTTCAAAAAAACTAATCATTGCTTTACGAAGCTCTATTTTATTTTTTCAGTGATAGAATAATTTAGACTTGCTTTTATTTTCTTATTAGTATACATTCCTATTAATGATTAACCTCTAACAAAGGAAAATACTATGTGTGTAATATGGATGCCTGCAAATCTTCTTACTAGTGGTATCGTTGATAAAAATGATAAAATTTGTTTTAATAAAGAAAATAAAGAAACTCATCTTGATACAGAAAGCACTAAAATAACCACAGAAAGCAAAACTACTTTGGAACAAGCAGAAAAGAAATAAACATTACAATAATAAATAGGAAGCAGATAGCCCGATATAAAACTAATACATAATGTTTTATTATTGGGTTATTTTTATTAATATTGTCACGCTTATTGATTAGTAAAAATTGTTGAATTTAACAAAAAAAGCTCGGATGAACCGAGCTTGAAATTCGTGGTGCCTGGGGACAGGATTGAACTGCCCACACGAGGATTTTCAGTCCTCTGCTCTACCAACTGAGCTACCCAGGCAACGTTTGTTCTTTATATAGAACTTATTTTACTTTGTCAAACACTTTTTTGATTTTTTCAAAAGTTTTATGAAAGCAAAATACCATGTATAAAAGTGGAGCCCATGAGCAGGATTGAACTGCTGACCTTATCCTTACCAAGGATACGCTCTACCGACTGAGCCACATGGGCGTAAACACAAGATGTGTATTACATAAAAAAACTAAAATGGCAAGTTTTATTTTGTATAAAAATCATTTTTTCCGTTCAGCTTGGCATAATATTTTTATAGACTATTTTTATAAAATTTTTTCACATAAAATGGAGAGGATTAGAGCTTTTATGTCCCATTTCAGCAAAGTCAATGCAAACGAACCTTCACACACGTAAAAGAAATGGAAATTTGGGCAGCTTCTGAAATTATTCCAGAGAAAAAAATTTGAAAAAGTTTAAATAAAAAAAGTTACGATTACCGTAACTATTTTCGTGGTCGGGATGAGAGGATTTGAACCTCCGACCCCTTGAACCCCATTCAAGTGCGCTCCCAGACTGCGCTACATCCCGACGTTATAACTGGAGCCCATGAGCAGGATTGAACTGCTGACCTTATCCTTACCAAGGATACGCTCTACCGACTGAGCCACATGGGCATGTTCCAATCAACGAGAGATCTTTGTACCTAAAATAATACTTATAGTCAAGTAAAAATATCAAAATATAATGATTTTATGATTTATTTTTATGGCTAATTTTATCCTATTATATGCATAAATTATATTAACTCTATTGATGAATAATTTATTAGCTGTAAGAAAATACTTTTAAATGAACAAATTATTAAAGTAATACTTAAAAAATACAAACAACAGGATAGTTAGCATAATTAGATTAAAACATTTTGAAAGGGGGCAAGAGGAAAACTTTTGAAAAAGTTTTCCTCTTGATAAAGAACAAAATAAACAAAAAAGCCCCACAAAAAGTGGGGCAGTTTTATATCTCTCAATCAGAGCTTATTGAACTTTATTTTACTTCAGTAAAATCAGCGTCCATTACGTCGTCTCCGTCTTTCTTATCAGAAGCAGCGCTTGCTCCTTGTGCACCAGCTTGTGCATTTGGATCAGCTTGTTGAGCGTAAAGTTGTTCAGCCAATTTGTGAGAAGCTTTACCAAGTTCATCGCTGGCAGCTTTGATTGCAGCAACATCTTCGCCTTGAATTTTGGTTTTGAGGTCTGCAATTTTAGCTTCAATGTCAGCTTTGAGGCTGGCATCAAGCTTGTCGCCAAGGTCACTGATAGAACGTTCTGTTCCATAAATGAGGCTGTCAGCCTGGTTGCGGGCTTCAATAAGTTCTTGTTTCTTCTTATCGTCAGCAGCGTGGGTTTCTGCTTCATGAATAAGGTTTTGGATTTCCTGTTCAGAAAGACCGGAAGAAGCAGTAATCTTAATGGATTGTTCCTTGCCAGTTCCAAGGTCTTTTGCTGAAACATTTACAATACCGTTGGCGTCAATATCGAAAGAAACTTCGATTTGAGGAATGCCGCGCGGTGCCGGTGGAATACCTGTCAAGTCGAAACGAGCCAAGGTCATATTATCGCCAGCCATAGGTCTTTCACCTTGCAGAACATGGATAGAAACTGATGGTTGGTTATCAGCAGCCGTTGTAAAGGTTTGGCTCTTTCTGGTTGGGATTGTGGTGTTGCGTTCAATAAGCTTTGTGAATACGCCGCCCATGGTTTCAATACCAAGGGAAAGTGGGGTAACGTCGAGCAAGAGAACGTCTTTTACATCACCGGCCAAAATACCGCCTTGAATTGCTGCACCCATAGCAACAACTTCGTCAGGGTTCATGGAACGGTTAGGCTCTTTACCGAAGAATTCGCCAACTTTTTGTTGAACGAGAGGCATACGGGTCATACCGCCAACAAGTACAACTTCGTCAATATCTTTTGGAGATAAACCAGCATCAGCAAGCGCTTTTCTGCAAGGTTCGATACTGCGTTCAACCAGGTGCATAACGAGTTGTTCAAGTTTAGCACGACTCAATTTTACCATTAAGTGTTTTGGACCGGTTTGGTCAGCAGTGATAAATGGCAAGTTGATTTCACTTTCCATGGAAGTGGAAAGTTCTTTCTTTGCGTTTTCAGCAGCTTCTTTTAATCTTTGCAGCGCCATACGGTCTTGAGCCAGGTCAATGCCGTTTTGTGCTTTGAATTCATCAACAAGATATTTGATAATGCATTGGTCGAAGTCTTCACCGCCAAGGAATGTATCCCCATTGGTTGCGCGAACTTCAACAACATTGTCACCAACTTCCAAAATTGAAATATCGAATGTACCGCCGCCCAAGTCGTATACAGCGATTTTTTCATTGGCTTTTTTATCAAAACCGTATGCAAGAGAAGCAGCGGTTGGTTCGTTGATGATACGTTTTACATTAAGACCGGCGATACGGCCTGCGTCTTTGGTTGCCTGACGCTGAGCATCGTTGAAATAAGCAGGAACAGTAATAACAGCTTCTGTAACAGTTTCACCAAGATAAGCTTCTGCATCAGCTTTCAATTTGCTCAAAATCATAGCAGAAATTTCTGGCGGGCTGTAGTGACGACCGTCAACTTCAACAGCAGCGTCCTGGTTTTGGGCTGCAACGATACGATATGGTGAATGATCTTTCCATTTTGCAACTTCTTCGGCATCAGCACGACGGCCCATAAGACGTTTTACGGCAAAAATGGTTCTTTCAGGGTTTGTGATTGCTTGACGTTTAGCGGTATCACCAACTAAGCGTTCTTTATCGGTGATAGCAACAACAGAAGGAGTTGTGCGGCCACCATTTGGGTTTGTAATGCATTTAGGTTCTTTACCTTCCATTACATAAACACAGCTATTAGTGGTACCTAAGTCAATACCAATAATCTTACTCATATATTCCTCCAAACGGATTATCTATTATTTTATCCGGACTATTCATCCGTACAAGGAATAAATAAGTATGATTTTCTATTCGACAAGTGTTTTTGACAAAAAAATTTAAAAAATTTTAAATTATTTTATATTCTATTGAAATAACAGGATAAATTAAAATTCAATTCCGCGCTGTGCTTTGACGCCATTATTGCAGGCATGCTTTATTTCTCCAATTTCTGAAACAATATCAGCCTGCTCAATAAGCCAATCAGGGGCATAGCGGCCTGATAAAACAAGATGCTTTTGCGTTTCGTGGCAATAAGAAATGAGACTTTCTATTTCTTCCTGAGTTATGAGCTTTGCATGATAGGCATAGAGAATTTCATCACAGAAAAGCATGGCTGCCTGTTCTTTCTTTTCGTCAAGCCATTTAAGAGCCGTAAGAACTGCCTGACGATGTTTTTCGCGTTCTGTTTCATTTCTGAAAAAGCCACAGCCGCCAATATAAAAATTATCCTGCAAAAAATTTTTGAGAGCAATTTGTTCGCCAGCGCCCACATCACTTTTCATAAACTGCACAAAACAAATGGGAATGCCATTGCCATAAGCCCGAAGAGCCTGCCCAACTGTGGCACTTGTTTTGCCTTTTCCATTTCCTGTATAAACGATAATCATTTATTCATCATCTTCCATGTTATATTGTTTTATTTTCGTATGCAGTGTTTTGCGTGAAATGCCCAAATGTTTGGCAGTTTCGGATTTATTGTTATCACATTCTTCCAATGTTTTGAGAATAAAGGCTTTTTCCATATCTTCCAGTGTGCTGATATTCTCAAAAGAATTTTTGGAGCTATGAATTTGCTGTAATAAATTAGGAAGCTGCGCTTCATCAATATAATCGCCATAGGTTAAAATACAAGCTCTTTCAATCACATTCTCAAGCTCGCGGACATTGCCGCGCCACTCATGTTTTATAAGGCAGTCCATGGCTTTAGGAGTGAACCCTTTAATTTCTTTATTGTTCTTTTTGGCATATTGATTGAGAAAATGCTGTGCCAAAATAGGAATATCGCCTTCACGCTCAGCTAAACTTGGAACATCCAAAGTGACAACATTCAAGCGATAATATAAATCTTCGCGAAAACGTCCATTTTGTATTTCTTCTTCCAAGTTTCTGTTGGTTGCGGCAATAATACGCACATCAATCACTAATGTCTCATCGCTGCCAACACGCTGAATTTCTTTTTGCTGCAAAACACGCAAAAGTTTTACCTGCATTTGCGGGGAAATTTCACCGATTTCATCAAGAAAAATGGTTCCGCCGTTGGCCTGAAAGAAACGCCCTTCACGCTTTTTGTCCGCGCCGGTAAACGCGCCTTTTTCATGTCCAAAAAGTTCAGATTCCAAAAGCGTTTCAGAAAGAGCGGCACAGTTGACAGTGACAAAGGGTTTATCTTTTCTGTTGCTGAGTTCATAAATGGTACGGGCCACCAGTTCTTTGCCTGTGCCGGATTTTCCGCGGATGAGCACAGTGGCGTCAGAGGGAGCAAAACTTTTAATCAGTTCTTTGAGCTGCACAATAGCTTTGCTGCTGCCAATAATATTGGTCTGGTATTCAATTTCCATTGTTTCCACTTGTTTTTTGAGTCGCGCATGTTCAAGGCTCTTATCAAGGGTAATTTTCAATCTGTCAAAATCAAGGGGCTTGGTCAGATAATCATAAGCACCACATTTTACACATTCCACAGCATTTTCAATATCAGAAAAGGCCGTCATCATAATAATGGGAATGGAAGGATTATAGGCATGAATAAATTTTAATGCTGTGATACCATCCATATCGGGCATACGGATATCCATCAGCACGCAGTCGAAAGGCGTTTCTTTGATCTTTTCCACTGCTTCCAGACCATTTTCAGCCCGTGAAATTTTGAATTGCCATCTCTTCAAGAGCGTTTCCAGCATAAGTCCATGCGCTTTGTCATCATCTACAATCAAAATATGATTACTCATACAAATCCCCCAGATTATCTATGCATTCAATTGTAATGTTATATAAAATGTTGTTCCGACATTTTCTTTGCTTTCGACTTTGATTGTGCCTTTATGCGCTTCAATAATTTTTTGCACAATCACAAGTCCAAGCCCAGTGCCTTTTGCTTTAGTCGTAAAATACGGCGTAAAAAGCTTGGAAATCTTATTTTGAGATATGCCTTGTCCCGTATCCTGGATACTGATAATAATTTTATCTTGTTCCTGCCATGCTTTGGTTGTGATTTGCTTTGCGCGATCGTCAGGATTTTTATTCATGGCTTCCATGGCATTAATATATAAATTATGGAAAACTTGAATCATTTTGTCAAAATCAAGATTAATGTCGTCTATTTCTATGCTGTTATTAAAGGTAACATGATTTTCCTTGGCTTGCAGAACAAGGGAATTTTGCACCTGTTCAACAACTTTTTGCAGGGAAACAACATTTTTAGAAAGATTATTGGGCCGTGAAAGTTCCAATAAATCATTAATAACTTTATCCACACGGCAAATTTCCTGGCTCATGATTTCAGCAAGATTCTTTTCTTCACTGCCTTCCTTTGCATTTTCTTCAAAAATCCGCGCAAAGCCTTTAATTGTGCTGAGCGGATTTCTGATTTCATGGGCAATGCCGGCTGCCAACTGTCCAACAGATGCAAGTTTATCCTTTCTGTTGAGTTCTTCCTGGAGTTTGCGAATTTCGCGTAAATCGCGCAAAATAATCCCAATACCTTTCTTTTCATTATCAATATTAATGATAAAACTGTTCAGCTCAAAGCTGTCATCCGGATTATGAGCGGTTTTGACCATGGCATTGATAAGCGGCACATCAAAATTGAGGTACGCAACAGAGGGAATATAATCGCAAATATTTTTGCCAATCAGTTTGGAACTTCCCAGCATTTCCTCGGTAACGGGATTGCAGGTAACAATAACATTATCCTTATTTAAGGTAATAATGCCAAGGGGAATTGTTTTCATCAGCCCGTCAAAATAAACCTTTGATTCTTCAATAAGCTGGTAGGATTTTTGGTATTTTTTCAAAAGAATAAAGGACAGTACACTCATGAGCATAAGAAAACTAAACGCTACAACATGAAGCATGGTTTTCTTATTGTCACGAAGCTTTGCTTCCAAGACTTCTTCTGTATTGAAACCAACTACAAGAAAAAATTGCGCATCATCAACACCAAAGTTGCGCTGTAATTCACGCTGACAATGCATGATTTTACTTCTTCTATGATGTCCATATCTTTTTTCAAATTGCGGTGGAGGTGGCGGGAAAAGAGCACTTTGCACAATAATATATTGTGATTCTTCCAGTTGTGCAGAGTTAAAAGGAAAATCAGGATTGATGCAGGCATTGTAATTTGAATTTTCAGCAAGAGCCGGGCTAATGGGCAAAATTTTGCCAATCATGTTGCTGTTATTAGAAACAAGAACTATTCCTTTATCATTAACAATAGCAATAAATTCTATATCATCCTGAAGGGTATAATTTGAAATGAGTTCATCAACTTTTTCTTTTGAATCAACCTGAGAGGCAATGATATTTGATTCAATAGTCTGCAAAATGGATTTGCCTTTTTCACGAATAACAAAAGTGGAAATATTTAAATTTCGCTGAGAAATTTTTATATCCCAGACAAGAAGAAAGGTTGCAATAAAAAAGACTATAAATAAAACAAAATATGGGGCAATTTTTAAAAATACTTTCTGCATAGGTATCACATATATTAAATTTAATAATTTTACCTCATACGGTTAATATCTATCATCTGCAAAATGCTTGCCAAAATGTTTTCTTTAATTTATAAAGAAAAATGTAGCAATACTGAACATTGCTATGTAAAAAAGTTACACCACAACAATTTTTATGTGTATATTTTATACATATATTGTGAAAAATTCAAGTCTAAAATCAGCAAAAAACATTTTTATCCTGTAAAATAACAGTGATAAAAGTTTGGAATATAATTTGCTATAAAACAATAAAGGAGAATTCTATGAAAATAAAAAATATTTTTATCGTCAGTGCCATGATCTTAGGACTTTCTTTAGGAGTGGGTTCAGGCATTTCCTATGCAGAAGACGCAAATTTGAAAACTTTTGAAGAATTTACCCAAGATACAGATAATTTTGCTAAATGGGAAAAAGAACATCAAGCCCATATCAAAAAGATTCAGGAACTTAAAGATGAAAAACGAATTAAACGTTTAGAGTATAAAGCATTTACCCATAATCCCAATGCTGAACCAAAACTTATTTCTAAAACTGCACGTGAACTGGTTATGCTTGATCGTCAAATCAAAACACTGAACAGCGATTTTATCAAAAATACGCGTGAAAAGTATGGTGTTGATTTTGCCGGTTTCATGTTCCATAAGGATTTTTCACCTTGCTTCAAAAATCATTACAACCAATATGCTCATCCTTGCTATCGGGATTTTGAAGGCAGAAGACCAATGCCTCTCCATATGAGAAATCCACATCATATGCCGCCTCACCATATGAAAGGAATGGAATATGATGAATATGATATGCCTCAAGAAGAGAATCCGGATATGAAAAATCAAAAAGAAGACATGCAGTCAGATGTTGATATGTAAACATAAAGACCACCGCAAGGTGGTCTTTTTATTACCAAAAGAAAAAGGGCAGAACGCCCTTTTTTTATTTAACAATATTCATATCAATATGTTCCCATTCATCTAAAATGCCGGAACTTGCCAGTGCCTGATAGAGAATAATGCCAGCGCTGGTGGAAAGATTTAAACTCCGCACTGTATTGAAAATAGGGATTTTTACTCTGTAGGGAGAAAGAGCGAGTATTTCCTGTGGCAAGCCCCTTGTTTCCGGGCCAAAAATCAGCGCGTCGTCCTTCGTGTATTCAAAAGTGTGTAAACTTTTCCCACCCCTTGCGCTGGTCATAACCAAGCGATGATATTTGCCCACCATATTCATATAACTTTCAAAATCATGCCAAATAGAAAGCTTGACATAGGGCCAATAGTCAAGGCCTGCACGTTTCAAATATCTGTCATCAAGTGAAAAGCCAAGTGGTTCGATGAGGTGCAGTTCAATTTGCGTACCGGCGCAAAGACGGGCAATATTTCCTGTATTCGGCGGAATTTCTGGCTCATAAAGTACAATATGCATAAAAATTCCTAATATTCAATTTGGCAGATTTTTTGTAATTGCTTCAAATAATCCTCATGGGTATCAAGGTAGAAAGACAAAGCCTTTGCGTAATTTTCCCCAAGCATTTCATCAATAAAGAGCTGACTGATATCCTTGTGACAAAACAGCACGTACTGCATGCGAAGAAGTACCAGTTTTTCATTTTCTGAAACGGAGCGGATATGATTGCGAAGCGTGGAAATGGAACGGGGCTGATAATAATACATATACATGAGGTCAAGAGCATTGAGAATAATGCTTGTATAGAGTTCCTTATCCCTGTTCTTAATAACATTGAGCACTTTCTGAGGATTTTTCAGCATTTCAACGCAGCCTTTTTCAGGGAAAATAAGCTCAAGCTTTGTAAATTGAGCATAGAGCTTTTCATGTGCAAGACGATAATCCCATTTTCTGAACCAGGTATTACTGTTTTTATCTGCATATCCTTCAACCAGGGCAGCACCCGTATCGGACGCCATTTTAGAGGTAATGGCAGAACAGGCAATCATAAGCTCAACGGCATTATGCACGCCAATCAGTATAAGAAATTCAAAGAAAATGTGGTTGTAGACAATAGAAATAGGAATAGCGAGAAAACTTCTGAAAAAGTTTCCGATAATGGCTTCTGTCTGCAAGCCCCTGATATAGTTATGGCCCATGATATAAAGACCATTAACCAGAGAAATAACCGTAAACGACAGCCACGGATTATTGGACGCCGTAATGCCAAAGGTTTCTTCCAAACAATACACACGAACTATGGATTCCAACAAAATAACAGAAATACCGGTATACATGAGGGAATCACATAAACGGCTCCAGCTGACATAGTTATTCCAGCGCATAAGCGGTGAACGTTTCCAGCCGCCAACCCCTAAAATAGCCTGGAAAACATTGCGCACACCCGTAATGATAAACCAGATGGCCGCGCCCCACCAGGCCAAAAAGGCAATATCCTGTGTTTGCTGGAAAGAATAGAAAGCTGAAATATAACCAATTAACACTTTGATAATATTGGAGATATTACTGTTCAGATAATTATATTTATGCAGGGTATTTTTAGGTTTATTATCCACAAAACCGTTCGTTGAACGTCTGCCTTTACCGCCCAGAGTTACAATATTGCTGGAAACAAAGTCGGTTAAATTTTGTGAACAATTACCATTATTAAATACAGAAGTATTGGTTTCAAAATCAGTCCAGTTTCTGATTTTCTTATAGGTAAATTTCTTGATAAAAGGAATTTTTCTTAAAATTTTCTTAGAGAATGAAACATGTTCATTTGCATGGGGCATAATATAGGTATCCACCATGCGTATTTCTTTACGTATAGGAATGATCATTCTGGAATCATTGGTATTCTTTTTTAATTCCTTGATAGTGCGATAGGGGAGACATTGAATATAGGCAAGGCCCATTCCTGCCAGACGACCAACACGGCTTGTGGAGTCTGTGCCGATACGTGTAAAGAGTTTCTTGCCTCGATAATAGTTGATAATAGTAGAAATATTGCCTAATATTTCATGTAAAGCTTTAATTCTTTCATCAATGGAAATAGGCTGTAATTTCGGATTATCTTTATATTCAAGCAATTTTTCCTTATCATTGGAAAGAGCAAGGTTAGTATTTTTATCAGAAAGGAAGTTGTCAATTTCCTCATCAAATAATTGTTTTTCCTTTTCTGTCTTACATTTATCAATGAGTTTTAAAATAATGGATTTGAGATGCGGGGTATTTTTTCTATTAATGGCAAGCATTAACTCATTGATTTCAACAATATATTTTTCCTTGCCCTTTTGCCAGTCGTAGGCATTAAAAATTTCAAGGTGCGTAATTTCACCATTGGTATCCCATAAAAGATTAATAACTTCTTCAGGAGTAATATTGGCTAAATTCAAAACAATATAGCTATTGGAACGGGTTTCTCTCAAGCGATTGACAAGCTGGTAAGGTGAATATTTTGGAATAACGGGAATGGACTGCAAATCATCACCAATAAGCACTCTGGCAATAATTTCCTTTTCAATAACATGTTCACAGTCTTCAAGAAGCTCAAGAAAATATTCAGTGGTCAATTTATCATAGTTGTTGAGCTGATTCTTGAGAACAAGCAATTCCTGTTCGTCTTTGGTTTCAGCAATTTTTTCTTTAATTTTTTCAGCCCGGCTAAAAAGAGTGTCTTTTGCACCATTTCTAATCATCTCAGCAAGGTGCAAAACAGAACTTTGCCCAATGCTTACAAATTTTTTGTATTCCTCCTGCGTAATAGGAGGAAGTTCCAAAGAAAATTCTTCATTAATTTTATGGCGTAAATTATCATTCCATTCTTCAACAATTTTATACACAAATTTTTCACGCCATTTGCTGATTTGCTTGGCATCTTCCATCAGGGACTGCATATTGGGTTCCTGAATAAACTTCAAAAACTCATCAGTACTGTAAAAGCCTTGAGGAACCCAAATAAAATCAATGATTCTGTGACGATAAATAATGTTATACAATAAACCAATACGAATTTTTACGCCCATGATCTTGCTTGCTTCCAAAAGTTCATAGGCAGTTTCCGGTCTGATATAATTATAATAAATAACAGTAAGAGAGCGTATGCCTTTTACCCAGGCGTCCATAATCAGGTGGGTAGGGGATTTTCTGCCCTTGGTGTTGGCATCATGAACGTGGTGGTCAAACACAAGCTGATTCCATTTTTCAGGCATTTCCAGCAAATGATAACGACGCAAAAGTTTGCGCACAATGGTAGGTTTTCCTGTGGCTGCGATACGAAAATCATGGGCAAGCTGCAATTGTTTTTCTTCATCCCCATAGGCACGGATGATTTCTTTCATTACTTCGATAAGAACACGGGCAGTATTGCGTCTGAATTTTGTCCGAGAAGTCAGCAAAACTTCATTGTGCAGGTTTTTCAGCGCAATTAACCGTTCATCTACATTATTGGTCTGCAGTCTGTCAATAAGACTGACAACAGCCGTTGCAATGCGTATTTCACGGGAAATACACATGTCTATAATTCCGCTTGGATGAATTTCCTGCTGATAATGATTGGCTAAACCTTTGTTGCACTCAATGCTTTCATTAACACTTTTAAGAAATATAGTATCTTGTTTATCAAAAAATAATGAATTTTTTTGCATAGTGTAACCTTATTTTATTTTCCCTTTAATTCTCCAGATTTCTGCAATAATAGCAGCTACAGCCTTATATAAATCCTCTGGAATAGGCTCGCCAATTTCCACGGAAGAATACAAACTTCGGGCAAGAAGTTTATTTTCCTTAATGGGAACGCCATGTTCACGAGCCACTTCCTTAATGCGCAAAGCAACTTTATCCACACCTTTTGCAAGCACAATTGGGGCAGGGCAAACTGTGGGATCATACTGAAGAGCAACAGCATAGTGCGTAGGGTTTGTAACAACTACATCGGCTTTCGGCACACTTTGCATCATACGCTGCTGCATAAACTGCATCATTTTTTGCTTTTGTTTGTTTTTGATAACAGGGTCACCAAAAGCCTGCTTCATTTCGTCTTTGACTTCATCTTTCGTCATTTTATTGTTTTCTTCATACTGATAAAAGCTGTGCCAGAGGTCAAAAAATGCATAGGCAATAATGGGAATCATGGTATATTTGACCATTTGTGCACTGGCAGAAAGAAGATAGGCCGCAAGCCCATGGGCATTGGTATAATATAATCCTGAAAATACAGCAGTTTGCCCAACAATAAACATAAAGGGAACATACCCGATAATAGCCGCAATGGCAATGGCTTTGAGCAAACGAACATAGGTATCAACAGAAAAGAAAACACGTTTTAACCCGTTGATGATATTGAAACGAGCCCAATTGAATTTAAAAACTTTTGTTGTCCATAAATGCCCAACCTGCCGGCGAAGAGCAATAAAGGCAGAAAGGGCAACGCAAATAACAATAGGGCCGCAGATAATGGCAAGCTGAACAATAAAATCCCATAAAATGGCATGAGCAGTGGTTGGTGTAATAATATTTTCATCAAGGGTGCTGAAACATTCAGTCCAATATTGTCCAAGTTTTTTCCCCGCATAAGGCAAATAAAAATACATGCTGCCAAAACCAACAATAAGAGTACACGTTTTCGTGAACTCCTGTGATTTTGCAACGTTGCCTTCTTTACGCAGTTTATTTCTCCGCTTAGGCGTCGCTTTCTCGGTTTTACTTGGATCTTTTGCCATATATTACCTTGGTCGAACCGCTTTTATAAGATTTAAAAATAAATCATCAAGAGAAATAATGTAATTTTGTATGTCGAGTGTTAATAATTGGAAAATAGAACCTAAAAAGAAAAAGCCCACTAAAATCTTTAAAGGAAAGCCTAATTCCATAATATGCATTTGCGGAGCCATTCTTCCCATAAATGCAAGTCCAAGTTCTGTCAAAAAAATCGCAGCAAGCACAGGTGCAATAATTTTAAGGGCTAAAGAAAAAAGCATATTGGCCAACAGGAAAATCTGGTCAAAAATGGATTGCGTGATAAGCAGACCACCGGCTGGGATATATTTATAGGTTTCAACAAAAGCCCGCAATAAATAAATATGTCCGTCAAACATAAGAAAAATAATAGCCGTAACGATAAAAAGCATATGCGAAATAACACCTACTTGTGTATTGGTTGTAGGATCCGCAAACTGCATCATACTAAAGCCCATCTGCATGGCAATAAGCTCACCGCCTGCCTGAATACCTGAGAAAAAGATTTGAATGGCAAGCGATAAAATGAGCCCCAGGATAATTTCCCCCAAGATAAGCAGGGCAATAGCAAAAGGGTGAGAAGGCATGGTTTCAGGTTCAAGGCTGACGTTCGGAAAAATTGCCAGAGTAATAACCAGACAAAAGGCTGCTTTCCATTGATTTGGAAGGCCCTCTGTTGCATAAATAGGCAACATAAAAAGAATAATACTCATTCTTAAAAAAGTGAGTAAAAAACTTAAAAAATATGCAGGATCAAAATCAAATATATCCATAATTATTCTTTTTATAATTTTATCTCTATCTATTGTTAATTATACCATTTTTTCAAGTTTTGCAATGTCAAAAAAATGAAAAAAAATGGAAATTTTTTCCTGTCTCATAAAATTTATCTTTTATTTTTATTGTAACATAGTATTTTTACATAATAAATACAGATTAGCATAAAATATGCATATATACTGGCGGAGGGAAAATATGAGCGCTATCAATTATACTTTTAATCGTCAAAAGGTGAATTTTGAAGCTGAAACAAATTCATTTGCTTTTGATAAGCAAGAATATACTTTTTTCGATGATCTTTGCATCGGACAAGACGCCAACTATATTCTTAGAAAAAGAGCAATGATTGTGGATTTATGGAATTTAGTTCCAGAACTGGAAAAGTCTGCTTCCTTTGAAACAAGTTCATTTTTTGATTTGCCAGTTATCTATCATAACAGCATAGAAAATACGCATTCTTTTGACAAACAAATTCCTATTCAATAGTTTTGCGTTTTTTTACTATACTTCTTTTTGACTCTGTGATATTTATAACATATTAGTTTCAGAAAGGAGAAAAGAACTCTATGACTGAGGGAATGTTAGTTGTAATTGGGGTACTTTTTATTGCCGCTATTCTAACTGGTATGCTCACAAGAAAAAATACCACGAAAAATCATGATGAACATGGTATTCCTTTCGGTTTTGAAGAAAATTATGCTGTTGCTCTTGAACCTTGTAAAGATGGTAAAACACTGTTATATGATTTAACAACCTGTCGGCATTGTGCGCGTTTGCAAGAATTTTTGACGCTGCACGGTGTTGAATATAATGATGTGGTTGTTGACAGATATATTGGTAAAGCACGCAGTGAAATTGTTGAAAAATTAAAATCCTATAATCCAAGAGTTTCTTTTCCAACGGCAGTTTTTCCTGACGGCACTGTTATTGTGGGCTATAGAGAAACTCTTTTATTAGAAGAAGTGGAACGATTAAAAGAAGCTGGACTCATTAATTCTGAAAAAAACAAGTAGGATTTTCCCATGGATTTTGCATCTCAAAACGAAGAAAAACAATATAAAAAATGGCTCAAAGAATCTCCTTTTAATACTGTTTCCCACGAAGTATTTAACCATGCAATTCCAAGTGAAGATGAATTGCTGGCCATTTTCCGAAAAGATAAAGAATTCATAAAAGATAAGCATTTTATTCCATTTCAGGAATTTTATGCAGAAACGTTTATTCCCTTTTTGCCTCAAAATTTATCAGATGAACAGGAACAAATTTTAAGTACGCTTACATGGCGCTATATTGCACAAAAAATTGAGGCAATGAACAAATCTCTTAAGCATGCCTATGATATGCTTGATAAAAATGAAACTCAAAAAGCTGTTGATATTATTAAAGCATTAGCAGAAGCCGGACATCCGGAAGCCTGCTATCTTATTGCAGCCTTCAGTATGCAGGGTCAGCTTGTTCCAAGAAGTGCTGAAACGATTTTGAAATATGCGAATAAAGCAATGCAGTTTGTCAGCCATCCTCGCTCCAATCTTATTTTAGCCGGTTTATATAACGAAGGATACGGCGTTGAACGCAACCCCAAGAAAGCAATTTCTCTTATTTTAGACGCTGAACGCCATGCTCAGGAAGACCCAACTGTATATCCTATTTTGGCTGAATACTACCAAGACGGCTATATTGTTGGACGTGATGTGGAAAAAGCTGCAGTTTATGCCTATCGTTCTGAAGGAATGAAATAAAGTAAAAATTTTTTATACTATATTTTTAAACAACTTTAAAATTACATAAAATAACAAAACCGTTATGGACAAAGTCCATAACGGTTTTGCGTATAGGGGGCTTGGGGGGGAATAATTCCTCCCAAAAAAATAAAAAAGAATTTTAATACAGCCAATTGGCTCTGTTTGCCCAGTTAATAATGGGATTAAAGATTTCAGGGGAATAGGCCAGTAATCCATTTAGCTCATCTTTATCCAGAAACATTGCGTCTTGAATTATTTCTTCATTATAGCGAAAGGTGCCATAATAGGGGCCGGCACTAAAAACTGTTGCCATAATATTAACATCTTCCTGTAAATAGGTAAGCGTGGTAATTTCTTTCATTTTAATAGTATCGTTGATATAAAAATTTGTCTGCAATTCCTTATAGGCAGTTCCTTCAGCACTTTCTCCGGCAAAAACAATTCCATAACAGGGAAATTCCCAAAGGGAAGTATTTTCCTGCATATTCTTTTTTACAAATAAAATACGATTTTTTTTATCTTTTAATACCACAAAAATAATACGATGGCGCATTTTTTTCTTCTTTACAATATGCTCAGGCATGAGTAAAAAAGGTTGACCATTATTGTCTGTAATTTCCACAAGATTTTTTCTTGTTTCCTCATCCAGCAAATAAGGAAAATCATCGTATTTTTTTAGAGGCTTATTCATGGATTATCCTGTCATTAAACTAGAAAAAAAACATATAAAAAGTGTTGCTGAACTTGAAAAAATTTGTTTTCCCTGCCCATGGAGTGAAGAACAATTTTGTTCTGCTTTGGAAGATCAGTTTATAGAACTTTTGGGGATTTGTACAGAAAATGAAGAAGTGATTTCCTATTTGCTTTGCAGCATTATTGGGGATTATGCAGAAATTCTCAATATTGCCACGCACCCGGATTGCCGCCAAAAAGGACTTGCAAAAAAACTCCTGGAATTTTGGCTTTCTCTGCCTCATCTGAACCATGCTCAAATTGTGCTTGAAGTACGGGCAAAAAATATTCCTGCTCAAAATTTATATGCACAATTTGGTTTTAAACAAATCCATATCCGTAAAAACTATTATGGCGATGATGATGCGCTGGTGATGGAAAAGCAATAACTCAATATTGCAGTTCCAACTTTGTAATTTTATCTTATTCTTCTTTGCCTGCCATACGTTCCAATTCTTTTTGCTTTTGTTCTTCATTCAAGCGCACGCAGCGGCTGTAGGTTTCATCACCAATAAATTCCTTGGTAATTTTAAAATGATTTTTTCCGCGCATGGCAAGCTGCGGCCAGTGAGTAATAAGCAGCATTTGTCTTTTTTCAGCAAGGGCCGATAAACGTTCTGCCACACGGTTAAGGGTTATACCGCCCACACCGGCATCCACTTCGTCAAAAATAAGGGTTGCGTCCTCATATTGAGATTGCTGCAAGCCAATAACTGCCAGCAGAAAACGGGATAATTCACCGCCGGAAGCAATCTTATCCAAGGGCTGCGCATGTTGACCCGGGTTTGGTGCCCATAAGAGACGTACTGTTTTTTCAATACAGGGTTCAAGGCTTTCCTTGATTAGATTATGTTCAACAAATTCAGGGAGAACCTGTACTTTTTCAGAAAAACCAAGTCCTCTCAGTTCCTCTTGCAGGGCACTACAAAAACGTACTGCAGCCTTTTCTCGGGCTTGATTCGTCTTATCTAAAATTTCCTGCAATTCATGGGTTAATACTTGCTCTTTTTTCTCGATATTTTTGATATCAAGTCCACAGGCGTCTAAGAATGAAAGATTTTCTTCAACTTCTTCTTTAAGGGTTAAAATCTGTTCAATATTGCGATTGAGTTTTCGTTTGAGTTGAGCAAGCTTATATAAACGAGCTTCAATATCATTGAGACTCATATCGCTGTCAATATCAGGACTTGGAACATTGCGGAATTTATTGCTCAGTTCTTTGACTTCTTCTTGAAAATTGAGCAAAGCATCATAGGCTGTATCCATATCATGGTCAAAGTCACTGTCTTTTGTCAGGGTAGAAATGATTCGTTCCAACTGATTTAATTGCTGAATAAGCCCACCGGAACCATCATTGCCAAAGAGAATTTCAAGCCCTTCATCATAGGCTTGCTGAATATGATCAATACTTTTAAATTGTTGACGCAAAGTTTCCAGATTTTCTTCTTCATTTGGTTCAGGATTGACTTTTTCAATTTCTGCCTGCTGCATTTCCAAAAGCTCGCGTTTATCCTTGAGCGTTTCAATTTTAGCAAGCAAGGATTGTTTTTCCTGAATACAATTTTTTAATGCTTTGATACTTTCTTCTTTTTGCTGCAGCAGTGTTTTATCTTCAATAAAATCATCAACTAAAGCGGCCTGAAAACTTGGCTGCAAAAGACGTTGCTGACCATGCTGTCCCACATGTAAAATCAAGGTAGGACGAAGTTCTTTCATTATTTCCTGCGTGCTGACATTACCATTCAGGAAGAAACGGCTTCTGCCGGTTTCTGCCATGAGTTCACGGCGAAGCATGTATTCTGTATCACCAATATAAAAAATAGCTTCTACCTGAGCTTTTTCTTTGCCATTTCGGACCATATCGGCAGTGAGTTTTTCACCCAGCAAAAATTGAATAGCTTTCAAGATAAAGGTTTTTCCTGCACCTGTTTCACCTGTGAGCACATTCATGCCTTTTGTAAAATCAAGTTCTGTATCATCAATAAGTGCTAAATCACGAATTCGTAAATATTCTAACATATTAACCTCATCTCTTAGCAATCTTAACGTTCTTTGAGCCGTGGGTCAAGTATATCACGCAAGCTTTCTCCAAGCAGATTATAACCAAGCACAGTAATAAAAATTGCAAGCCCCGGAAATAAGGATAGCCAGGGCGCGTTGCTGAGTACATCTTTTCCGTCCAAAAGCATATTGCCCCAGCTGGGATAGGGCGGCTGCACGCCAAGCCCTAAAAAGCTCAAGGATGATTCCACTAAAATTGCCCCTGCAATGCCAAGGGTCGCGGAAACAAGTACAGGCGCCAGAGTATTAGGCAAAATATGCACAAACAAAATACGTGCTTTGCTTGCGCCTGATAATTTGGTGGCGAGAATAAAATCACGTTCGCGTAAAGAAAGGGTTTCGGCGCGCACAAGACGGGTTAAACCTGTCCATGATGTCAGCCCAATCACAATCATAATATTCATCATGCTTGGCTCTAAAAAGGCAATAACCGCTAAAATAAGGAAAAATGAAGGAAAACACAACATGATATCAACAATGCGCATAATAATTTCATCAATGATTCCGCCAAAATACCCAGAAATAAGTCCAAGTGTCACACCAATCAGGGAAGAAATTCCCACAGCAATAAAGCCAACCCACAAAGAAACTCGCGCTCCGTACAAAAGGCGGGTAAAAATATCTCTGCCAATGGCATCCGTTCCCAGTAAATGTTCGGCACTGGGGGGAAATAATATCATATCAACGTTGGGTTCAGTGGGGGAGTATGGTGATAAAAGTGGGGCAAAAATCGCCAGGGAGGTCATAAACAAGACAATGCCTGCACCAAGTATAAATAAAAAATGTCGTTTTATACACGTTATCATCTTTATTTCCCTGTTTGCATTGAAATTCTTGGATCAGCAAGCCGATAACAAAAATCAGCCAGCAAATTTCCCGCAAGGGTCAGTATGGCGCCAAAAACCAAATTCCCCATAATAAGAGGATAATCACGAGCCATAACCGCTGTATAAAAGAGCTGACCAAGCCCGGGAAGCGCAAAAATACTTTCAATAATAACACTTCCGCCAATCAGCCCGGGAATGGATAAACCTAGAAGGGTAATCACAGGAAGAAGCGCGTTGCGAAGTGCATGTTTATAAATAATCATTCTGTGTGTGAGCCCCTTGGCCTTTGCCGTCAAAATAAAATCCTGACGCAAAACCTCAAGCATGGAAGATCGCAAAAAACGTGAAGTTCCGGCAATAGCTCCAAGGGTTGAAACAATAATGGGCAAAATTAAATGATGAAGAATATCAAAACATTGCTGAAAAAGTGACAATTCATGAAAATTTAAACTGGTAATCCCTGACAGAGGCACAAGACTATGCTCAATGCCAAAATACAGCATTAAAAGAAGAGCCAGCCAAAAACCCGGCATGGCAAATCCTAAAAAGACTAAAAAGGTAAAAAACTTATCAATAAATTTTCCCTGATGCACAGCAGAAATAATCCCAATAGGCAGCGCAAGCAGCAGGGCAAGGAAAAGGGAAGTGACATTGAGTCCCACCGTCAGAGGCAAACGTTCCACAATCTTGTCAATAACAGGCCGTCCGTCTCCAGATAAAGAATTGCCAAAATCAAATTGCACCAGGCGTGAAAGCCAATCATAATACTGCACAAAAAGCGGCTTATCAAGTCCATACAGTGCATTTAACTTCTCGCGATAGGCTTCATTGACAAGCGGATTCAAACTTGTTTGCATATCCGTTGGTGAGCCGGGCGCTAAATGCATAACAAAAAAACTAATAAGGGTAATTCCTAAAAATATAAGCATTATCCATAAAAGTTTTTTTGAAAAATACAGAACTGAATGGGCAAATGAAGACTGTGCAGACAGCAAGGACTTATGCTCCTTGAGAAATATCGTGGTGTATCCAGGTATTGATTGCCTGAACTTCATCCTGCCAAGCTTTTTCAGCAAGGCGAATTTCAAGGAATTGTTTATACACTTCGTCGATGAGCTCTAAACCTTCGGAAATAAACTGCATTTTAATATAAAAGGTTGCGTCCTCATCAGCTTCATTTTCACTTTCTTTGCTGATAACAGGTGTTTTGAAGGAATTGAGGCAAAAATCTTCTGCTTTTAATGAAACTTGCCAAACCATTTCATCTTTATAAAAATTGACAAGAGCACGGACAACCTTTTTGCCTGTGGAAAGCCCCAGTCTGGCTTCACGAAGAGGAGAAAAGGATCCGGAAACAGAAGCTGTTTCCTGATGTTCACCTTCACCGCCGCGCACAACCAAACGCTGCTCAATGCGCACATGGAAGCTGTACTCACCGTTTGTGGCTCTGAAAAGCCCATCAGCATATTCACTTCTGTACCATAACCAGGTAAGAAATTCCTGTCCTAACAAAATATCTATATTATCGCCAAGATAAGCTGCTTCTGTCATTGTTCTTTCCTTTAATCAATATTGAATGTTGTTGGTTCAAGTTCGTCAAGTTTGTCTTCACAGCCACTTCCTAAAATATTTTGGGCTAGGGAGTAGGGGAGTACTTGTTCAATGTGAACATCAAAACTTCTCACAAAATATTCTGTAAACATATCAATAACTTTTCTTTGTACAGAAGCAAAATAAATGGTTTTGTGGCTGTAATCCCAAATTACTTCAAAGACCGCAGGAATGGGGAGTGTACGCGCACGCAGACGAAGTTTTACTTGTTCAATAATTTCTTTCTTTCTGTCTTTACTGATGTATTTCTTGCCAAGTTCTGCCATTTTTGCTTCGTCCTGACGAAGAGCAATCGTCACATGCTTTTTGATAATTGCAGGTGCAACACGCCGCGTATCTACACGAAAAGCAAAAACTATAAATTCGCTTTTGCGCGGACTTGATGTGGCAAAATCCAAATCAAGCATATCATCAAAATTCGTCCAGCCATATCCACGTTCATCTGCCGTATCATCAATGTCTATCATGGCATATTTGCGCAGTACATCTTCAATAGAATCATAAATTTCAGGCTTTACATCATCAAGAACTCTAAAGCGTGTAAAACTTGTGCTAGATTTTAGAAAGCTCATAAAAACCCCTTATTTGTTAATCTTAATAATTTTACTTTAATCAAGCCGTTTAATCAAATATTTTGTCACAGATAAAAATTAAATTTTAAAGTAAAGTTTTTAGTAAGTTACACGATATAATTGTTAAAGGCTAAAAAGCCTTGAAATGCTAATCTTCATAAAAACTCCTAATAAAAACTCCTAAACATAGTAGAGAAGTTACCAATGTTGCTTCTCTACTATGTTTTAATAGATTGAAAATTATATATAATTCTAAAATACTCTTATAAATTAGTTGGTTATTAACAGACAGCCTCATACATGGAATAAATTTGTTATAGAAAATAAGTGCATGATAAAATAAAAAAGCAATATCAATACGAACGCACTAAAACTGAATAAAATCATTATAAAATAAATCATACTCAAGCTCACTGCTTTATTTTTTATTTAAAATTTAACAGTTGGACTTATAATTTATTTATCAATAAAATTTTCTGCCATATTCAAGTAATTAAAAAGTGATATGATTAATAACTAGTTGTAATATTTTAGCATTACTTTTGTCTCATATGTCTCATAATGTAAATTATGTAAACTTTTATGAGTAATATAATAATGATATCTAAATAATAAACAAATATTCCCATACAATTGTAACTGTAACGGTATTTGCCTTAAGCAACTTAATTGTATTTTATATTGCTATGAATTTTTATCTATAAAAACAGAAAAACAGTTAGCTGATTTTTTAATTAAATATATCTCTCCCCTACTTTTCTCTTTTTTTTCACAAGGAAGCTCATTATCAAGACTTGAAGCTTCTTTTGCTTCGTCCTTTTTGCGGGAGAAGTGCATGCCTGCAAGAAACGCTTTTTTCACTTCGTCAGAAGGCGCAATGCCCGCCGCCTGTAAAATTTCTTCAATTTCAAAATCATCTTCATCTTGAGCAGCTGCTTTTTCTTGTTCGCCAAGATCAGCGTCACAAGCCTTTTCCTGAGTTTCGTTGTCTTTTACGATTTCATTGTTTTCTGTTTGGTTTTCTTTTGGTTCCAGTTGTGCCATATTGTTTTCCTTTTGGGTTAGAGGTTGTATATTTTCTTGTGTTTCCTTTACATTTTCGCCGCTGTCCGCAACACGAACATCAGCGCCAACCCTGCCTTCTGCTTTAGAGCAGCGCTCGGTCAGGCGTCCTTCCTGACACTCGCTGTCGCTTGCGAAAAGCGTGGTTTTCGCTTCGCTCCCGCTGCGCGGCTTCAGTGCGTCCTGCACTGCTTTTCCGCTGTCCGCAACACGAACATCAGCGCCAGCCCTGCCTTCTTCCACAAGGGCGACATGGTTTCCTTGAATTTCGGTCATAATAAAGTCATAGGGCTGACCATTGAATTCGCCTTTTTCAAGAACTGTGGTATAGAAATAAGAACAGGAGAGTTCCACACGTTCGCCGCTTTCAATTTTTCTGATTGCTTCGGCGTCCGTGATAGTCAGGCTTGCCTGCAAATACGGCGCATTATAAACGCAGTCTGTGCCGACTGAGCCCACTCTAAACTCGCGCTGGGGCTTTTCCGCGCTGTCAAAGTGGTGGTCGCGCATGAGCGGCAGCCCGTTAAACGTTTGGGCGGCTTTTTTGAGTTCCTCGCCCTTGCGGTAACCGTAATAAAGTTTGTCCTGTTCCAAACCCAAAGCTTCGGAGTTCACAATTTCATAGCCCCAGTAGGGATCCACGCTTTCCTTGGTGAGATTGGAAAGCTCCACATGCATAAAGCCGTTTATGTCAAAACTGCGCTTGCTCTTGCTGTCAAAAATAACTGTTCTTTTGTTCATGGGTTCATCTTCCAGAATATCTATTTCAATGTTGACAATTTCATATTGCGGGCGTATATTTTTATCAAAAGCCATAGATGAAAGGCGCGGGGGCAGTCCCTTGCGGTGCTCGTTACTTTGGTAATGGGTAATCCTCCAGTGTTCATCATGGCTTTTTCCTTTTTCTATTGCGCTATCTGTAGACACAAAGTAGCTGTGTGCTTGCAATGTTTTGTCATCTTTTCTTGTTCCAACATCAACACTTACTTTCGCCTTTACAGGTTTTCCGTTTATTTCTTTTTCAATAGTATTTTCAAAATAATGAAAATCTGAAAACACATTGCTTGAATGTTTTAATCCGCCTTTATCTTTATAGTGTTGTAAGACATCAGGAACATCCTCTAAAAATTCCGCTTTGTAATGCTTCTGACTTCCTATACACTGTTTGAATTCTCTCCAAGTTCCACCTGTAAAAAGGATATCTGCTTCAATACCGTTTATTTTTGTTTGGACTGACCTATCCTGTAAGTTATCTTTGAAAAATTGATACGCTGCTTTCTCTTTATCGTTGCCATTTTCTTTTAAATACTCGCTGAAAGATTTTGCCGGTTTTTGATAGGGAGTTAGAACATTAGAGGTCTTTTGCTTCTCTATTTTATTGCCAACTTTGCCCTCTAAATTTCCGTTTTCATCCAAGGGAACAGCGGTGCCGTTTATGGTTATCCACTTTTTCTCTTCCGGCATAATTTAATCCTTTTGCACATCCGGCAAAACAAGTTTAAAGCGGCAGTTGCAATTAATAAGCTCTCCGGGCATGATAAATTTACCCACATCAGGGTCATACATACCCTTGTTCAGGTCAAACTTCTTGCCGTCAAAGTGTTTATGGGTTTCACGGCTCATTTTCGCGCCGGGAATATGCACCCAGGTTGCTTCCTGAATGCCTGCTTCCAGGCTTCGAGCACGGCTGATTGCCTGCATGGCTTTATTGGTTTGGTCACGGGCTATGATTTTTGCCTTGCGTTCTGAAACGCGAAAACGGTCAGTAAGTTCCCTGCGGATATAATCCATGTCTCTGCCATTCTTGACGCCCTGCATGACAATGGTTTGCACTTGCTCAAAATAGGCTGTGTGTATGGATTTTATAAGCCCCACGTTTTCCGCAATGGTCGCCTGTAAAATATCGTAGACTTGCAAAAAATTTCCTTCTCCCCTGCTTTTGACTATTTTTATAAAGAAACGTATACTGCCTTTTCAGGAGTTTAGTATGAAGCCCAGTATAGTATTTCTTTCCTTATTTCTATTGCTGACAAGTAATTTTGCTTTTCATTCAAACAGTTATGCTCTTCCGCAAACGCAGGAAGATTTGGAATATATTGCCGAACATTTAGTTCAAACCGGTGTTGATGAGAAAAATTTACAGCCATTGGTGAACCCGCGTTTTACATCTGTCAGTCTGGCATCCATGGCACTGGATGAAAATGAACCTGTTTTTATCATTTGTACTGGCAGATTAAAGCCATTGCGTGACCGTGACGTGATTATTTTACCGCAAAAAATTATGGTCTGGCATGAAGTTCTGAATATGATTGCCCAAGACCGTGCATTTGCCGTAACCTACAGTCCTATTTCCGGCACGTTAGCAACCTATAATACCAGACGTGACGAATTATATTTGCAATTGCAGGCAGACGGCAGACAATACAATGCCAACAGCGTGCTTCTTGATATCAATACCAACAGCCGCTGGTCACAAATGTATGGTTTATGTTTTTTGGGTACGCTTATGGGCACAGGGCTTGAACTTTTGCCTTCCTATTGGACAACGTGGAGTAAAGCGCAAGCATTTTACATCAATAGAGGTAATGCCAGAGTTTTATTGACGCCTCGTTCAACCAATAAACGTTATGGCAAGGATCCCTATGGTTCTTATAATGATCCGGAAAGCTTTTATTATAATGATAAACTTATCTACCCTGTTTCTCAAGTTGATAACCGTATGGGGCTCAAAGACATGGTTATTGGTTTGGAACTGGACAAAAAGTTAATCGCGATAAATATCAATTATGTGAAGAAAAAAGGTATAGTCAACTTTTTCTTTGATAAATATGCCCTTGTGGCCGTGCATGATAAAGCTCTTGATGTGGTGCGTATTTTTGACCGTACTGTCTGGTTTGGCAAGGATCCGCTTGTTATTGTCAAAGATACCAGTAAAACATTTAAAGATTTACAGACACAAAGTACATGGGATTTTGACGGCGTGTGCCGAAGCGGTAACTATTTAGGCACATTTATGAAAGAATATTTTGGAATTTATTCTTTTTGGTACAGCTTTGTTGCCAATAATCCTGAAACAGAAACAGTGCCCGGAAAGAGTGAAGTTCCTGATTCTGCCCTTGAGATGGGGGTTTTCAACGATACCCCCATTGGCGAAGATCTGAAAGGCCCTGTTGTTAACAGTGATATGAATATCCCTTGGAAATAATTTGAAAAATTTCCTTTATTTCCATTCAAGATATGCCATGCCAATGGAGCCTAAGCCAAAATGCCAGCGCTCAAGCATTTTTATGGAATTATCAGGCAGAATTTGCGGCAGTTCATAGAGAATACCCTCCACTGCCCCATTCTTTAAATATTCTTGAAAGACATGCACTGAATGTTTGTTGTTGGCAAATAATTTTTCTAAAAGGCAAACAGTATATTGACTGAATATAAATGAAAAATAACCAAGATATGCTAAATTTCTTTCCGGATTTTCAAACTCAAGAAAGAGGGCTTTAGGGGCAAGTTCGTGCATTTTTTGTATGAACTTAATTTGCTCATTTTTTGCAATCGAATGTAAATTAAATAATGAAACAGCAACATCAAATGTATCAAAACTCGCGGAATCAGCATTTTCAAAATTACTTGTAATTATATGTAATTCTTTATTAAACGTTACACATGGCAAAGAATTTCTCTGACAGGCCATTTCAAAATTAACGATTTGTACAGTATTAAGATCATTTTTAATAACAGCAATTTTGCACTGTTTCTTCTCTTGCGAAAGAAATTTTGCAATCTCATCGAACAATTTTAGGCAATAAACCTGCAAAAGATAATTTTGCATAATTATTCAGTCACTTCACGGTATGTAGCAGTTTGGGCAGCTTTTTCGCTGATACTGACGCTGTATAATTTGACAGGATACTCCTTCAATCGTGGTTCAATGCATTTCCACAAATAACGCGCAATATTTTCAGATGAAGGATTGATTTTGTCAAAGGGAGGTGTTTCATTCAAAAAACAATGATCAAGCTTTTCAAGTTCTTCCCGAAGAATTTTTTTGAGGACTGTAAAATCAGCAACAAGTTCAGTATCCTCTGTCAGTGTATCCCCTTCAACGACGAGTTCTGCCAAATAATTATGCCCATGCATATTTTCGCATTTGCCTTGATAATTGCGCAGTGCATGAGCAGATGAAAAACTTTCTCTCACTGTTAATTGCCAAAAAGAACGTGCCATATTTTTATCCTTTTATTTCACTAAATGTGCGCATATCGCGGTAAAATTCAGGGGTAACTTTGACATTCCATGTTTCATCAAATTTCAGCTGACAAGAAAACTCATCATCAACAGTAAACCACATGGATAAGGGAGCATTCCCTTTATGCTTTGTCAATACTTGCTTGAACAAGGCGATATTATTGATTGGTTTTGAGCCAAAATCAATACAAACTTCTTTGTTGCAGCTTTCGCATGCTTCCAAAAGCGGAACCATATTTTCAGCCAGCAATTTTACTTCAACTTTTGTTTCTTCCTCTTCATCATTATCTTCATTATAGGAATTTTCTTCTGGCTGGTTCATGTCAACAGTTGCTGTCAAATAGAAAAGATTGTTGGATTCTTCTGCAAAATATGGACGAAGTTCTTCGTATTTCTTGGGGAAAATAGTCAGTTCGCCATGCCCGGTTAAATCTTCAATCTGCAAAAATGCCATCTTCTTGCCTGTTTTGGTAATAATTTCCTTTATGCCTGTAACCAAAACTGCTGTATGAACAAGAGTTTTATTTTCAACATGTTGGATATCTTCAAGAGGAATAATGCCAAGGCGTTCAAAATCTGCTTTATAGGCTTGCAGTGGATGAGAAGTTAAATAAAAGCCAAGTGCTTCTTTTTCATAATTAATTTTCTCTTCTTCTGTCCATTCCGGCAAACTTTGTTCAGAACAGACAAAGCCCATGCCACCTGTACTTTGCTCATCTTCCATGGGAGCAAACATAAGCAAAGAGACTTGCTTTGATTCTTTTTCTTTGAGCTTTTTGGCAACCTTGGCAAGAACAGTCTCCATACCTGCCAAAAGTCCGTTTCGTGAAACACCAAAGCAATCCAGTGCCCCTGCTTTGATCAGGTTTTCCAAAACCCGTTTGGTTACTTTGCGCAAGTTCACCCGCAAACAAAAATCATAAAAAGATTTATACGGGCCTTTTTCTTCGCGATTGCGCACAATTTCATTAATTGCTTCATCACCAACGGTTTTCACACCGCCTAGCCCATAGATAATGCAGTCATTATCAGGCGTAAATTCACGTCTGCTCTTTTGAATATCAGGGCTTTTAACTTTGATATTCATTTCGCTGCAAACAGCCACATATTTTAAGATTTTATCCTGGTTGCCAATTTCAGAGGAAAGCAAAGCACTCATAAATTCTACAGGAAAATATTTCTTTAAGTATGCAGTATAATAAGAAATAACGGCATAGGCAGCACTGTGGGCCTTGTTAAAACCATATTCAGCAAATTTTTCCATAAGGTCGAAAATTTCATTGGCTTTTTCTTCAGAAACTCCCCTCTTGCCGGAACCGTCAAGGAAAATGCCCCGCTGCTTAGCCATTTCTTCTGGTTTTTTCTTACCCATGGCACGACGGAGCAAGTCCGCGCCGCCAAGCGTATATTGCGCTGTAATTTGCGCAATCTGCATAACCTGTTCCTGATACACAATAACGCCGTAGGTATCTTTCAGGCATTGTTCCAGTTCAGGCAAAGGATAGGTAACTTCCACTTCTCCGTGTTTACGTTTACAGAATTCATCAACCATACCAGAATTGAGCGGCCCTGGGCGATACAGGGCAAGCATAGCGATCAAATCTTCAAAGCAAGTTGGACGAAGCATACGCAGATATTTACGCATACCGGTACTTTCCACCTGGAAAACCCCGTCAGTATCACCTTTTGCATACAAATCATAAATTTGCGGGTCATCAAAAGGAAGTATATCTAAATCTGGAGGAGTTTTACCCTGCCGAGCAATATTTTTAATTGCTTTGTCAATCATGGTAATGGTGCGAAGGCCCAAAAAGTCAAACTTTACCAAGCCAACTTTTTCCACGACCTTCATATCAAACTGCGTAATCAGTTCTTTCTTGTTGCTTTTGTCTGCACGAATGAAAAGGGGCAAATATTCATGCATGGGCTTATCTGAAACAACAACGCCCGCAGCGTGCGTTGAAGCATGCCGAGAAAGTCCCTCTAAACGAAGGCAAATATCAATAAGCCGTTTAGAAGCAGGATTTTTATCATATTCAGCTTTAAATTCACTGTTGTTGGCAAGGGATTTTTCAAGGGTAATGCCTAAATCATCACCTAAAATCTTACAAATTCGGCTTGTATCCTGAAAAGACAAGCCAATGGCACGTCCCACGTCGCGGATAACCGCTTTAGCCTTCATTTTCCCAAAGGTAGCAATTTGCGCTACTTTATCCCGTCCATATTTCTGGGAAACATATTCCACAACCTCAAGACGCCGATCTTCGCAAAAATCTACGTCAATATCAGGCATGGAAACACGTTCCACATTGAGGAAACGTTCGAAAAACAAATGATAGGGAATAGGGTCAAGGTTGGTAATACGAAGTGACCAGGCTACAATGGAACCAGCCGCTGAACCACGTCCCGGTCCAACAGGTATACCATGATCTTTCGCCCAGTTGATAAAGTCCTGCACAATCAGAAAATAACCGGGAAAGCCCATGTCACAAATAACTTTAAGCTCCATTTCAAGGCGCTCTCTATACAAATTAACGTCAAGCGTATCCCGTTTTGGATGCTTTTCAAGACGTCTTTCAAGGCCCTCGCGTGCAAGCTTTTTAAATTCAGTTTCAAGGGTCATGCCCTCGGGAAGATCATAGACAGGAAAATGATAAGGAGGCGTCTTTAATTGAATCTCCAAGCCCTTGCATTCATCAGCGATTTTCAAGGTATTTTCAATAGCTTCAGGATGATCAGGGAAAGATTGTATCATTTCATCCGGTGTTTTATAATACAAATCTTTTGCATCAAATTTCCAGCGATTTTCATCAAATTCTGTGCGTTGCTGCTGCACGCAAAGCAAAATATCATGGGCTTCCACATCATCTCTGTTCAAATAGTGGCAGTCGTTTGTGGCAACAAGAGGAAGCTTGGTTTCATGGGCTAATTCATAGAGTTTTTCATTGACCAGACTTTGTTCCGGAAGAGTATTGGACTGCACTTCAAGGTAAAATCTGTCGGGATAAATACTTGCGTATTCTTTGGCAATATTGATTGCGTCAGTAAATGTGCCACCACCCTTGATAAAGGCATTATTAGCGCGCAGTGTCCGTGGAATTTCACCAGCAATACAGGCAGAAAGAGCAATAATGCCGTCACTGTATTGTTTTAACAACCCCTTATCCACACGAGGTTTATAATAATATCCGTCCACAAAACTTTTGCTGACAAGGGCAATTAAATTTTGATAACCAACTTTATTTTTTGCCAACAAAATAAGGTGATGCCGAATTCTGGCAAGATCACTGGTACTGTCAGTATGGTCACGGGCAACATAGACTTCACAGCCCAAAATAGGAGTAATGCCATAATCTTTACAAGACATATAAAAATATGCTGCCCCATGCATATTGCCATGGTCAGTAATAGCGGCAGCAGGCATGCCTAAGCTGCTTGCTTTTTTGGTTAAATCATTAATGCGAATTGCACCGTCAAGTAAACTGTATTCAGTATGGCAATGTAAATGAACAAAAGACATAAATAACTCCTCGTTATTTTTTATGCCAAAAAATTTTTTTTTTCAAGCTTAATAATTCTTGACTTTATCAAGAAATTTTGAAAAAATTACACAAAATATCTATTTATTTCGGTGAATTATGAATTTTACAGAAATTTTGGGAACAAAATTTATGACCATGTTCCTTATGTTTGCTGTGTGTTTTCTTTTTATTTTTTTCTTGAGATTTTTATACGGGCCAAAAGGAATTTTAAGAAAAAATTTATGGAAAAATATTAGCGAAACCAGTCAAGAAAACAGTGATGATCATGCAAAATAACTATACACTCCACGAACAAAGTTTTTTATCCTATATTGAACCATTTTTTCAAAAAACACTTGAACCTTGTTTAGTGATGAAAAAAGATCACACTTTTCGTGTTGTTAAAAATACAGAACAAATTATTCAAAATCTATCCTTATCAGATGAAGACACTTATTGTGCAAAATTAATTGCCCTCTATCATGATATTGGACGTTTCCTGCAATATGAAAAATATCAAACCTTTTTAGACAAAAAAAGTGAAGACCATGCCAATATTGCTGTTCGGGTTTTGAAAAAACATAGACAAATTTTGCAGGAACCAGTATATATTCAAAAAAAAATTTTAACAGCAATTATCTTGCATAATAAATTGAAACTGCCTCATAAACTCCCCGCTCTTTATCAAGATTTATGCAAAATTATTCGCGATGCAGATAAAATTGATATTTTACGCGTATTAACGGAAAATTTTACGGCAAGTTTACCGGAAAAGGAAGGCGTCTTATTAAATGCCAAAGATGAGCCACTTCTTTATTCTCCGCATTTATTAGAGCAGGCAATGCAAAAAAAGGAATTAAAATATACAGATATTGTTTATGTCAATGATTTTAAAATAGTTGTCTGTGCCTGGTTATTTGTTTTTAACTATTCAGAAAGTATAAAAATTCTTAAGGAACATAACTATATACAAACTATTCTTTCCACTTTGCCGGATACAAAAGAAATTGAAGCATTCAAATCACTTATTATGCAAAGGTTAACAGCGTAAGAAGTGTATTTTAACGCTTGCCTCATGCAAATTTTCTCTTTATACCTATCACATATAATTCAATAACAGGATCAACAATGAGAGTTTTAGCACTTGGAGATGTCTGTGGCAGTATTGGCAGACAGGCAATCAAAAGCCGTATCCCTTATTTAAAAGAAGAATTACAAATAGATTTTGTCATTGCCAATGGTGAAAATAGTGCCGGAGGTGTCGGCATTACCAGCTCAACCATAAATGAATTGCTCAATGCCAAAATCGATTGCATTACTGGCGGCAATCACAGCTGGAAAAACAGTGAAGTATACAATAAATTTAATACAGAAGAACGTGTGCTTCGTCCGCAAAATTTTCCTGCTCCTGCCCCAGGACGAGGCGCTCATATTTATACTTTGGCAGACGGCCGAAAAATTGCCGTACTCAACATTCAGGGAACAACCTTTATGGAATCCTTGCCTTGCCCGTTTCAAAGCGCTTTTGATTTTGTGAATTCCCTAGATGATGATATAATTTTTCGCTTTGTAGACTTTCATGCGGAAGCTACAAGCGAGAAAAAAGCCATGGGCTATGCACTGGACGGTAAAGTAAGTGCTGTCTTTGGAACCCATACCCACGTACAAACGGCTGACGCGCAAATTTTACCTAATGGCACGGCATACTTGACAGATTTAGGCATGTGCGGCGTTGAACTGTCCTGCCTTGGCATGAGCTTTGAATCAGTACTTCCCCGTTTTCTGACTAAACGTCCTTCAAGTTTTAAAAAGGCTACAGGACAAGGGGCATTAAATGGATTTCTCATGGATTTAGACGATAATACGGGAAAAGCGCTTTCTGTACAATTATTCCGTGAAAATGCTCCTCGCACAAAAGTTACAATCATAGATAATTAATATAGAGAATTATATGAAAAAAATTCACATTATTACCACTGGCGGAACAATTTCTGCAAAGCATGCTCAAAATCAAGGTGTTGATTTAGGTAAAATTGCAATGGATAATCTTGTGGATACCCTGCACTGCCCTTCTAACTATGAATTTGTATTCCATGATTTGGCAGCAATAGACAGTTCGCTCATGTCTTTTGAGATTTTATACCAAATAACTATTTGTATTAGTAATATTTTTAAAGACAATGATACTTGTGGAATCATTATTACCCATGGTACAGATACGTTGGAAGAAAGTGCATATTTTTTGAGTCTTTGCTATCCACAAAATGAAATGAGACCTGTAATCGTCACAGGTTCACAGCGTTCCAGTGATGAAGTTGGCAATGACGCTCTGGCAAATTTACAAGACGCCATTTGGGCAGTTGTTTCTCCGAATACACAAAATTTAGGCGTCCTTGTGTTATTCAATCAAGCGCTGTTTATGCCGCGTTATGTACATAAATCCCATACCTATTTTTTGCATGCCTTTCAAACTTCTCACTATGGCATGCTTGGCACTGTTGACAATAAAAAAATCTCAATCATGCAAATTCCAGCCAGGCAAGAGCATTTTAGCGTACAAAGAAACTTTCCGCGAATTGATATTTATAAGGCAAGCCTTGACTGTACCGGTGATATCCTGAAATTTTATAACGAGCTGAAATATCAGGCTATTATTATAGAGGCTTTTGGACGCGGTAATGTAACCGAAGAACTTGCCAATAACATCAAAAGCCTTATTAATTCAGGATGTTATATACTAATCACTTCTGATTGTGCTGCTGGTTCTGTTGCTCCTTTGTATAATTTTTCTGGAGGATTACCAAGATTAATTGAATTTGGTGCAATTCCCGCTTTTGATTATTCAGCGAAAAAAGCTCGCATAAAACTGGCAGTGCTTTTAGCCAGCGGAATAACTGATAAAGAAGAAATCACAAAACACTTTCATGAATAAGAAAAGCCCCTTTGCAGATGAAACACAAAGGGGCTTTATTTTATACAATTTATAGTTTTATAATACTAATTTTCTCACTTCATCCACATGGCTGACGGGGTGGACTTCAATTTTTTCCAGTAACTCAGCAGGAATGTCTTCTAAATCCTTAACATTTTGCTTTGGAATAATTACGTTTTTAAGTCCGCGCGTTACAGCAGCAAGAATTTTTTCCTTGATACCGCCAACCGGCAACACACGTCCACGCAGGGTTATTTCACCTGTCATGCAATAGTCTGCTCGTACAGAACAATTGAGCAAAGCAGATAAAATAGCAGTAAACAAGGTTACGCCGGCAGAAGGCCCGTCTTTTGGCACTGCTCCTTCCGGAACGTGAACGTGAAGATCATATTTTTCATGAAAATCTTCTTCAACATTGAGCTGCTCCGTATGGCTGCGAATATAGGTCACTGCCGCCTGGCAGCTTTCTTTCATTACATCGCCGAGCTGTCCTGTGGTCTGCACATTGCCCTTTCCTTTCATTTTGGAAACTTCGACAAAGAGAACATCGCCGCCTGCCTGTGTCCAGGCAAGACCTGTGGCAACGCCGGGAAGTAAATGCTTTTCCCGTTCTTCTTCCAGGAAACGAGGAGCTCCCAGCAGTTCTTCCACCATTTTAGGAGTCACAGAACTGGAAGCAATTTCATTTTCAGCAACTTTTCGTGCCACTTTGCGGCAAATGGATGCAATTTCGCGTTCCAAATTCCGTAAGCCAGCTTCACGTGTATATTCACGAATAACTTTCTTTATGGACGCGTCACTGATTTTAATTTGCTTTGGTGTCAGTCCATTATCTTTTATTTGCCGTTTGAGAATATAGGATTTGACAATAGCAAGTTTTTCAAGCTCCGTATAGCCGGAAATACGAATAATTTCCATTCTGTCGCGAAGAGCCTGCGGAATGGAATCCGTGCTGTTGGCTGTGCAGAGAAATAAAACTTTGGATAAGTCAAATTCAACGTTCAAATAGTGGTCGCTGAAATGGCTGTTTTGTTCCGGATCAAGTGCCTCTAAAAGTGCAGAACTGGGGTCGCCTCTAAAATCATTGCCTAACTTATCAATTTCATCAAGCAGGATAACAGGATTTTTTGTTCCGGCATTTTTCATGGCTTGGATAATACGTCCGGGCATTGCACCCACATAGGTACGTCTATGTCCGCGAATTTCCGCTTCATCGCGCATACCGCCAAGGGAAATGCGCTGAAACTTTCTGTTCATGGCTTTGGCGATGGAACGGCCCAAAGACGTTTTACCAACCCCTGGAGGCCCTACAAAGCACAAAATTGTGGCTTTTGACTGTGGATTAAGTTTTCGCACGCTCAAAAATTCCAAAATTCTGTCTTTGATTTTGGTCAGTCCGTAATGGTCAGCATCAAGCACTGTCTTTGCTTTGACAATATCTAAAACATCCTTGGTTGTTTTCTTCCAGGGAAGTTCCACCAGCCAGTCAAGATAGGTACGCACCACATTGGCTTCAGCTGAATCAAAGCCCATATTGGATAGCCTGAAAAGCTGCTTTTGCGCTTCTTTCTTGGCTTCTTTGCTCAGTCCTATTTTTTCAATGCTTTCCCGCAAGGTATCCAGCTCTTCATCCATATTGGCATTTTCGCCAAGTTCTGTGCGAATAGCTTTGATTTGTTCACGAAGATAATAGGTCTTTTGAGCTTTATCCATTCCCTCACGGGCAATATTTTGGATTTTTGCCTGTAAATCGGCGATTTCAACTTCTTTCAGCAAATGTTTAATAATAATTTGCAGGCGCTCAACAGGGTCGAGGCATTCAAGCATAATTTGCGCTTCGTCAGCTTTTATCCGCATATTGGAAGCAATTAAATCCGCAAGCTTGCCGGGTTCTTCCACCTGCATGAGAATAGACATAATCTCAGCAATGGGCACACCGCGCAGCTGGAGTATCTTTTCGCTGTATTCCCTTGCAAGCCGAGTTAAAGCAATTACTTCCGGCGTAATTTCAACATTTTTTTCTTTAATTAAGTCAATAAATACTTGGGGATAATCTGCTTTGGCAACTTCCCCCAAACATTTTGCCCGGCTAATGCCTTGAATAAGAGCCTTGATATGGCCGTTAGGCATCTTTATCATGCGCAAAATAAGTCCAACAGTGCCAATTTCATACAAATCACTGACTTTTGGATTCTCAATGGAAATATCTTTTTGCGCTGAAATAAATATGAATTTTGAACTGTTATAGGCATTTTCAATAACTTCTATGCCTGTTTCACGGGTTTCATAAATAGGCATAATCATAGAATTGAAAAGCACATTTTCACGCAAAGACAATAAACCAATTTGATGAGGAACTTGTTCTAATAAAGCTTCATCATTGATTAAAAATTCATCCTGCTCTTCCTGAGACTCTGCTGCTGCTTTTGCAACTTCCTGCACAGCATCAGAAACAGCCTTATTCTTGCGAGGTCTGCCCCGTTTTTTGGGTTTATCCACAGGCTCTAAAAGTTCATCATCTTTTTTCTTAACCATGGTTATATCCTATAGTATACTTTTCTCGTTATCATTCAGTATTGTTTCATTTTCATCAAGTAAGTGATTATTCGCAAGGCTGATTACTTTGCCGTCTGCAATGATTAAATGGTCAAGCAAACGTATGCCCATAAGCTTCATTACTTTTTGAATATGAAGAGTTGTTTCTCTGTCAGCCCAGGAAGCTTTTGTCACACCACCGGGATGATTATGGATAAGAACAAGGGCACTGGCTTTTTTCGTAATAGCAATTTCTGCTATCATTTTTGCAGAACAAAAAGCCGCGTCCATTATTCCTGTCTGTACTCTATCAAAACTAAGCAGTCTATTATTATTGTCAAGTAAGGCAACCCAAATTTCTTCATGGCAAAGACCGTCAAGCATGCACCTTGCAAGCATGGCAATATCATCTAAGGTCACGGATTTCTTTTCTTTAATGGGCTCAACAAAATATCTGGCAACTAATTCACGAAGCAAAATAAAAAATATTTTTGAAGACTCACCCACGCCATGTATGGTTTCAAGTTCTGTTGGATGCGCATTCAAGATGCCCCAAAGAGAGCCAAAATGTTTGAGCAAATCCTTTGCCAGTGGCTTTGTATCACTTCGTTTATTCACATAGCCTAAAAGCAATTCCAATAATTCATAGGACTCGGCTTCATGAGGATTTTTCAAAATTCGTTCACGAAGTCTTTGTCTATGCCCAAGAAAATGTGGTTCATCAGCTGCCATGGCTATTCTCAGCATTGACAGCGTACAAAGTTGGTAATTGGCTGCTGTCTTTTGTAAAAATTTTAATACTGTCTTTGATCAACTCTTCCAGCGTCTCAACGGATTTCTTTTTGCCGCTTTTGACAGCATATTCAGCAAAGCAAAGCAAAGAAATAATCTTAGCAATATTGGTAAAACCTAATTTTGCGGCGATATTGGTTTTATTGGCAATTTGACTTGTTGGTAAAAATACCTGTTCATTTGCCTTAATCTTCCAAAGTGTGCGCATTTCACGCATCATAAGGGCAATAAAAGGAAAAAGAGAACTGTCGTCAATTTGATTGGAAGCTTTAAAATAGAGTTTCCAAACTTCTGCACTCTTTCCGGCTTCAATTTTATCAATAACATTAAACCACACAAGTTCCGGCGAATAATTTGTCAGCTGTGCAATAACATTGGCACTCACTTCCCCCTGCAAATTCTCATCCGTCACCAGGCTTAATTGTGCTAAAATATTATTGATACTATTATAATCAGGAGATAAAATATCTTTTAAAACTGCACAAACTTCATTACTCAGCGTTAAATTGTATTTTGACTTTGCTTCATTTTTCAAAATTTGCACAAAGTTTTTGTCGGTCACACCAAGAGATTCAAAAATCCAGCCTTTCTTCTGCGCAAACTCAAAACATTTGAGTTTCTGCACTGACTGCGGAACTTTTAACTTCCCTTTATCAAGCGCATTATTCAAAAAGAAAACAGATAAAATATCAGGGCGCGGCTTTCCAAGCGCCTGTGATATTTTTTTCCATTGCTCAAGGGTTAATTCATGAGCATTGCGAATATAAAAAATTTTATTCTTTGTTTCAAAGGTGATAGTATCAAGTGCGGATAAATAATTTTGGATATCTTCATTCCAAAAATTGCGTTTTTCAGCCTGTATCCATGTCTCACCAAAGGCCGAAATATAGGAATTATCCATATATTCTTTCGCCAGCTGCATATCAGGACAATGACAAAAATAAAAACCTGCTATTTGATCCATATCACTTAAAAGGTGTTTTCAAAGGAATTGAACGCAAGGTAGACCAGTTCGTTCAAAGTTTCTCTAATTGCATCTTCTTCTGAAAGATTTTGGAAATATTCAGAATGAGATAAAATACCGGAAGTCCAGGTTGTATTTAAATGAGTATCAATAACACGAACTTCCATTTGAATATTGATAGAACTCAATAAGGTTCTGTCTTGTTCGTCGGTCAGGCTTGCACCTGTATCAAATTTATGCAGTAAAATTTCAATATGATAATCAGCTTTTTCAGAAACTTCCCAGACTGCCAATTTTCTGAAATTCATTTCTGTGTGAAACTGATTGGTCACATAGTAGTTGATCCATGGATACAAGGAAGGATCTTCAATTTTGGTAATGGAAACACTTTTGCTGCCACTGCCAAAAATTGAATTTTTTGCTGTTTGGTGTAGTCCCTGCACAGTATATCCGCAGGAACACACCAAAAGAAGCAAACAAAGAGCAAATAATGAAGATAATTTTTTCATTTTAATTCGCAACAATATTAACAAGCTTTTGAGGGATAACAATAATTTTTCTTACAGTCAATCCATCTAAATGCTTTTGGATATTAGGTTCTTCCTGAGCAATTTTTTCAATTTCTTCCTTGCCTGCAGAAGCAGGCACATCAATTTTGCCGCGCAATTTACCATTGATTTGAATAACAATGGTAAGCACATCCTTTTGCAGGGCTTCTTCCTTGTATTGAGGCCAGGAAACTGCACTCACTGAACAGCCGAGGCCTAAATCATGCCAAAATTCTTCGCAGATATGAGGCGTAATTGGTGATAATAAAGTGATAACCGTTGCCATGGCAGAAGAGAGAATTGCTTTGCCATTTTCCGTTTTAGAAAGTTCATCCTTATAGGTGAACATATCATTGACAAGTTCCATAATACCGGCAATGGCGGTATTAAATTGGTATCTGTTGCCAATATCTTCACTGACTTTCTTGACTGTGGCATGTTCACGAAGACGCAATGCCTTTGCCGTTTCTGTATCAGCCCGATCTTTTGAGGAAGAACAAGCTTGTACTCCATGGATATCCTTACGGATTTCAGTATACAAACGCCATACACGCTGCAGGAAACGTGCAGAACCTTCAATACCAGCTTCACTCCAGTCAAAATCTCTTTCAGGAGGCGCAGCAAACAAACAGAAAAGACGAACCGTATCAGCACCGTATTTAGCAATCATTTCTGTTGGGTCAACAACGTTTCCTTTAGATTTTGACATCTTGGAACCATCTTTCAAAACCATTCCCTGAGTCAGCAAATTTGTAAAAGGTTCATTAAGATCCTTAGGGAAATAGCCGAAATCACGCAAAACTTTTGTAAAGAAACGAGCATATAACAAGTGTAAAATAGCATGTTCCACACCGCCAATATATTGATCAACTGGCAGCCAATATTTAAGTGCTTCTTCTGAAAATGGAACTTCTTCATTTCTGGCGTCGGCATAACGGGCAAAATACCAGGAAGATTCCACGAAAGTATCCATAGTATCTGTTTCACGTTTTGCAGGCTTTCCGCATTTTGGACAAGTGGTATTGACAAAAGCATCAAAAGTTGGAAGCGGTGAACGACCGTCTTCATGCGTTTTTACATCCAGCGGCAAAAGAACTGGCAAATCACTTTCTTTTACTGCCACCATGCCGCAGTCTTCACAGTAAACAACAGGAATAGGAGCTCCCCAATAGCGCTGACGAGAAATATTCCAGTCACGTAAACGGAAATTAACTGTCTTTTTGCCAAAACCATTCTTTTCAACGGCTTCAACAATTTTTTCTTTGCCCACTTCATTGGAAAGGCCTGAAAATTCACCAGAATTAATCATAATGCCTGGTTCAGTATAGGCACTTTCCATGCTGTTTCCATCATAATTGCTGCCGTCTTTTGAAATAACAGCTTTAATCGGAAGAGAATATTTTTTCGCAAATTCAAAGTCACGGCTGTCATGGGCAGGAACAGCCATAACAGCACCTGTTCCGTATTCAACCAAAACAAAGTTACCAATCCAAACTGGCACTTTATCACCCGTAAATGGATTTATTGCATACGCACCTGTAAACATACCTTCTTTTTCAAGGCTGTCAGACTGACGGGCAATTCTGTCCATATTGCGAATTTTCGTAATAAATGCGCGAAGTTCCTGTTCATTGGAAGTACCGGTAATAAGGCTGTCTACAAGAGGATGTTCAGGCGCTAGGGTCATGAAAGTTACCCCAAAAATCGTATCAGGACGAGTGGTAAAGATTTTAATTTCCCCTTCTCTGTCTGCCAATTTAAAGGCTACTTCCGTACCAATGGATTTACCGATCCAGTTATGCTGCATGGATAAAACTCGATCAGGCCAGCCGCCTTCAAGCTGCTTCAAGTCAGCCAAAAGCTCATCAGCATAATCTGTAATTTTGAAGAACCACTGGGTTAATTCTTTCTGTTCAACTACACTGTCACAGCGCCAGCATTTACCGTCTTCAACCTGTTCATTGGCAAGCACGGTATGGCAGGTTGGACACCAGTTTTGAGCAGCTTTCTTTCTGTAGACAAGTCCTTTTTCAAGAGCTTTTAAGAAAAATTCCTGTTCCCATTTATAGTATTTGGGGTGGCAAGTTGCAACTTCTCTGCGCCAATCATAGGAAAAGCCCAATCTTTTAAGCTGACTGCGCATATTATCAATATTGGAATATGTCCAGCTGGCAGGATGAACATTATGTTTTATGGCAGCGTTTTCTGCCGGCAGACCAAAGGCGTCCCAGCCAATGGGGTGCAAGACATTATAGCCCTGCATACGGCGAAAACGTGCAACAACATCACCAATGGAATAGTTCCGTACATGCCCCATGTGGATATTGCCGGAAGGATAAGGAAACATTTCCAGCAAATAATATTTAGGACGGTTTTTATCAATTTCACACTCAAAACAATTATTGTCTACCCAAAATTTCTGCCATTTTAATTCAATGGACTCTGCATCATAGCGATTTGGCAATGCCATACACGTTACCTCAGCTTACTTCTTTTCTTCTTGTGATTTAGAATAGTTATCTAAAATTCCGTTAATAAATGCCTGTGAGCGTTCTTCGCCAAAAATTTTATTGAGTTCCAGAGCTTCATTAATAGCAACTTTAGCAGGAACATCATCGCGAAAAGACATTTCATAAAGAGCCAGACGAAGCAGGCAAAGTTCCACTTTTCCCACTCTGTCTATACGCCATTTCTTAGAATATTGCTGAATAATGGCGTCGAGCTTTTCAGAATTTTGCCAAACGCCCAGAATAAGATCCCATGTGAAGCCTTCACAAATATTTTCTTCGTCGCCTTCCTGGGTTGGAAAATTTTTATAATTTTGTTCAAGAGCCTGCACAGATTGTATTTCAGCAAATTCAAGTCCATAAATGAATTGAAATGCTTTCATTCTGGAGAGGCGGCGGGGAACACTTTTAGAATTTTGCATATATTTCCTATTATAATTGTTTGAGAACTTGTAAGGTTTCTAAAAGAGCAGAAGCTGCTTCCACGCCTTTGTTTCCAGCTTTGCTGCCGGAACGTTCAATAGCCTGTTCCATATTATCGGTAGTCAAAAGTCCAAAGCCGACAGGAATACCATATTGCAAAGAAACATGAGCAAGCCCTTTGGTGGTTTCAGAAGCAACAAAATCAAAATGAGGAGTTGCCCCGCGAATTACAGCGCCAAGGGCAATAATTCCGTCATACTTTTTGCTGTCAGCAACTTTTTTGGCAACAACAGGCATTTCAAATGCACCGGGAACTCGGATAATTGCTAAATCATCTTTATCAGCCCCATGGCGGACAAGGTAATCCACAGCCCCGCCAATAAGAGAATTAACCATAAAATCGTTGAAACGGGAAGCAATAATGGCAATTTTATAGCCTTTTGCTTCCATTAATCCTTCAATAGTTTTGATATGGTACATTGATAACTCCTTTAAAAATCACCATAATTGCCATGAATATGGCGGCAGCTGCTGCCAAACAAGTGACCCATTTTTTCTTTTTTGGTTTGCAGATATTTTTCATTATATTGGCTTGGCATTTGCTCTAAAGGCACGCGTTCCACCACTTCCAGACCATAGCCTTCAAGGCCGATAATCTTTTTAGGATTATTGGTTAAAATACGAAGTTTTGATACGCCAAGATCCACAAGCACTTGCGCTCCAAGGCCATAATCGCGTAAATCAGCTTTGAAGCCAAGTTTATTATTGGCTTCCACAGTATCATAGCCCTGATCCTGCAGTGCATAAGCTTTGATTTTATTGGCAAGTCCAATGCCGCGTCCTTCCTGACGCATGTACAAAATAACCCCGCGGCCTTCCTTTTCAATTTGTGACATGGCGGTATGGAGCTGTCCGCCGCAGTCGCAGCGCATGGACGCAAAAACATCACCAGTCAGGCATTCACTGTGCACACGGATAAGCACTGGTTCCGGAGTTGTTACATCGCCTTTGACAAGCGCAATATGCGTATAATTATCTAAAGAATTTTCATAGGCAATAATTTTGAAATCACCAAAAGCCGTAGGCATATTTGCTTCTGCCACACGTTTTACAGCAACTTGTCCCTTATGCAGTCTGTATTGAATAAGGTCTTTAATGGTAGCAATTTTGATATCGTGTTCTTTGGAGAATTTTTCCAGATCAGGCATTCTGGACATGGTGCCGTCTTCATTCATGATTTCACAGATAACTCCGGCATGAGTAAGACCAGCCAATTTTGCAAGATCAACACTGCCTTCAGTTTGCCCGGCACGAATCAGCACGCCGCCGGAATTGGCACGAAGCGGGAAAATATGCCCTGGAGTTACCACATCTCTTGATGTGCTTTTAGGATTTACGGCAGTCAAAATGGTATGGGCTCTATCATAGGCAGAAATACCAGTCGTTACGCCTTCTCTTGCTTCAATGGAAACTGTAAAGTTTGTGCCAAATTTAGAGCCGTTTCTCTTGGTCATGAGCGGCAGTTCCAATCTGTCCGCAATTTCATTGCTCAGTGAAAGGCAAATAAGCCCGCGGCCATATTTAGCCATAAAATTGATAATTTCAGGGGTAACAAATTCAGCAGCAATCGTGAGATCCCCTTCATTCTCTCTGTCTTCATCATCAACAAGGATAACCATTTTACCCTGTTTGATATCTTGAATTGCTTCTTCAATAGTACAAATGCTCATAAATAATCATCTCTTATTCTAAAAAAAGCCATTCTCACGAAGAAAATCTTCCGTGATTGCACTTTTTTGGGATTTATTATTTTCAATATATTGGGAACGAAATATGTATTTTCCAATCATATCCGTTTCAATATTAATTTTCTGTCCTGGCGTCCACATTGCAATAGTTGTGACCTTCCATGTTTCAGGAATTACATTTACCGTTAAAAAATCAAAATCGCAAGCATTTACCGTAAGGCTGATTCCGTCAAGAGCAACAGAACCTTTCGGGATAATATATTTTGCCCATTCTTTAGCAAAATGAATGGTAATTGCCCGTGACTGCCCGATATTTTGAATAGAAGTCACTTCGCCCATGGTATCAATATGCCCGCTGACCAAATGTCCGCCAAGACGAGAACCAAGTGCCAGTGCGCGTTCCAAATTAACCATTTTCTTGGCTGACAGCAAGGAAATATTGGAACAGGAAAGCGTTTCTTCTGAGGCATAAAAGGTCAAACAGGAATTTTGCACCTTTTCAACGGTTAAACACGTACCATTAACCGCCACAGATTCCCCAAGCACAGGATTATTAAACGCAAAATCAGGCCGTATATTCAAACGAATATCCTCTCCTAATTTCTGCACAGAAACAACTTCGCCAAGACCCTCAATTAATCCTGTAAACATGGTTTCTCCATTTTTAAATATAGATGTAAATCTTCGCCCGCTTTTTCGGTTTTCATCAATTTAAAATGATAAGCTTCCTGCATGGATTGTAAAGAGTTTCCGCTAAAAACATTTTTTGCTGTATCATCACCCAAAATATACGGAGCAACATACAAAACAAGTTCATCCGCAAGCCCGGCTTTGAGCAGGGACTGCGCAAGCTTTGCTCCCCCTTCACAAAAGATATAAGGGCAATGATAGACTTCAAATGCTTTTCGAAAAATCTGCTGTAAATTTAATGCAGTATCACTGTTTGTGTCAACAAATTCAAGGGCAATTCCAAGCTGCTTATATTTTTCCACTGCCTCAGCATTTTTTGCAGAAGTGAAAATTACAGTCAGTTTCTTTTCATCCAAACAATAATAGCCTGTTTTATTTTGTTTAATTTCAGGAAGTCTTTTAGAAATAATAAAGGAGAGAGGCTGCTTTTGCGTATCCATTCCCCTGACTGTCAGCTTTGGATTATCTTCAAAAAATGTATTTCCCCCAACCATAACAGCGCCATGGGCTTCTGCCATATGCTGACGAAACTGCATAGTCACTTTTTTGGATTCTTCGCCGGAGATTTTATGGCTGTGCCCTTTAGCCGGGCCAATTTTTCCATCAAGGGTACAAGCCATTTTCAAGATACAATAAGGACGTTTTTCCTTTTGCCACAACAAAAAATCTTCAAGCAGGTTTTTGCATTCCTGCTCGCAAATTCCAGTCACAACCCGTATGCCTTTATCCTGCAAATATGCAATTCCCCCACTTGCCTTTGGATTTGGATCTAAATAGCCAACATAGACAGTCTTTATCCCAGCTTCATAAATTGCATGGGAACAAGGAGGCGTTTTGCCAAAATGGTTGCAGGGCTCCAAGGTTACATATAAGCTGCATTCAGCAATATTTACCTTTTCAGAATATTGTTTATCTTTATTTAATTGAAGCTGTTCCTGCAAATAGGGGTTGGAAAATGAAAGCCCTTTGGCATGGATTTGTGAAAAGAAAATTCCTTTTTCCAAAGCGTTACAAAGACAGGCAACTTCAGCATGGGCTTTGCCGTATTCAGCATGGTACCCTTCTGCAATAACAGTATTTTTATAAACGAGGACAGCCCCAACACAAGGATTGGGAGCTGTTTTATACCTGCCCTTTTCAGCAAGTTCAATTGCCCGCTTCATAAAAACACTATGCATTTTCACTCTGTTCGTTTTCCGTGTGTCTTTCGATTTGAATCAGTTCAACACCAGCCTCTTTGAGCATGGCAAGAGCAAGTTCATCAGGATAGGATTCCACAATATAAATACGTTTTATTCCGCAATTAATCAGCATTTTGGTGCAAATAAAGCAAGGCTGAGTTGTACAGTAAATGTCAGCACCTTCAAGATTGATCCCATGGATGGCACACTGGATGATGATATTTTGTTCCGCATGGATAGCACGGCAGATTTCATGGCGCTCTCCGGAAGGAATACTCATTTTCGCACGAAGACAGCCCACATTCAGGCAATGGTCAATGCCGCTTGGCACACCATTATAGCCTGTTGCTAAAATGTGTTTATCTTTTACCGCTACAGCCCCCACTTTTCGGCGAAGACATGTGGAGCGTTCTGCCACCATATAGGCAATATTCATAAAATAATCAGTCCATGAAATTCTTTCGTCAGCCATTTTTTTTGTCCTATTCTGCTAAACTTTTAATACGCTGTACCAAATAATCAATTTCTTCCTTTGTGGTTTGGAATGAACTCATAAAGCGAACTTCTTTGATTTCCGGATTTGTCACATAGAAATAAAATTCTTGGGATAATTTATCAATGAGTTTTTTATCCATGCACACAAAAACAGCATTAACATCAGGTTCCTGCACAGAAAGTCCTTTGATTTTACCCAGCTCCTGGGCTAAATACTGAGCCATGCTATTGGCATGCCGCGCATTATTAAGCCATAAATCATTTTTGAAAAATTCATTAAACTGTGCGCTGATAAAACGCATTTTGGAGATAAGCTGCAAGGATTGCTTACGCATGGTCATATAATCACGGGCAAGTTTTTTATTGAAGAAAACAACTGCTTCACCAATAATAAGACCATTTTTTGCACCGCCGAAAGAAAGCACATCAACGCCCACATCACGGGTCATTGCTTTGATATCACAGCCAAGAGCAGCCACAGCATTGGCAATACGAGAGCCGTCCATGTGCACAAGAAGATCGTTTTCATGGGCAAAATCACAGATTTCTTTTATTTCATCAATGGTATACAGTGTGCCTTTTTCTGTAGACTGGGTAATGGAAACAACTCGCGGACTTACCTTATGGAAATCATTTTTATCCACAAGATATTGTTTCATATTGGCAATATTGATTTTCCCATTGTAAGAAGGCACAGGCAAAAGCTTTGAACCGGTAATTACTTCCGGAGCACCGGCTTCTTCTGTATTAATGTGCGCGATATCAGCACAAATTACGCCCTGCCAGGGTCTGAGCATAGTTTTTAAAGCCACCACATTGGCACCTGTTCCGCTGAGGGTATAGCAAACAGTGACATCGCCAAAAATTTTTCCAAAAATTACATCAGATTGATTACTGTATTCATCGAATGCATACGGTTTAACATAACCCTCATTGGCAGCAGCAATCGCCTCTATAATTTCTTTTGAAGTACCGGCCGTATTATCACTTGCAAAACTTACAATCATAATTCAATCCTTCATTATTTTTGTTCAAGTATATGGGAATATACCTGTATTGTTTTTTGATAAAAATCTTCCAATGTCCAGCCATAGAAAGACTTTTCCAAACTTTTCGCGTAAAACTTATCTAATGTTGAATCAAGAGCCTTTTTGCGAAAATCTTCATCTAAAACTTTAATAAACATACGCGCCATTTGCTCAATATTGCCTGGCTCAAATAAATATTCCTTATCTAAAATATCGGGCATAACACCCACATGAGAACCAATAATCGGCGTATGGCAGGCCAAGAGTTCAAAGGCGACACGGGCAATGGTTTCAGATCCCAGAGAAGCAATAACGCCCATATCAAGTTTATTCATAAAACTATTGATATCCTCAATATAGGAATACAAATGGATATGCTCCAAAGAGATGCCCTTTTCACAGCAAAAATTTTCTAAACTTTTAGAAGTAAAATCACATGGTCTTCCGGCAATCAGCAAATGTAATCTTTTCTTTGCCTGTTCAGATTGCCGGACTGCCTGATGAAAAGCTGAAACTGTTTCATAAAAGCCTTTTACAGGATCTAAACGCCCGATAATACCAAGCAAAACATCATCTTCAGAAAATCCGTGTGCTTTTCTAATTTCAGCTTTATTTTCCTTATTAGGATAAAATTTACTCGTATCAACACCGCCCAAAATAGTAAAAACTTTCTCTTTGGGCACAGACATATTTTGAATAAAATGCTCTGCCATGGCAGAATTACTGCTGATGATAGCATCTGCAACGTGATTGTGAAAATACTTATTCAAAGCTGTAGCTTTTGGCTTACGCTGATCCCCACGGGTACGCACAAGTTTATAGTCAAATATTTTCTTCAAAAACGCAAAAAGATAAAACGCTTCCCCGCGGTGGCAATTGACAATATCAGGTTTAAATTCTTTGCAAAGTTTGATAACTGATTGATAAGATTTGAAAATATCTTGAGGCAAGTGAGAATTTAAAGGCAGTGCAACATAATCTATATTGAATTTCTCTAACCATTGAATACCAAAGCTGTCAGGAACAGTGACAAGCAGGCTTTTATGCCCATGCTCATTCAAAATCTTTGTTAAATACATTGCATACCAAAAGGTTGCATTATACCATTTACAATTTATTACCTGTATAGTTCGCATTGTACATCACTTATTGGGAATAAGGAAAAAATACGCTATATTGCAAAAAAAAGCAATGATATTTTACTTGCCTCAATTCCTGTGCAAAAAGCTTCTTCAAACAGCAGTTATTCAAAAAGTAATTGGGCAAAGGTTTGAGCATCCCCAAGGGTATAGGATATTTTTGCGCCTTCATTGGGCTGATGATAATTGGGAATTGCACTGGACCACACTGCCACATCAATGCCCAGCTTACGAATAGCACAGCCAACAGTTGCTCCGCCAACGCCGCCGGTTTTGCAAACTGTTCCGTATGTTGTTTGAATAGCCTTTTTCAGCTTTTGCACAACTTCTGCATCTTCACTGGTGGTTGGTGAACTTTCTTCTGAATTATCAATGCTTATTGTAATGGAAACACCGTGCTTTTCTTCAATTTTTCTGGCGAGTTCTTCAATTTTTGCAATAAGTTCTTTAAAACTATATTCAGGCAGGACTCTGCAATCTAAATAAAAAATTTCTTTGCCGGAAATCGTGTTCACATTGGGCACATTTTCTCTATGGCGGGTTGGAACAATTGTTGTTCTGTCTGGTGTAAACAGCGCGTCACGTTTTGTAAATGAGTTTTCCACATCTTTAATTTGCAGTACCATGTCGCTCATGGCAACAAAAGCATTGATCCCTTCATCTGGAGTTGAACCGTGGCACTGCTTGCCATTCACTTCAACCTTGAGCCATAAAACGCCCTTTTCGCCGATTTCAATAAGATCGCCTTCGGCAGTGCCAAAATCAGGAATAAGCACTAAATCATTCTTTTTGATAAGATTGGGATTTGTTTTCAAAACATGGTCTATCCCATAGACATTGCGTGTTTCTTCATCGGCAACCAATAAAAGCGCCAAAGTCAAATCCGGCGTATAGGAATTTTTCACAAGCTCGTGTAAAATCAAGAGCCCGGTCACAATTGCCTGTTGATTATCTTCAACCCCGCGGCCGCGGATAATATCAGGATTTTCTTTGTCAAGAACGGCTTCAAAAGGAGGAGTATGCCATAAACTTTCATTGCCGGCAGGCACAACGTCCATATGTCCGATTATCCATACTGTTTTATCAGATTTCCCTTTATGTCGAATAACCATATTCGGGCGTATTTTGCTGGGAACCCGTTCATCCACTGCATCATAATGTTCAATATCCGTCACACCCCAGGAACGCACCAGTTCTTCAATCCATTTTGCTTTATGATATTCACCAATTCCGCCTTCATTTGGGCCAAAGGCAGGAAACTTTGTCAGCGATTGCTGTAAATAAATAACTTCATCACGGGCATGAGATAATGCAGTTATGAGAGAATTTTTCATAATAATTCCTTATAAAACAAGACAATGCAGTATAACTACAAATAATAATTTACGCAAAGAATAGAAGGCAAAAAAAAAGCCCTCAAAAAGGGCTTGTAAAAAAATGTATGGTCTATTAACGACCTTTTGCAGCACGTTTAGAAGCTTTAAGTGGGTTAACTTTAGCTTTTGCAGCAACTTCTACTTTTATGTGTGTAGCAAAGTTGCATCTTCCAAGAGTCCACTTCTTAGCAGGAACAGCATAACTGCTGCAGAATTCTTGACCTTCAAAGGTGCGAACGCGGTCACAGCCATTGCATTGTTCAGTAATTGGTTGTAAAACTACACCGTTTAATTCTACACCATTATCAGTTTTTACAGCACCTTCTAAGTTTTTATTAGGTGTACTCATTATGACCTCCAAGTCCTTATTGCATAAATCTATACTATTAAATTTTGTTGCGATTTCCTTAATACAACATAGTCTTTTCACTTGCTTTTGAAATAAAGTCAAGCATTTTTTTGGAAAAATCAAAATTTTCTTCGAGAAAGAAAAACTTGACTTATAAAAAATCATTACTACTATATTAAAAATACCCATAAGGATATACCTATGTCTACCTTTAGAACCAATAAAAATTTAATCCGTAACTGGTTTCAGCATAATACAACGATTACCGAAGAAAATTACTTGCCGCCGGAACTCATGAATGTGCCGGAAATGGAAGTAATCAATGCCCTTTTTGCCTGTTTGCCGCAGGAAAAAAGTATTTCTGATAAAGCGAGCCTTGCCATTGGCATCAGCATTGCCAATCTTTTTGAAAAAGATAAAGAACAGGCGCAAATCTGCATGCGCCGCTTTATGTGGCATATGAATGAAGAATCCGGCAATATTGGCTGGGGAATCCCCATGGCTTTTGCCCAGTCTGTAGCGCACAGCGACCAGCTGACAAAAATTTACGGCAATGTGCTTCTTTCCTATATTCATGATAAAGAGGGAGACTGCAATTATTGTGACCATGCTCCCCTGCGTTTGACCTGTTATGAAGCTGTAGGTATTTTTGTCAAAGCAAAGCCGCAGTTCAAAGAAAAAGCCATTCAAATTCTTGAAAGCCAACATGATGAAGATGAAGTCTGCTTTGCCGCCAGTCAAAAACTCCTTCAAACTTTAAAACAATTATAAGGAATAATCATGCAAGAATACGAAAAACGTTTTTTAGGTTCAGAAGTTGAGGCAGAAAGAGCGGAAGACTGTTTTTATCATATTATTCCTGTCCCCTACGAAGCAAGCGTCAGCTATGGCGGCGGCACAGCTGACGGCCCTGACGCAATCCTTGAAGCTTCCGAGCAATTGGAACTATTTAACGGCCACAGCTGCCCCGGTGAGAAAGGGATTTTCACGCATTTTCCTGTTGACTGCAAACATGAAGCTGAAAAAGTTATGGAAAATATTTATAAGGCGACCAAAAGAGTTTTGGCGCTTGACAAATTCCCTGTACTGCTTGGCGGTGAACACAGTATTACGTATGGTTCACTCAAAGCCCTCAAGGAAAAATACGGAATCTTTGGCGTAGTGCAGTTTGACGCGCACGCGGATTTACGCAATGAATATTCAGGCACAAAATGGAGCCATGCCAGCGTTATGCGCCGCGCTGTTGATGATTTGGGTCTGCCTCTTATACAGCTTGGAAACAGGGCTTACTGTCTGGAAGAATATGAAGCCAGAAAAAAACATCACGTCACAAGCTGGGACGCTGAATATCTTTGCCAAAACCCTATTCCTGAAAATCTTATTCCTGAAAACTTCCCAGATAAAATTTTTATCACCTTCGATGTGGACGGCCTGGATCCTTCCATTATCCCCGATACAGGCACTCCCGTTGCCGGCGGCCTTGGCTGGTATCAAGCACTCAATCTGGCGAAAAAAGCAGTAGAACACCGCAAACTCATTGGCTTTGATGTGGTCGAACTTGCCCCCCGCAAAGACTGTATTGTATCTGACTTTGCTGCTGCCCAGCTCACCTACGCCCTCATGGATTTAGTGTAATTAATAATATGATAACTGATAATTAAAAATATTGATTTATACTTATGTCTAGGGTGTGTTTCCAAATTTTCCTTTTTATTGTTTTTTAGTTATGATATAAAGCAGTTATGAAAACGATAAAAATAACAGACGAACAATGAAAATTGTTTTCTTTGTATCTGACAAGAAACAATAAAAGTAAGGCAGGCAGACCTCAGAGGATTATAAACTCTTTGCCAGATGGGCTAAATCAGGAGCATTAGAAAAGCTGCTGGAAACCTTTAAAGAAAGCGCCGACAATGAATGGCTGTCATTAGACAGCAGTATCAAGGTTCATAAGCACGGTTCAGCCCCGCAAGGCGGACAAAAAAAACAAAGTATAGGACGAAGCAAAGGGGGAATAACCGCCAAAATCCATGCGGTGACTGATGCTTTGGGAAATCCTTTGAAAATTATTTTATCAGCCGGAAATGTCCATGATTCAAAGCTTGCCGAAGAATTGCTGTTTGGAATGGAAGCAAAAGCCGTCTTGGCGGATAAAGGTTACAATTCTAAAAAAATTGAAGCCCTCATAAAAGAAATAAACAGTGAAGTTGTCATTCCGCCTAAGAAGAATGCAATAAATCCAAGAGATTATGATAAACATTTATATAAAGAACGCCATGCAATAGAATGTTTCTTTCAAAAAATAAAAGAAAGCCGTAGGGTTGCAACAAGATATGATAAATTGCAAATAATGTATAAAAACTTTGTCCTTATTGCGTGTTGCTTAGTTTGGTTAAGGTAATTTGGAAACACACCCTAATAATTCCAAGAAAATTGCTTTGCAAAAGCTTATTGATGCAAACCAGTTTTTCAAAGAAGAACCTGAATGGAATTCCTTTTTCAAACGCTATCTGCTCGATATTCTTTTCAAAGAAATTATGAAAAAAAGTTATACAAATTTAAACATATTACTTGCATTACACCGTATTGCCGGAATTTCAGCACCAGAATTTCTGGAACTTGTCCAAAGATCAGAATATATTCTGCCCATTGACCTGCAGGGCTTTACATTTTCTGAACTGGAGCGCAAATGTTTATGGTATGATGAATTGTATCTGCATAGTTTCTTAAAAGATACAATCCAAAAAAATATTACAGACATTATCCCCATGATAAAACAAAAAAATGCAATTTCTGAAGATGCATGGACAATTTTATCCGATAAATTTAAAGCCTTTGTAAATAATTCCTAACAAAGTATAACTACATTTAGGACTATGCTTTTCCCCAAACAAGCATAAATGAAGAAATAAAAACTTGCCCAATAAAATTTCTATCGGGCAAGTTTTTATTTTAATATCAATATATTATCGATAATTATCTTCTGCTCTTTCGAGCTTTCTTATCCTGATACATACGTTCATCAGCAATACGAATGAGTGCATGGAAATCCGTGCCTTCTTCCGGATAAATAACATAACCCATGGAAAACTGCAGGGTATGAGAACGTGTTTTTTCCTGCATAAAAGTTTTTCCGCGCACGTCTGCAATTTCAAGAATCGTACGTTCCAGCTCTTCCCTGCTGCTAAAGCCATGCAGAAAAAGTGCATACTCATCACCGCCCAGTCTGGAAGCTATGCCATGATCTTTTGTCACATTTTTGAGTGCATCACCAATAGCTTTCAAGTAGCGGTCACCCATGTAATGCCCATAGGTATCATTAATGGTTTTGAGCCCGTCAGCATCAAGCATAATCATCGCGCCAAAACCTAACTCATCTGGATTTTCAAAAAGATAATACAAATATTCATAAAAGCCGCGGCGATTATACAAAGAAGTCAACATATCCAGCTGACTTTGTTTCTTGATTTGATTAGCTTCTTCCAAAAATTCAGTAATATCAACAATATAATACGCAACACTTTGTTCATCCACAACCTTTTCAAATTGCAGATACTTATCAGTTTTTGAAATATATTTATAAATTTTATCAGACTGGCTCACCAAATTCTTTTCAATTTCATTGATTTTTCCTTCAATGAGTACATCGAGCTTTTCAAGAGATAAAATTTCATATTCTTCAATACCAAAAATTTCCAATAACTTATGGTTAAAAAATGTTTGCTTGTAAAACGTATTTTTCTCAAAAAAACCCACAGGAATTTCACTTTTATTCAAAAGATGCATAAAATGCTTTTGCTTCAAGCGAATAGTGTTCAGCATTTGATTGATATAAGACAATAACTCCTCAAATTCCGTGATACCTGTTTCCACAGTAATATCATCAAGGGTGCCCTGCTCAATCTTCTGCAGCTCATCAAGAATTTTCGCCAGATTATTGCTGAGCTTACGCTGAATATACCAGCGCAATACCATGATAATGGCCACAGCTCCGCATAAAACAAAAGAAATAACCATGCCAGAAGAGTGCAGCAGATTCCGCAAAAATTCGACAGAATCATACATGCGCACCAGGACAACATCCTGATATTCCTGCGTATACACGCAATATTGCTTTCCATTGTAATCACGGTGCAAAGTTCCGGAAACTTCCTCACTGTAAGGAAGCTCTTTCTTATCAAACCACTTTGTACCAACTGCATTTTTGGCTGTAGAAGCTATAATCTCATAGGTATTTTTATCAAGAATATGAAAATAGCCATGCACATCAAAAGGCATGCCGTCGACAACTTTACCCAAACTTTTCTCTGCCATGATTTGCAGCAAACGGCGAGGCTCCATGCCTATCTGCACAATACAGCTGCCGTCATCAAGCCACACAGCAGCATATTGCATCTCCTTGCTTTCAGCCGTATTGGGGGTAATATCCTGACAAAGTTTCAAGGAACGATCATAGAGCATAGGTGCAAAAAATTTCATCTGCTCGCCAGAATCAAAAGTATAACCAAAATACTGAGGATGTGTTCCTGAAATAATCTTGCCTTTGGAATTAAAGAAATGGATTTCATCCACATTCATTTTTTCAGCCAATTCTTTGCTGCTTGAAACATCCAAAAAACTTTTTCCAATCTTTTTCATATGATACGCAATGGTATCAGCAGCACGAATACAACTGTTCTTAAACTCTTCCTCCCCAATAATCAGTTCTTCGTTATTGGCATTAATGAGCTGCTTCAGCTGACCAAACATTTCTACAGTATTGTTCTGCTGCCCCTGATGCTGTATGTAGCGCTGAATATAAAAATTCACCGGCAAAATCCACACCAAAAACAGCAAAATCATCAAGGAAACCAAGTTTGGCAAGACAGTTTTGAGACTTCTGTTTCTCATGTTATCCTCAAATTCCGCAAAAACTTGAAATATTTTTATCAATCTAAAAAATAAAGTCAATAAAAATAGTAAAATAAAATAATTATAATATGTTTAGATACAAAAACATAAAATTAGACAGCTGATTGTCAATAAAGAAATTACAATAAATTATTCAATAAAAACATGTAAGCCTGCATAAAATACAATCCAAAAAAAATGATAAATTCATAATTATAAAACTATTTATTTTCAACCATAATTTTTCTTTTATCCTCTAATAGCAATACAATTTCATGCAATATTTTATTATTGAAATTTAAAAAAAGCCAATTATCTTTCACTAGAACAAATTTATTCGCAGGCCATTCCTTTAATTCATTTTTTAAGATATCAATATATGGTACTAACATACCCATACAAGTATCTTTATCTGTAAATTTTCCTAAAAGCATAAAATTTCCCTTAGTTCCAATAAACATTTTTTGTTCAACATCTAAATTGGGATCAAAAAATTTCAGAAAAGGATCTAATCCATAAGGCCAAAAAGAAGCAGAAGACAGAAATGAAGTATCCATTGTATTAATATGATCTTTATAAAAAGATAACACTTTTGGAGAATAATTTCCAAATACGACTACAGAATAAGGTTGATTTTGTCTATAATATTCAGAATCCTGTAAATTTTTAACAATTCTTTCCATTATACCATTCTGAGAATCAAACTCAATTTTCCATAATTTCTGTGCCTCTACAATTCTATATACATTCATAGGTAACAGAAAAATTAAAAATATTATTAATATATTTTTTGCAGCAATAAATTTAGTTTTCAAAATTACTGTAACAAAAAAAGCTCCTAAAAATATATATCCATAAAAAAGAATTCGAGCTCTCCCAAATGAATCCCCTAAAATGAACTCTGATAAATTATAAGCCAAAGGTAATAAGCATATTCCAGTTAAAATAATACATAATTTTAACATTTTTATTTTATTATTTTTTATTTGATATCCGCATAAAACAACAATCGAAAAAATACTTATCCCACACAATAACGCTACAATAGTATTATCATAGAATGGCACAGAACGAAATAAATATACATAACAATCTGTTATAATTTCAAAAAATTTTTTAAAAGAATCTCCCAATAAATTAGGTTTAATATATTCAGATTGAAGAGTTTTTCCTAATTTTAATAAAATGCTAATTATGATTTTAAAAGAAATTAAACTTAATATAATACAATAAAATGTTCGTTTAAATTTATGACATAAAAACTTAAATGATTGTTGTTCAAAACTATACACAAGAATAACTTTACTCAAAAAGACTGTTGCAATAGTTGCTGCTCCAGGAGCATATATTCCTAACCCAAAAATAAACAATACCCATGCAAAAATAAAGGAATAAAGAGATTTTTTCTCTGATATAATTAATGCCAATATCAAAATAGAAGGCAGCCATAAATGTGAAATAATATCTATAGCAAACCATACCCAATACATTACTAACGGATTCAATACAATAACTAATGAAAGAACCAAATAATTAAAAAATGTTTTTTGTATATTCCAATAGTAAGCAAGCAAAATCCCCGTAAAAGAATAGCCAAACAAAGCAAAAGAAACAGTTAAAATTGGTAAAAATCGCCCACCCAATAATTGGTTTGGCAAATAATTAGTGAATCGCCCATTCCACCATGAAACTGATCCCCACATACCATTTATAACATAATTCCAATCATGGTTACCCCATATAAAATGGACATTATGATATAGAAAAACAATATTCAATACAATAAAAACAGTCCAAAACATTTTTTTATACACGGCGTCAATATCACGATATTTTTGTACAACAAAAGTATCCCATTCCCCGTGTTTTTCAAGAACTATCATAATAGATTGAATAAGTTTTTTAATAAAATTTTTTGTCTGTTCCCAAAAATAACATTTCAAAAAGAAGATAAACGAAAGTAAAAACAAAAAAATACTTGCTGCAAACTGTGGCACAAAAACATTTCGCAGCATTAATTTTGTTTTATATTTTAATGTAAGTGAAACAATTTCATCTTTATTGACTGAAATAGTATCTATATAAGGCCGATCATACCATACTGTTTTATTTCTCTTATAAGAATTTTTATCTACAATTATTTTATTAACTTTAATAGAAAACTCAACTTTCTTATTATTATCTATCTTTTGTTTTGTATACAATATTAAATTTAAATCTTTATTATTCGTATTTTGCAAATAGATTGTCTTTGTTTGGTATAAAAAATTTGAAGGA